>JAKAGF010000125.1 GCA_021825805.1 Nitrospirota bacterium
TCTCCTTGTTCACAAGGCCGCCGAGAACCATCTCGACAATATCCATGGTCTCCTGGTCGGTGACGCGCTGGCCGTTCACAAACTCCGGCTTCTTGCCCATCTTCTCCATGGTGGCGGATATCTTCGGTCCCCCGCCGTGCACGATCACCGTGCGGATCCCGATGAAGTTCAGCATGACCACGTCCTTGGCAAAGGAATCCTTCAAGTCATCCCTGGTCTGGGCAGCTCCGCCGTATTTGATCACCAGCGTCTTGCCGCAGAACGTGCGGATGTACGGCAGCGCGTCGATGAGTATCTCGGCCTTTTTTATGATCTCCTGCATCTCATTTCCTTTCAGAGCAGGGGATGCAGACTATCCTGCCCTCTCGTATCCGGGCCCTCGGTTCCATCACTTTTTCCTTGCACTCCTCGCAGGTGACACTGGGGTATATGCTCGCCACGGGCGGCAGATGCTCCTTTATCCGTGTGACCGTCAGTAACGTCTTTTCGTCAGCCTCAAGGATGCTGCGGATCTTCGCCGCCTTGCTGTCATGGACATGCGCTGTCACCTGTTTCGACCGGTCGCCCTTCATGTACCGGTCCCACATCCTCTTCTCCTGGGCCGTCTCCGCTGGTTTTGTCCAGTTGACGGCGATGCGAATGCCCCTTCCGGACGGCCGCGTATAGAAAGTGTAGACCTGTTTCCCATAATCCCTGAATATGAGGTTGCCCTTGCCGAAGGTGCAGCCGGTCATCACCTGCACAGCGTCCACGGCACAAGAGCTGTTCTCGACCACTGCGACGAGCTCCTCATCCCCGGCGCGGTCGCCGAATTCTCTGAGGACCCGCAGACCGACGCGGTAGCCCAGGGCAAGGCCGGGACAGGCATGGCCGTGGAATTCTATAACATCGTCAAAGCGTTTCATACAGGAATTGTACACAAAAAGCAGCAGTTCGCACAAATGAAATCAGCGGCCTTAGCATCAGGCGATGACTGAAATACACCTTCTATTTCGTAATCAGCAGAGGCGGTCCTGAAAAGACTATATTCTCACATCAGCCTTTATGATGACAGCAGGGTAGCCCTCCTGTCCCAGTTGCTCGGCGGTCGGCTGGGAAGCGGCGAGGGTGTCGAAGTTGCCGATCCTCACCCGGTAATGGGTCACCCCTTTGAGTTCAACCTCCTGGATGTAGACATTGCCGTATTTGAGGGCGAGCGCCCGTTTCAGCCTGATGGCGTTTATGCTTTCCGCAAACGATCCGACCTGGATGGCAAAAGGACCCTTCCGGTCCGCAGCCTGGACCCTCACTTTTCTGATATATGAGGCATCCCTGCCGTTTACTTCAAGGGAGACAGCGCCTGTCCCCGGACCGATGAGACCGATCTCCTTTGCAGCCGCATAGGAGAGGTCCAATGACCTCCCCTCGACAAAGGGACCGCGGTCATTGACAACGCACTCCACGGACCTGCTGTTTGCGGTGTTGGTCACCTTCAGCCGCGTGCCGAAGGGGTATTCTCGGTGGGCGCAGGTCTTCGAGTACATATCAAAAATCTCCCCTGAAGAGGTCGGGCGTCCGTGGAAATCCGCGCCGTACCAGGAAGCCGTCACTGTTCCTCCGTTATGGGGAATTTCGGGACGGGCCTCTCTTCGGCCGGAAGAGCAGGACGACGATGCAAAGGCAATAAGGATGAGAAACAAAAGAAGATCAGGTCTTACTACCGGTTGCCGGTTCATCGGTCAGCTGCCGCGGCTCCCTGATAATATCTTTGCGCGGAGAACGCCTTCCATGCCATACAATATCAGAAACACCGGTAATTGTCATGCTGGAGCTTCTTCACCCTAATACTGCGTATCGAAGAGGGCGGGCATACGGAAAAAGGCGAAGGTTCACGGGTGCGGGATAAGTTTCCCCGCGTGCATTGTCAGCCATGAATCAGCCAGCCGGCCGGCCTGGTCTTTATCGTGCGTAGTCATGATGACCGTTGTCCTGCCGCCTGCCTTCAGGTCCAGGATGATATCTTCCACAATGGCGGAGTTCTTTTCGTCGATGGAAGCGGTCGGCTCGTCAAGAAAGAGTATCTCCGGCTCTATCACCAATGCGCGCGCGATCCCGAGCCGCTGCCTCTCCCCGCTTGAGATGGTAAGGGCGCTTTGATCCTTCTTGTGAGCCAGCCCCACGAAGGCGAGAACCTCGTCAACCCTTCTCGCGGCGTCGGCTCCCTTTGACCCCCTGATGTTCAATCCGTATGCCGCGTTCTTAAAAACAGTTGTATTGAAGAGCCCGATCCGGGGCAATACGAGGGTAATCCGGCGTTTCAACCGGATATCGTGTTTCAGCATGCCCCCTTCAGATGTGTAGACTATTTCCCCTGAATCAGCATCCTCTATCAGGCCGCAGATTCTCAGGAAAGTTGATTTGCCTGAGCCGTTCGGCCCGGTCAGGACGTAGACGGCATTCCTGTCAAACGATAACGAGACATCCTCCAGCACGGGCTTACCGCTATAGGATTTGCGGATATTCGATACGGTCAACGCCAGACTCATCTCTCCACCGCCCCCTTTCTTTGAACGAGGTGGAGGAGGAAATTAATGCCAAGGGATATCGAAAGAAGGATGATGCCCAGGGCCAGGGCCAGCTCGAAATCGCCTTTGTCCGTTTCGAGGGCGATGGTTGTGGTCATCACCCTTGTGTAGCCGGCGATGTTGCCTCCCACGATCAGAATTGCTCCCACCTCGGCCATCACCCTGCCGAATGCGGCGATTATGCCCGACATGATCCCGAACCGGGCCTCTTTCATGATGGTCAGGGAGACCTGGGACTGTGCAGCGCCGAGGCTCCTCGAGGCCTGGGAGATGATCGGATCAACGCCGACGATGGCTGCATAGCTGAGGGAGACGATGATCGGAAACGCCAGAATACTCTGTGCTATGATCATCGCTGATGGCGTATACAGCAACCCCATAAATCCCAGCGGCCCGCTCCTCGACAAAAACAGATATATCAGAAGACCCGCCACCACCGGCGGCAGCCCCATGAAGGTGTTCAACAGGCTGACGAACACCCCTTTCAGCGGGAACTTCCTGAACCCCATAAGCGCGGCAAGGGGGAGCCCGATCAGCGTCGCAATGACAAGCGCCGAGCCCGAGACCTTAAGGGAGAGAAAGATAATCCCCAGCAGTTCGGCGTTCAGATTGACGATCAGAGAAAGCGCTGTCTTAAAACTCTCGGCCAGGAACATGGAAGTTCAGGCATCGACGCCTTTATTTTGCGTTTGGAATGAAGAGGGCGTTGCCGTTCTTATCCTTGAATGAGGCTATCGCCTGCTGGCCCTCCTCTGATATGAGCCAGTTGATAAACTCCGTCGCCTCCCTGTATTTCACGTGCCTGAATTTCTCCGGGTTCACCGCCATGACGCCGTATTGATTGAATAACACGGGATCGCCCTCAAGGACAATCACCATTTCGAGTTTGTCTTTATCCTTCGTAGCAAGCCACGTTCCCCTGTCGGTCAGGGTGTACGCCCGTTTTTCATTTGCGATCCTCTGCGTCTTTTCCATGCCCTGGCCGACCTCCAGATACCACTTATGGCCCTTCGGCTCCATGCCTGTCTTTTTCCAGAGCGATAATTCCTTTGTATGCGTGCCTGAGTTGTCTCCCCTCGAAACAAACGATGAGGCGCCGGCAATTTTCCTGAGCGCCTCTGCGGCGGATTTTATCCCTTTGATCTTCGCAGGGTCATCAGGAGGCCCGATCACGACAAAATCGTTATACATGACATCATGCCGGTTCACGAAAAACCCTTCCTCAACAGCCTTCAATTCCTGTTCCTTCGCATGCACGAAGGCGACGTCGGCATCGCCCCGCCTGCCCATCTCTATCGCCGCGCCCGTGCCGCGCGCAACCACCTTCACCCTGATCCCCGTCTTTTTTTCGAACATCGGCAGAATATGGCCGAACAAGCCTGAGTTCTCTGTGCTTGTCGTGGATGAACAGATGATCTCTGTTGCAGCCGAAGCCCTGCCGGTCACAGCCACCGCCCCCAACACCATCGACATCAATAAACAGACAACTGTCTTCAACATAACCCATCCTCCAAAAAAAGTATTCATTAGGATAATGACAGGGCCTTTCCCTCGTCCGCGAGGAACGCCTGAAAATCCTCGTAAAACCGCCGGAAAAGAGCGATAGCGCTTTCACCCTCTTCGGTCAGTCGGGCGCCGCCTCCGCCCCTGCCGCCTGTCGCCGACTCGACAAGGGGCCTCGAAGCCTGCCTGTTCATGGAATCAACAAGCTCCCACGCATGCCGGTATGACATCTCCATCGACCTCGCGGCCTTTGTAATCGAGCCGTACTCCTGAATTCTTTCAAGCAATATGACTCGGCCGTACCCAAGGAAGGTCCCCTCTTTTCCGTCGATCCATATCCTGCCCTTGAGATCAAGGGGGACCCTTTTCGCCGCTGTGCCCTTACGCAGGCGCTCCTTCGCCATATTCGTAATATACAACAGGGAATAACGAAAAACAAGACTGAACCTTCAGGACGAATAAGCTCCTCTTGAAATGATACCATTGCAATGCCCGGCGCCCGTGATATACTTTTCAAAAAACCAAGGAGGCAGCAAATGGCTCAATGGAACATCGATCCTGATCATTCGGTGGCGGCATTTTCAGTGCGCCATCTGATGATCGCCAATGTGAGAGGTCAATTCAACCGGATCACCGGCGCCATCAATTTCGACCCCTCCGCCCCGGCCGGTTCTACGGTTGAGGCGACAATCGACGTGTCGAGCATCACCACCGGCAACAGGATGCGCGACGATCATCTCCTCAGTCCTGACTTTTTTGACGCCGCGCGATACCCTTCCATGTCCTTCAAGTGCACGAAGGTGGAACTGGCCGGGCCGAACCGCGGCAAGGTCTCGGGGGATCTGACGATCCGCGGGGTGACCCGTCAGGTGACCATGGATGTCGAACACTTCGGGCCGGTCAAGTCGCCCGAGGCTGTCGGCGGGGAGACGAGCATCGGCTTTACCGCAAAGGTCAGCATCAACCGGGAAGACTTCGGCGTCATGTGGAATATTCCCCTGAACGCCGGCGGGTTCGTGGTGGGAAAAGAGGTGGAGATCGTTCTGGACATCGAGGCCGACCTGGCGGAATAAGCGCAAAACCGTTCGCGGGACAGGACTGTCAGAGAGTAAGCGACGGCCGCACCCCTTCCAACGGTTATGGCACAGCCGGATAGGTTATTCTGATCTCTTCGCCTGCCAGGGCCTCCTCCATAAAGGTCTTGAGGGCCTTCTTCTCATCAGCCGTCAGGCCGAGGGGTTTGAGGGCCTTGTTTCCCGGCCCTCCCCCGTTATCGAAGAAGTCGATCACCTCATCGAGTGCGGCAAAAACGCCGTTGTGCATGTAGGGAGCCGTCCTTGATATGTCCCTGAGAGCAGGCGTCCTGAATGCCTTCCAGTCCTGCTTCTTCTTCGTGATGAGGTACCTGCCGGGGTCCTCCTTCAGATTGCGGTAATCCCTGTAATGATAGACCTTCGCGACAAAGCGCATCGTCGCGGTCACTCTCGGGTCGTTCAGGAGCGCCTGGTTTTCCGGGACATGCAGCGCATGAAATTTATCGTCGCTCAGGTTGACCCCGTAGTGACAGTCCGCACATCTTCCCTTTCCCTCAAAGACCTCAAGTCCCCTCCTCGCCTCATCCGACAGGGCCTTCCGGTCCCCTCTCAGGAACCGGTCAAGGGGAGAGTTGACGGACACGAGGGTGCGTTCAAAGGCAGCGAGCGCCATGGCGACCCGCCCCCGCGTTATCTCGCCGCGAAAGACCTTCCTGAAGACCTCCACATACTCCGGGACCTGCCGCAGCTGCTCCTCCAGATAGTCCAGGTTCTTGTTCATCTCAAAGGCCGACATCATCGGGAAGAGCGCCTGTTCCTCCAGTGTCTTTGCCCTGCCGTCGTGAAACAGATATTTCTGAAACGCGACATTGATGAGCGTCGGCGAGTTCCGCC
Source organism: Nitrospirota bacterium (assembly GCA_021825805.1). GTDB lineage: Bacteria > Nitrospirota > Thermodesulfovibrionia > Thermodesulfovibrionales > UBA6898 > JAKAGF01. The sequence continues at coordinate 5,996 of JAKAGF010000125.1, forward strand.
AGTTCTTTGTCGTGGGATAGCTCAGAGATATATCCTGGCCATCGGTGAAGGCGAGTTCAGGCATATGGCAGGTGGCGCAACTCATGGTGCCGTCACCCGAGAGTCTCCGGTCGAAAAAAAGCTGCTTCCCGAGTTCTGCCTTCTCGGGGGTCTGCGGGTTCTTTACCTGCACCGGCACACCCGCGAAGGGCTCAAGGCGGCCCGCAAAGACTACTCCGCATGAAACAAGGACCAAAATAACCGGGAGCAAAACGCTGATGCTATTTTTTCGCATTTTTCAGTTCCTCGTCAACGATTTTTTTGAGATATTCGTAAGACCTGTTGCCGATCACCTTCCTGCCGTTTATGAAAAAAGTGGGCGTGTTGTACAGGTCCATGTCAACGGCAAGTTTCTTGTCCCGCTCTATGACTGCGGCATGCTTCATCGTATCGAGTGAGGCGGTAAAGGCCCTTGTGTCAAGCCCCAGCTCCTTCGCATATCTGATCAGGCTGTCCCGGTCAAGCCGCGGAGAATTCTTCAGAAGCAGGTCGTGCATCTCCCAGTACCTCCCCTGATCACCGGCCGCAAGGCCGGCCTCCGCCGCCATATGGGAATAGTCGCGGTACTTGTACGGATAGTTCTTGATAACGAGCCGCACCTTCCCCTTGTAGGTCTCCATGATCTTCTTTACGGCCGGACCGGCCGCGACACAGTGCGGTCACTGGAAGTCGAGGAACTCTATGATGGTGACAGCAGCGTTCGCCGGACCGTAGACAGGAGAGTTCTCTATGGGCACAACGTATCTCTTGTCCTCCGCATGTGCATAGGAAACAGCCATGAGAAAAAAGAGGGCTGCCGCAAAATTCGTTTTCATGCCACATTGTCCCCCAAAAACACCTCCAGGACAACAAAAAAAGACGCGGCAGGCGCTCCTGCCGCGTCTTTTTCAACGTTGAATTCTCAGTGCTGGGCTTCAGCTTCGGGGAAAAGCCGCAGATATTTTGCGCATACCTTGAACCCGAAGATGGCGAAGGATATAAAGGCAAGGGTCACGACGAATTCCATCCATGTGGGGAAATAGGTCGCTCCCCGCGCCGCCTGGTCCCTGTACATGCCGAAGATGCTGACGTTCAGCCGGTTGATCAGGACCCCTGAGATCACCAGGAGATTGACCAAGAAGATGCTCTTTACGTTTTCCCGTATGCCCTTCATCGCAAGCAGGACCAGCGGTATAACCACGCCCACCGCCATCTCAAGGAGATACATGTTTGCCTCCATGCTCCCGTTGAAGGCCGCGGAAAAGCCGGGCCCTTTCGCCAGATACCAGAGCTTCATGCAGAGATAAGCGACAGCGGCGATGAGCGTGCCCCGCGCAAGTCCGGAAAGCACGCTGACATCGGTGTCGTGCTTGAAGGCCCAGCCGCTTACGATAGTCTCGAAACTGACCATCGAAAGTCCCATCATGATCGCGGATGCAAGGAACAGTGTGGGCAGCTGCGGGCTGTACCAGAAGGACGACAGCTTGGCAGGGACGATCAGGTATACCGCGCCCAGCGACGACTGGTGCAGCAAAGACAGCAATACGCCGAAGAGCACGACCGGCACAATGATTTTGTGAATGAATCTGGCGGCCCCCTCCATGCCGAATTTCTCAAAGAACATGGGGCTGGATTCCGTGGCAAGGGTTGAGGTATAGAGGACAACGTGGATCGCCACAACCCACATGATGGAGTGTATCTGCCACATGACGACCGGGTGCCAGATGCGCCACGGCACGCCGATATCAAAGGCTATGGCCGTTGCAGCCAGGACATAGCCGAAGAAGGCGTTGAGGATAGCCGGCCTCACAATGACCTTGTATTTTTTCATGTTGAGTATATAGACGGCCCCGGCTATAAGGAATCCTCCTGCTGCCATGGCAACGCCCCCGAGCACGTCCATGCCTATCCAGAGGCCCCAGGGAAAACGGTCGCTGAGGTTCGTCGTCGCCCCGAGGCCCTTCATCAGCCGGATGGCCAGGACCCCGCCGCCCGCAAGCATGACTAATACCAGGAGCACGGTGAAAGGAGTCCACATTTTTATCTTG
>JAKAGF010000126.1 GCA_021825805.1 Nitrospirota bacterium
AACGAAGAGGCGGTGAAGGCCGCATGGGGCGACGTGGAGGCAGCCTACCAGAGGAGGAGCGACCTCATCCCGAACCTGGTTGAGGTTGTGAAGGGCTATGCAAAACATGAGAAGGAGACTCTCACCGCAGTCACCGAGGCGCGGGCAAAGGTCGGCTCCATACAGATGACCAAGGACATGATCAACAACCCCCAGGCGTTCCAACAGTTCCAGCAGGCCCAGGGCGCCATGTCCAGCGCGCTCTCCCGCCTGATGGTCGTTGTAGAGAAATACCCTGACCTCAAGGCGAATCAGAACTTCCAGGACCTCCAGCACCAACTGGAAGGCACGGAAAACAGGATCAACGTGGCCCGCGTGAGGTACAACAAGACAGTGGAAAATTTCAATGTTTCGATAAGGACGTTCCCCAACAGCCTCACCAACAGCCTTCTTCTGCACCTGAAACTGAAGGAGCCGTTCAAGGCCGAGGCCGGCGCTGAAAAGGCGCCGAAGGTGGACTTCAGCAAGTAGTCGGATAGAGGTTGAGCCGGCCGTCTTGAGCTATATGGAGATTATTCAGGGACCCCCACGCAGCGAAATGGAGCGTCAAACAGTAACAACTGTTAGGACAAGGCGAGTTTCGGCGCTGCGGCGGAATAAACTTAGCGCGGTCAAAAAAACTCCCGCTGGAGCGAAAGGCCGCCTGCATAGCCTCATATTCATATTCGCGGTTCTTTTTCTTGTGGTCGCTATAGGAAGCTCATCCGCCCTTGATGTCCCTAAGCTCGAAGGCTACGTCAACGACTACGCCGGGATGATATCGCCTGAGGTGAAGGCCCGGCTCGAAAGCGAACTCGCGGCTTTCGAAAAATCGGATTCGACCCAGGTGGTGATCCTCACCGTGCCGTCGCTTGAGGGCGTCCCTGTCGAGGACTACGGCATCAGGGTGGCTGAGGCATGGAAGATCGGACAGAAGGGCAGGGACAACGGCGCCATCTTCATCGTGTCAAAGCAGGACAGGAAAATGCGGATCGAAGTGGGCCGAGGCCTCGAAGGAAAGCTGACCGACCTGATGGCAGGGAGGATCATCGACCTCGCGGTAAAACCACGGTTCAGCAGGGGGGACTACAATGGCGGGTTCATCGCCGGAATAGCGGCGATCATCGACGCCACCAGGGGCGAATTCAAGGCTGAACCTGTCAAGCGGCGCACGAAGCGGGGTTCATCGTCTCTCTTTACGTTTCTCATCTTCGCCGCCGTAGCGGTCGTGGTGCTCGGCAGCATGTCCCGCCCGCTCGGAGCGATCGGTGGGGCGGTCGGCCTGCCGCTCAGCATCCTGCTCTCATCCATGGCGGTCGGCGTTGCGGGGCTTGTCATTCTCGCGATTGTCGGGCTCATTGCCGGGCTTCTCCTGCCGATGCTCTTCGGCGGCGGCAGGGGCGGTGGCGGCGGGTTCTGGCCGGGCGGGTTTTCAGGCGGAGGAGGCGGTGGGTTCGACAGCGGAGGAGGAGGCGACTTCGGCGGCGGCGGCGGAGACTTCGGCGGCGGCGGCTCATCAGGAGATTGGTAATGGCCAGGAAATCGGAACGCTTTTTCACAAAAGAAGAGAAGGAACGCATCAGGAGTACAACACTCGATATCGAGTCGCGCACCATCGGCGAGATCGTGGTGATGGTCGTGGACAGGAGCGACGACTACCTCGACGGCGAGGTGACCGGCGGCGTCCTGGGCGGCAGCCTCATCGCCATGGTCGTCACTGAGCTCTTCTTCCACGCCTCAATGTGGTTCTTCATACCTCTGGCATTCGTCTTCTTCTTCCCGGTCCGGATACTCTTCAAGAAGGTCCAACCCCTCAGGACCGTGTTCATCAGCAGCCGTCGGAGGGAACACGCGGTGCGCCACCGCGCGATCAGGGCGTTTCATGAAAAGGGGCTGACCAGGACAAAGGAACATACCGGCGTTCTCTTCTTTATCTCACTTCTTGAGCATAAGGTCTGGGTCCTTGCAGACAGGGGCATCCACGAAAAGATCGGGCAGGAAACGCTGAACACATTCGCGGCGCAGGTATCAAAAGGCATTGCAGAGGGCCGCGCATGCGACGGCCTCTGCGAGGCTATGAGGAACGCCGGAGACCTGCTCAGCCTGCACTTCCCGTTGAAACCGGGAGACTCGGACGAACTGCCCAACGGCGTGATAACGGAATGAACCAGCTCCCGTCTTAGGGACAGTCATGCCGCATTGCAGCGGATGATCCTCCGGTCAGTGACGATAATACTCACCTTTCTGTCGTGCGCCTCCGAAGGGACGGATTCCTCCACCTGCTCCTCATAGGCGACCGCGATGAGAGGGATGTCCCTCTGAAGCCCTGAAAGGAGCCGGTCATAATACCCGCCTCCGTAGCCGATGCGGCAGCCCGTCGCATCAAACCCCGCGCCCGGTATCACGGCGGCATCCATATCATTGATGTCCCGCGCGCGCTCATCCGCTGTCACCGAGGGCTCGGGAATGCCCCTGTATCCCGGCAACAGCTCTTCAAAGGCCCTTACCTCGTACAGCAGAAGGCTGCGGGTTTTCAAGTCAACCTTTGGAAGGACGACCGGTTTTGACGATCCGAGAAGATGCTGTATGATCGGGATGGTGTTTACCTCGGTCCTGAAAGACGCGAAGAGGAGCGGCAGCGCGGCGCTGGAGAATTCAACGAGCGAAAGGAGCTGTTCCGTGATCATGCGGTCCTTTATCCTCCTCACTTCCAAAGGGATCGCGTCACGTCTGTTGAGGAGTTCTTTTCTGAAGGAGTCCTTGTCAGCTTCCAAGGGTCTTTTCGAGGGAGGCCTTGATGGCCCTCACCTCTTCCACTGTGGAAGGCGAAAAATTGAAAGGGGATGCGCCTTTTATGTCGGCCTCCATAACGTTATGGTTAAAAGAGATGCGGCCGATGAGCTCCATGTCGCCGATGCCCTGTTTGATGAACTCGACGTCCTCTTCGCCCCGCACCTTGTTCGCCACCACAAAGACCCTCTTGACGCCCAGTTCTTCAGCCATCTTCTTTACCACGCCGGCTGTCTGCATGCTTCGCTGTCCAGGCTCGACCACAACGATGAATGCGTCCACTGAACCGGCGGTCCCACGGGTGAGATGCTCGATCCCCGCCTCCATGTCCACGATCACCACCTCGTTGCGCTCCACCACTAAGTGCTTCAGCAGCCGGCGCAGGAGCACGTTTTCAGGGCAGTAGCAGCCGGATGATGCTGCCTTGGATTTTCCCATGATCAGCAGGGTTATGCCGTTGAGTTTATGTCCGAAGCCCTCGGGGAGGTCGTCCACCCTGGGGTTGAGCTTGAAGATGCCTCCCATGGAGCCCGGTTTCGTTCCCATCCGTTCCTCAATGAGTTCGCCGATGTCCGCGATCGGCCTGATCCCGGCGGCATCCGCCCTGGACACGCCGAGGGCTGAGGCAAGGTTGGCGTCAGGGTCAGCGTCAACAGAGATCACCTTCTTCCCTTCCGAGGCAAAGATGTGGCTCAAAAGCGCGGAGAGGGTCGTCTTGCCAACGCCTCCCTTTCCAGTTACCGCGATCTTCATGCTCCCATTGTACCATTGCCTTCCAAGGGGTGTCAAAAAACCTATCTTCTTGATTTTTCGGCTCTTTTTGCAGTATTATTCCTGATATGGAAATGAAGAAAATGATCGAAGACTCCTCCCGCTGCCTGATGAATACCTACAACCGCTTCCCGGTTGTGCTTAGGAAAGGCCGCGGCCTGAAGGTCTGGAGTTCCGACGGCAAGGAATACCTCGACTTCCTCAGCGGTGTTGCGGTCAATGTCCTGGGTCACTGCCATCCAAAGGTGGTGATCTCCATCCAGAAACAGGCGCAGAGGCTGATCCATGTATCCAACTATTTCCACATAGAGCCGCAGATCAAGCTGGCAAGGATCCTCGTCGAGAACTCCTTCGCGGACCGTGTCTTTTTCTGCAACTCCGGCGCCGAGGCGAACGAGGCGGCCATCAAACTCAGCCGCAAGTACTTCAGCGACCAGCCGGGCCACAAGAGGTTTGAGATCATCACGGCTCTCAACTCGTTTCATGGAAGGACCATAGCCGCCCTCTCCGCAACCGGACAGGAGAAGTTCAGGAAGGGGTTCGAACCTCTTGTGCCGGGATTCAGGCACGTGGAGTTCAATGACATCGACGCCGTAGAAAAGGCGATCACAAAGGATACCTGCGCCGTGCTTCTTGAGCCGATACAGGGCGAGGGCGGAGTGAAGATACCTGACCCCGATTATCTGCGCGAGGCGAGGGAACTCTGCGACCGTCACGGCATCCTCCTCATACTGGACGAAGTCCAGACAGGAATCGGAAGGACAGGGAAGTTTTTCGCTTACGAACACTTCGGCGTAACGCCGGACATCATGACCATAGCCAAGGGTCTCGGAGGCGGCGTCCCGATAGGCGCCATGCTCGCCACTGAAAAGGTGTCCGCAGCCTTCCAGCCCGGAACGCATGCCTCCACCTTCGGCGGCAACCCGCTGGTCTGCGCTGCTGCGGCGACCACCCTCGAGGTGCTCCTTGAGGACGGGTTCCTCCTCGATCAGTGCAGGCGCATGGGAGTGTATCTGAAGAAGGGCCTTGAAGACCTGAAAAAGGAATTCCCCAGCATCATTGCAAACGTGCGCGGCATGGGGCTTCTGGTCGGAATGGAGCTCGTCCGCGACGGTGCCCCGATCGTGAAGGCGTGCATGGACCGGGGCGTGCTGATCAACTGCACCGCCGGAAATGTCCTGAGGTTCATGCCGCCCCTGATCGTCACCGAAAAGGAAATCGACCATCTGCTTGACGTGCTGGGGCAGGTTTTCGACCGGACCCCGTAGGAGAAGAGATGAAGAGAGACTTTATAACGTTTTGGGACCTTTCTGCTGAAGAGACGGACCGCGTCATTTCCAGGGCGATAGACCTGAAGGCCGGCAGGGACGCGGGCAAATGCCCGCTCATGGGCAGGAGCATCGGCCTGCTCTTTGAAAAGCCCTCAACGCGGACCAGGGTCTCCTTTGAGGTGGGCATCTACCAGCTGGGAGGCCAGCCGGTCGCCATGAACCCCTCGGAACTGCAGCTCGGCAGGGGCGAGACCATGGTCGATACCGCGCGGACGCTTTCACGGTACCTCGGCGCGATCATGATGCGGACCTATGCGCACTCGACCATCGAAACCTTCGCAGCCCATGCGTCGATCCCGGTCGTCAACGGCCTGAGCGACCTGCACCACCCCTGTCAGGCCCTGGCCGATCTCATGACCATACGGGAGAGGAAGGGAAAACTCAAGGGACTGAAGGTGGCCTTCATCGGGGATGGGAACAATGTCTGCAATTCCCTGATCCAGGCAGCCTCGCGCATGGAGTTCCACCTCGCCATCGCTACCCCCGAGGGGTTCGAACCGGACGCTGACATACTCCAGGCGGCCAGGGAAACGGCTGCGTCGGAGATCATCGTCCTGAGGGACCCGAAAGAGGCTGCAGGCATGGCTGACGCGGTGTACACCGACGTATGGGTGAGCATGGGCCAGGAAGACCAGGCTGAGCAGAAGAAAAAGAAGCTCAGGGACTATCAGATAAACAGCAGGCTGCTCGCCTGCTCGAAGAAGGACGTGATGGTGCTCCACTGTCTGCCGGCCCATCGCGGAGAGGAGATCACCGATGAGGTGATGGACGGGCCTCACAGCGCGGTCTTTGATCAGGCTGAAAACAGGCTCCATGCACAAAAGGCGCTGCTCGAAATGCTCGTTCGGTAACCACCAGGCCCTTGCCTACGGTGAACGCACGCACGGGAGTGGAAGAAAGGAACCCATCGATTCTGGTGGTGGACGATGTCTCCTTAAACCTGGAGGTGATGGAAGGACTCCTGTTCAAGGAAGGCTACAACGTCCTGACCGCCCTTGGCGCTGACAGCGCCCTGGGCATTATCGAAAAATCTCCGGTCGACCTCGCCATCCTCGATGTGATGATGCCGGGCATGAACGGCTATGAGCTCTGCAAGCGGCTCAAGGCCTTTTCCGGCAGGAGGTTCTTCCCCGTCATACTCGTCACCGCTCTCAACGAGCTTGAGGACAAGATCCGGGGACTCAATGCGGGGGCCGACGATTTCCTCACCAAGCCCTTTCACACTATCGAACTCACCACCAAGATCCGCTCCCTCCTGCGGTTGAGGAAGATGCAGAGCGAACTGGACCACTCCGAGGACATCATCATGACCCTTGCGATAGCCATAGAGGCGAAGGACGTCTATACCAAAGGCCATTCGGAACGCGTGGGCACGCTGTCGATGGAGTTCGGGGGATATCTCGGCCTGTCGGACGATGACCGTCACCTCCTCTTCAAGGCCGGCGTGCTTCACGACATCGGGAAGATAGGGATAGACGACTACATCCTCCACAAGTCGGACGACCTTACGGATAAGGAGATGCAGCTCGTCAAGGAGCATGTGGTCATCGGCGAGAATATCTGCACCCCTCTTCAGTCGGCGAGGAACCTGCGGCCGGTCATCCGCCACCACCATGAGCGGTGGGACGGCGCCGGGTTCCCCGACGGCCTCAAGGCCGAGGAGATCCCCTTTTTCGCGCGGATCGTGGCGATCACTGATTCCTTTGACGCCATGGTCTCCATACGGCCCTACCGGGAGCCCTATTCAATTCAGGAGGCGATCACCATGATGGAGCACGAAAACTACTCAGGACAATGGGACCCTGCCCTTGTCCGGCATTTTGTGGCGATGATGAAGAAACAGCTGGGGTGCGACCTGTGATCAGGGTCGCCATCGTAGGCGCCGGAAAGGCGGGGGCAAAGCTACTCGATATCTTCAAGGCAAACGGCGTGGTCAAGACTGTCGGCATCACCGACAAGGACCCCAATGCGCCCGCCCTGGAGTTGGCGCGGCAGTGGGGCATCTTCATTGCCGATGACATTGTTTCACTCTGCGGCCAACAGCCTGACATCATCCTCAACGTCACCGGCGACCCGCAGGTGAGCAGCCGCATACGCGAGGCCGCTCCGCCGGGGGCCGACGTCATCGAAGGCAATGGCGCCTGGTTCCTCTGGGAGATGGTCCAGAGACAGCGCAATGTACAGACGGACATGCGCACCCTCTATGAAAACGGCCTGACCCTCACTTCCGCAAAGTCGCTCCAGGAGGTGCTGGAGGCCACGCTCGAAAAGGCGATGGAACTTACGGAGTCCCCGGCGGGGAGCATCGCCCTGTACGAGAGAAACGAGATGGTGATGGCGGTCTCACGGGGCATGCGCGCGGAGGTCGCTGAGCTGAACCGATGGAAACTGAGACCCGACGGTCTCACAGCCCATATACTGAGCAGGAAAGAGCCGGTCGAGATCCGTGACATACACGAGCATCCGCTCTTCGACAGCAGGACTCTCCAGACAGAGGGGATCCGATCGGTCCTCGCCTACCCCCTCATGGTGAACGGCGGCATGGTCGGTATCCTTTTCCTTGATGACTTCGCGCCGCGGATATTCTCCGACCGTCACAAAAACCTCATCAGCCTCTTCGGGACCCAGGCGGCCCAGGCGATTGAGAAGTTCAGGATCCTCAATGAACTCTACTCGGTAATCACCGATCTGGACGAGACGACCGCGTACCTCAAGAACGTCCTTGACGACTCCCAGGACATGATCATGACCACAACCATCGACGGCGCCATCGTCGAGTTTTCGCGGGGCGGAGAACGCATCCTCGGATATACCAGGGAGGAGATCGTCGGCAAACGGGCCGCTGACTTCTACGCGGACCGCGACGAACGCGCCGCGATCCTCGATACCATCAGGCGCAAGGGGGCGATCTGCAACCACGAGACCACGCTCATCAGGAAGGACGGCGCCCCGGTCGACATCAGCCTCACCATCTCCCAGCTCAGGAACAAGACCGGAAAGGTGATCGGCACCGTCGGCATCAGCAAGGACATCACCGAGGAGAAGCGCCTCAGGAATGAACTGCGCGACCGCAACGAGGAGCTGAAGGAACTCACCCT
>JAKAGF010000127.1 GCA_021825805.1 Nitrospirota bacterium
AATGCCTGCCGCAGAGCATTTTGGCTGGATGAGGAGCCGTCAAATGCAACCAGTAATTTCTTATACAGTCCCATCCCTACGCTTTCACGTGGCCGAGTTCTCCTTCGGATGCCAGCCGTTCGGCCCTCCTGCCCTGCCACATCGCCTTGAGTACGATGAAGGCTCCGATGGCAAGGGCTGCTATCATTATAGCAAAGCTGGTATTCTTCAGAAGCTTGACCGTCCCGTCGCCCAATGGCTGGATGAGACTCAGTTGGGACAGGTAGACAGGGACCATCAGGGCGCGGCTGAAGAGCACGATCACCATGATCACGCCCATAACGACCTTTATCATAAAAGGCTTCACGTATGTCGTTCCGATAGCGCCCAGCTGTATGCCGAAGAGGGAGCCGGCAAGGATGATCATGGCAAGCCGGATGTCGACCATGCCGTGCATCGCGTACTTGAAGGAGCCGCCGAGTCCCATGACAAAGGCGATCACCAGCTCAGTCGCGGATGCCATCAGGCTGGGAGCGCCCATCACATAGATCATCGAGGGTACGCCGATGAAACCCCCGACCGCTATAGTAGCCGCCAGCATGCCGGTTGCGAATCCGAGCGGGATCGTAAAGAGTACGGATATCCGCGCGTTAAGGCTCTTGAAGTAGACCATGGTGCCCGGGATATTGATCGACTGGACCCAGCGGGCCAGTTTCGTCACTTTTTCTTCATCATGCGCATTGCCCGACCTATAGGTTTTCCAGGCGTCCCTCAGTACAAAGCCGCCAACGACCGCCAGGATTACCACGAATGACATGCTCACATAAAGATTCGAACCTGCGTCTCCAAAGGTTTTCTTGATGCTCTCCTGAATGTGCGCGCCGTAGAGGACTCCCGCTTCGGCGGATATGCCGAGGACAACGCCGAGCTTTACGTCTACCTGCCCGTATTTGGCGCGCTTTATCGAGCCGATAAGAGCCTTCGGGAATTTGTGGCACATGTTGCTTGCCACCGCAACAAGACCCGGAACGCCAAGACTCATCATGGCAGGAGTCAGTACGAAGGCGCCGCCTGAACCGATGAAGCCGCTCACCAGGCCCCCGACAAAACCGACGATGAACAGATAGATGATGGTGATCGCGTCAAGATTGATGAATTGTGAGGCCCCCTGCGCGAGATCGTGCATGTCAGTGTACCTCCTTCTTCTTCTTTGCCGCTTCTACGCCGAGCACGGTCCAGAAGTTGCCGGTGAATGAACCGTGCACAAAGGAAAAGACAAATGCCGTGGCGATCGGCAGGAATGCGTACGCGCCGCCGAGGCTGAAATAACTGTTTACAACGTCCTGCTTCATCAGCAGGGCAGCGTAGAGCGCGCAGGACGCAAGTCCCCCGATGATCATCGCCCCGTAAGGTTTCTTTTTGGTTCTGTTTCGTAATACAGACATTGTTTTTTCCATTCCTCCCTATTTCCTTCCGGCTGTCTTCGCCGGACGGCTTGCCCTGATTTCCCTGTCCATTCTTCTCGAAGCAGCCGGTCTGCGGACCTCGCCTTCCTTCATGATCTCCCGGGCAGTGCCGAACTCCCCTGCCTCCGCAAAAGTGACCGCCATCATCATGTCTTCGAATCTCGAGAACAATCTTGCTGTTGTCTTCATGACCTTCCTCCTTTTTTGTTTAAACCTCGGCCTTCAGCGGCCGCGATATGTTTACAATGGGTTTTGAGATATTCTTGATAAGTTTTCTGATGTCAACCGCCTTCCTGTTTTCGGAAAGGGCTGGGCTCAACAGGACCATGTCGATGCCCGGTCTGTCTTTAAGAAAATCCCTGATGACTGTCAGCGCGTCTCCCTCCGCCACTGTATGGGTGAGGGCGATTGAGGCTGCCCTGCTGCGCTCGGCCATTTCAGTCAGTTTTTTCGTTTCAGTCTCCCTGAGAAGCCTTTCCTGGTCGTCCATCAGTGATTTGACTGTCTTGAAATCTCCGGCCTCTGCAAAGGCCGCTGCTGCCATGACGTCCTCAAAGGCGTTCATCATATTTTTCGGATAGACGACCAGCACTGTAATGCCTGAGTTGACTGACTTGGCAAGTTCCAGTACGTAAGAGAACCCTTCGTCGCAGTCCTCACCTCCTTTTGTCACGAACAGTATCTTTGCCTTCATGTGTGCGCCTCCTTTTGCTCTTTCCAAACAATGAATCCAAGAGGCGTGCCAGATTGTATCTATCTGAAAACAAAGGGAAAAATGGCAAGAATGGGTTGACTTACTGTTTCAATTATAAACAGAGGTGAACGAAAGGGAACGAAACAGCGGAAAAACTACCTCTTGAGGATTCTCCAGAGGCTTGTTCTGGATATGCCGAGGAGGTCTGCTGCCTTTGATTTGTTATTATCAGCATATTCCAGGACCTTTTCAGCATAGTCCTTGTTGATTTCGTCGATTGTCTTGATGCGGTTAGGGTCTATTGTTTCAACCTGAAACAGTTTAATGCTCTGGGGCAGGCTCTGGCCGGATATCTGTGATGAGGTTTCGAGAATGACTGCCCGTTCAACGATGTTTTCCAACTCCCGGACGTTTCCAGGGAACCCATAAGACGCCAGAATATCAACAGCCTCGTCGCTGAACGAGGCGATTTTCTTTCCCGCCTTCCGGGAGTATTTCTCGAGGAAATGCCGGGCAAGGGGCATGATGTCATCGCGCCGCTCCCTCAGGGGCGGGATGTAGATGTCCATAACGTTCAGGCGGTAATAGAGGTCCTCCCTGAACTTACCGTTGGCAATAAGATTCTGGATATTCTGATTTGTGGCAGCGACAAGCCTCACATCAACCTTTATCGGTCTGGTGCCGCCGACGCGGATGAATTCATGGTCCTCGATCACCTTGAGCAATTTTGCCTGGAGGGTCGTGGACATCTCCGCGATCTCGTCGAGAAAAAGGGTGCCTCCGTCGGTTATCTCGATCAGGCCCTTCTTTGCCGTAATGGCGCCGGTAAAGGCCCCGCGCTCGTGACCGAAGAGTTCGCTCGCCAGAAGTTCCTCTGTGAAGACCGCGCAGTTGAGCGCCAGTAAGGATGCGTCTTTCCGGGCGCTTGTGTAGTGGATAAGCTTTGCGACCAGCCCCTTGCCTACGCCGCTTTCTCCGGTGATGAGCACATTGCAGTCCGAATTCCTGATGCTGTTGATCAACTCGATGACCCGCTTCATCATCTTGCTCCGCGCGATGAAGGAGAAGCCGGCGATGGTGGTAACCTTTGAGCCGGCGGGGGCAGGGGGATTCAGGGAGAGTTTAAGGGCCGCGTTCTCCTTTTCGAGCCTTTTTTTTTCCTCGATCTTGCGTATCTTCAGGACCAGTTCATCGAGGTTGAAGGGTTTGGTGATATAATCGGATGCCCCGCGCCTCATCGCATCTACCGCGGATTCGATGCTGCCGAAGCCGGTTATGATCAGCACCTCGGTATCCGGGTGCCGCTCCTTGACCTCGGCCAGCAGGGACAGACCGTCCTTGCCCGGCATCTTTATATCCGCGACCAGGACATCGAAATCACGCTTGCCGAGCAGCGCCGCGGCGTCCGTGCCGTTGTTTACGCCCGTTACGGCAAACCCTTCTTTCTCCAGCGAGTATGTCAGGTGCCTGAGCGTAATCTCTTCGTCTTCAGCGATCAGTATCTCAAGTTTCATCGTGCGTCGGCAGGGTCAGGTAGAATGAGGCGCCTTCACCAGGGCTGCTCTCGACTTCGATTCGTCCCCTATGCCTTTCTATTATACTGTAAACAATCGCAAGCCCCAATCCCGTTCCCTTCTCCTTGGTGGTGAAAAAGGGGTCGAATATCTTCTGTCTGTCAGCGGGAGATATGCCCTGTCCTGAATCTGTTACCGTTATCTTCACTCTTTGCGGCGAGGACCGCACCGTCACGCGCAGAAGCCCTTTGCCGGCCATGGCGTCGGCCGCATTGCCGAAGAGATTGATGAACACCTGTTCCATCAGGTGACGGTCAGCAGATACAAAGACCGCCTCCGGAGAGTCCAGCTCAAAGGCAATGTCCGCCATTTCCCCTGCTGCTTTCATCTGACGGACCACGGTATTGATCACCTCGACGATATTCAGCCGGCTGAGCTCAGGGGGTTTTTCCCGCGAGAATTCCAGGAGGTCGCTGACTATCCTCTTTACCCGGAGTGTCTGGGAAAAAATGTCGCTGACTGTCTCCTTCACAATAGGGGGAAAAGACTCTTCCCCGATTTCCTTTGAAAGTATCTGCGCGGACAGATAGATGTTGTTCAGAGGGTTGTTCAGTTCATGGGCGACTCCCGAGGCCAGGGTGCCGATAGAGGCGAGCTTTCGGCTTTGAAAGAGCTCTTCCTTTTTTGAGGCAAGTTCGTCTTCCCTGGCGATGAGATCGTTCTCCATTTTGTTGAACGTATTGATAAGAACGCCCACCTCATCTTCCTCATGCGGCAGGGGCAGCGACGAGAAGTCGCCTTTGCCTGTCTGCTCTATGGCCGAGGTGAGGATCTTGAGGCGCCTGACCACGCTCCGGCTGATGGCAAAGAGGGTCCCCAGCCCCACCAGGAGCGAGAGGGGAAAGAGGACCAGGGCGGCCAGTTGCGATACGCGTATAGAATTCTCTACCCTTTCGCGGGCAGTACGGTCAAGGTCGTTGGACATGCCGAATATCTCTTCCCCGGTTTTTCTCAGGGCGGAGCTTTCGGCGTTGAGCGCCCGAAGGTTCCCGGAGATCCGCGATACCTCATGGCGGGCGAAGAGCTTTTCGCATAATTCAGCATTCACAAGGGGTCGTTCGAGGAAGGTCGATTCTATTATCTGGAAGAAGATGGCATAGGCCATGTGATCTCCCTTGAGCGAGCTGAACTCGGTGCGGAAATCCTGGGCGAGGTCTTCGATGTGCTTGAACCGGACCGCGTATTCTTCGACCTTCTGCTGCAGGTCGAGAAGTATCCCGGAGTTATAGTCCGTGCGGGCCTGCGCAATAATCGACCTGAGGTCGCGAAGGTAGACGTATACGTTGGCGCCCTCCTTGCTTTCGCCGTAAAGGAAGAAATTCTTCTCGTAACGCCTGAGCTGCAAAGACTTTGAGCGGAGATTGTCCGCCAGCTCCAGAAAACGGATCTCCCGGCGTATCTCGATGAAAGTGACGTAGGCTGAACCCGCCAGGAGAGCGACGATGGCTGAGCTGATCAGAAAACTCAGGATTATCTTTTTCTGCAGAGACATGGCGAATCTATATTAGCACAGGGTGCGGCCCATTACATCCGGGAGGGCGCTCAAAACGGGGTCCTCCCGGATGTAACGAGGGTTCGCGAACTAACAGGGAACCACGAGCACCTTGCACGGCGCATGGCCGATGACCCTTGCTGTGACGCTTCCCATGAGCAGCCGCTTGATGCCTGTTCTCCCGTGACTGCCCATGACGATCATGTCAACCTTGTTGCGCGCCGCCTCGTCGACAATAAACCGGTAGGGTTCCTCGCCCTGATGCGCTATGGTCTGACAGCTGAGCCCTTCCTTGGCTGCCATCGCCTTTATTGAAGCAAGGTGGTCGCGTGTCTCATTTTCAGCCTTATCCACCAGTTTTGGCGCAAGGGCCTCATATTCAGGGTTTACCTCCACCACGGAGACTGCGAACAATTTGCTCCCGCAGGTCTTTGCGATATTTATCGCCTCCCGTATCGCCGCCTGTGCGTACTCTGATCCGTCGGAGGCAAGGAGGATCTTTTCGAAACCCAGCAACGGGCATGATGTCTTCCCAGTTTTTGTCATGTCAGTGTC
This sequence comes from Nitrospirota bacterium, assembly GCA_021825805.1. GTDB lineage: Bacteria > Nitrospirota > Thermodesulfovibrionia > Thermodesulfovibrionales > UBA6898 > JAKAGF01. Next base: position 5,761 of record JAKAGF010000127.1, read on the forward strand.
CTCCTCCCCTCAGGATACCCGAAGCCGCCAGCACCAGGACAAGCACTTCAATGATCGCAAGAAAACCGTAGACCGTGTCCTTCTTTCTGAAAAAGATCGGTATGATACTTATATAACAGATCATGGTGACTCCCGACAGGAAGGCGATGCCCAGAAAGTTGAGAAAATCACCCTTGCCGAGATGTCCGAGCCACGTCCACCCCGGATGAATGTCCGTTGCCTTGAGGTATTCCTTGACCGGCATGCTCCAGTATTTCGGCAGATCGCCCACCGGTATGTGAGGAGTAAAGATGCCGAAGACATAGATGAAAAACGTGATGATCAGCGCCAGCATGCCGATCTTCATGCCGATATCCAGGATCCCGGCATATGCGAGCTGTTCTTCTGTTGCCTGATATTTTTTTACCATGGTATCCTCCTTCAGTTCCATATTTCGAGGCCCTTGAGTAGCGCCCTCAGGCCGGCGAACGAGAGTAGTCCGATCACCATATAGCGGATAGCCGCGGGTTTCGTCCTGGTCAGAATGCGCACTCCCACGATAGACCCGAGCATTATGCCGATTATGGACGGCACTACCATCATCGGCAGGACCGCCCCGTTATTGATGTATATCCATGCGGCGGACGTATCGGTTATCGAGAGCAGGAATTTGCTTGTTGCCACGGAAACTTTGAGGGGCGCGCCCATCATGAGGTTAAGGACGGGAACATTCGCCCATCCGGCGCCCAGTCCGAACATGCCGGCCATGACGCCTATAAGAATAAATGTCGCGAGCCCCTGGGGCGTGCGGTGTATCTTCCAATTGATATCCTGGCCCGTTGACACCTCATGGTAGATGCCGCTTATGCGTAAGGAGGTGGAGAGGTTGTCCGCCTGTTTTACTTCCGGGTATTCCGATTTCTTAGCCATGAGCATTATGGCGACGATGCCGAGGATGGTCGCTCCAAGGGCGGTCTGGACGACTTTTGTGGGCAGTGCGAGGCCTATCATGGCGCCGACTATCGCGCAGGATGATGCTATGAGGGCAACAGGGAGGGCCAGCCGGAGGTCTGCCATGCCTTTTTTGAGCAGTCCCGGACCGGCCGCAAGCGCTCCGGCAAGGGCCACGAGAAGGCCGGCGCCTCTGACAAAATCGAGATGGAAAGGGAAGAAGCCGCCGATGATCGGCACAAAAAGAACGCCTCCTCCGACGCCGCCCAGGACAGCTACAATGCCGAGCACAAAGGTGACGACGAAAAGTATGGCAGGCCAGGCCCACCAGGGCAGGGATGAGTTCGCTGCCGCAGGGACCGCGGCAGCCTGCTCAGTCGTTGCGAGCGCGGCGGCCGCGCCGACCAGGATGATCATGAAGGTCATCCCCAGGACTACACGGGCGAGTTGTTTTCTTGACATGATGACGATCCTTTCTCCTTTATAGAGTTATCTGATACGTTCGAATTCCGTCTGAAATTTATATCTGTCGCTTCGCCCGAGAAACCGCGTATAGCCGACAGGGTTATTGTCGGAGCCCAGGAGAAGCCTGTGTACCGCAAGCACGGGAAGCCCATCGCGGAGGTCCAGATATCGGGCTGATTCTCCCCATATATTCATCACCTCTATCGTCTGGATGACCTTGAATATCTTTTTCAGGCCCCTTTCCTGCAGCACCTCGTAAAGGGAGAGACTGCCGGTGTCGATCCGATCGATCTCAGGAAGCACCTGATGTGGAATAAAGGACTCATCCAGATAGGCCGGTTGCCCATTAACAATTCTTCTGCAGATGATCTGATAAATGTCTGTTTCCGTCTTCAGGTAAGATTTGACATCTATGGGCGGTTCCTTCACCCCTTTAAACAATATTTCCTTCTTCGCCTTCACCTCCTTTCCGAACATCTCTTCCGTGAACCGGGTCTTCATCGCCAGTCCGACAACAGGCATAACGCTCGTCACGAAGGTCCCTTTTCCCTGGAACTTCATGAGATAGCCGTCGGAGACGAGATTGTTTATCGCCTGTCTGACAGTGATCTTGCTCACGTTGTGAGCTGTACAAAGCTCTGTCTCGGTCGGTATGCGCTGATTAAGCCGCCAGTTTCCGGTTGTTATCTGATCGAGGAATATCCGGGTAAGCTGAATATATAGTTTTTCCTGGTTGAAACGGTCAACTGTTTTATTGTGTAACGGAGGTGTTTCATTCTGCATCATAATTATATATTATTATAATGACATGATGATGTCAAGAGACTTCTGAGGTCA
>JAKAGF010000128.1 GCA_021825805.1 Nitrospirota bacterium
CAGTTTTTCATGCGCGCCGAGGGGCTGGGTATAGACAAACTCCACATCGGGAAACATGACCCGCGCCTCGCCGATTATCTCGGGAATATCCTTTGTCACGTGCATCCCTGAGCTGAGAAAAAAGGGATGGATGATTATTCTATCTGCACCGGCCGAGACACACCCCTTGATCGCAGCCGTAATGTCCGGCTCAGAGAACTGCAGGTACGCGACCTTCACACACCCGCCCTTGCATTCAGGGTGGATCGCATGGTGGAGAAGTCTCCCGATCACATCAATATTGTTCGCCTCTTTCCTTGGGCTGCCGTGTCCGATGAGTATGATATGTTCCATGGATTACGTTCCTTTCTCGCCGCACAGGCCGATGAAGGTCCTTGCGATGGCGGGGTTGCTTCCGAAATGAATATGGACATAGCCGGCCAAAGCCCGCTTATACCGGTAACCTTCCTCCCGCAGCGCATGGCCGGCTCCGTTTCGTACCGAATAAATCTCAGCCACCTCGGGACCGACATGGCTTCCATCGATAATTTCTGAATAATGGAATTCGTGGCCGCGCACCACTGCATCTTTGCTTCCGATGACACAGTCTTCCCTTAATAAAATTTCCCGGTAACCAAGCTTCGATCTTCCTTTCTTCATCCGGGTGTCGAACGGGAAAATGCCCGCCATCCCGAAGACCTTTCCGTCGAAATCCCGGATTCCTCTTGAAAGGTACATCAACCCTCCGCATTCAGCGTAGAGGACTTTCCCCGAGGCCGCCCACAGGCGGATCGCGCCGAGCATCGGCTGATTCATGGAGAGGTCACGGGCATACAGCTCAGGATACCCGCCCCCGATGTAGACCGCATGGGCCCCTTCGGGGATGGCCTCATCATTCAGGGGGCTGAAACATACGATCTTTGCGCCTTCATCCCTCAGCAAGTCGAGGTTGTCCTCGTAATAAAAACAGAATGCCTTGTCGTAGGCGACTGCGACAACGGTCTGCGCACGCGCCGCTGTCCCGAATTTGGCGCGGCGATAGTGTTGCTTCCTTCCACTGCTTCTTTCCATAAGTGCGTTGACATCGATGTGTCGCAGCACCGCATCGGCGAGCCTGTCAACCTGCTCGCCGGCGAGAGGATTTTCCTCCGCAACGGTCAGGCCGAGGTGACGGTGGGGAATCTCAAACGCGAGGTCCCTCGGAAGATATCCCAGCGCCTTCACCCCCAGGACGCTCGCCCGAAGGCGGTCATAGTGGGTTTCAGAGGCGACCCTGTTGAAGATAACGCCTGCGAATTCGATCTTTTCCTCCGCATGTGCCGCCAGCCCTTCGACAACGGCTCCGGCCGTCTCGGCCATACCGTACGCGTCCACGACCAGAACAACGGGAAGATTGAGTTGGGCAGCGAGTGATGCGGTACTGAGCGTGCCGTCGTAAAGCCCCATCACGCCTTCAACAACGGCAAAATCCGCATCCTGCGAATGCCTGCTGAATACGGAGCCCACATAGTCTTTTCCACACATCCAGAGATCAAGGTTCCGCGACGGCCTGCCGGTGATTACCCGGTGAAGTCCGGAGTCGATAAAATCCGGACCGGCCTTGAAAGCCTGCACTACCAACCCTTTCTTTTTCAACGCTGCCATAATGCCGAGGGTAACGGTTGTCTTGCCGCACCCACTGTGGGTCCCCGCAATCACGACGCCGGGCATGAAGATATCTCCTTAAGAAGCCGGCCATTGTCGAGCCCTGATTTCACGGCGATTCTAAGGTATGACCCGTCGAGGCCGGAGAAGTTGGAGCAGTCTCTCACGAGGATTCCTCTCATCCTTAAGGCTGCCGCTGCTGCCTGGGCCTTTTCCATATGCAGAAGGTAATAATTGACTGCTGAAGGGATATATGAGATGCTCAGCCTGCTGAAACCCTCTTCGAGCGCCCTCTTTCCAGTTGCTATAGTCCTGAGCGTCTCGCTCTGGTATGTCTTATCATCAAGGGCAACCGCGCCTGCTATCTGCGCCAGTGTATTAACCGTCCATGGCTCTTTTGCTTCCTTCACCGCACGCGCCAATAGCGGGGGAAAGACCCCATAGCCAACCCTCAGCCCTGAAAGCGCATACATCTTGGTAAGTGACCGCAGAACAATGAGATAGGGGTTGTTCCCGACCTGATCCGCCACTGACGAGCCGGGACAGAAATCGATAAAGGCCTCGTCCACGACGAGTGTGCATTTAAGGTCTTTCGCCGCGGCGACGATTCTGAGCATGTCCTCTCTCTTGATCAATCTCCCGGTCGGGTTATTCGGGTTGCAAAGGAAGATCATGTCGTACCGTGAGACGCTCGACTTTCCCGCTTCCATTGCCCGAATGAAATCTTCGGGATTCACGTTGAAACCGGTTTCTCTCGCGAGACTGTGCTTGACGATCTCAACCCCGGAATTTTTCCCGCAGGCCCTCTCATATTCGGAGAAGGTTGGTTCAGGGATAAGGACCCGTCCGGCCCGCAGTGCCCGGGCAATGAGATAGATGAGTTCCGTGCTGCCGTTCCCGCAGACGATCGAATCAATATCCACTCCTATATGATCTGAGATTTTGACTCTCAGTCGCTTTGTGTCAGGGTCCGGATAATTGCCGAGATGGCGCATGTGCTCTTTCATCGCCGCCTGCACGCTCTCCGGCACGCCCAGCGGGTTGATCGAGGCGCTGAAATCGATGATATCGCTTTCAGCCACACCCAACCTCTCGGCAAGAAGATAAATATTTCCGCCATGCGATTCCCGCATCAGACCAAAATACCTCCGTAGGTCGGCTGAAACGGGCCTATCATAAATGCATCGTCTCCCGTATAAAAGCCATATCGACATTATCTCTGACCACGTCGGCGAGGCGATCTATCGCCTCTCCCACGAGCTCCGCATAAAAGCTGCACGGTTCGAGCGGCGCAAGGCCTTTTCGCCTTCTCAGGGTATTGATGATCTCCCGTCTGAAGAGGTCGTTATCGAAGATACCGTGGAGATACGTACCCCAGCAATTCCTGTTTATCGCGCCGTCGAGGAGAGGTGTCTCATTTCCGGAATTCGGAGCTCCGGCAGCGCTCTTCACCCTGAACATGCCGATATCCCCCGTACTTTGCCCCATATGTATCTCGTAGCCCTTCAGGGTATAATCGGCCTCCCTTCCCGAGGGGGGCCTCATCAGCTCCGCCTCCACCCTGCGCGTCCTTTTTTCCTTCCCAAAGGTCGTCTCGATATCGAGGAGTCCGATGCCGTCCACCTCAGGGTGGGGACTCTCGATCCCCTCGGGATCGAAAATCCTCCTGCCGAGCATCTGATAGCCGCCGCACATGCCCATGATCATCACATTCTTTTTGAAAGCATTCCTGACACTCGTATCAAGAGCCTGCTCCTTGAGAAGCATGAGGTCCTGCACCGTATTCTTCGTTCCCGGAAGGATCACGAGATCCGCGTTCTCGATATCAGAGGCATTCGTTGAATAGAGTATTTCTACGTCCGGTTCATGGTAAAAAGGATCGAAATCCGTGAAGTTGGATATATATTTGAGGCGTACCACGACAATCCTGACCGCCCCTGAGCCCGATTGTCTTCTGAACCTGGCGTTCTGATAGAGCGCCATGCCGTCCTCTTCCGGGAGCCCCAGATCGTGGATGTACGGGAGCACTCCGATAACGGGTATGCCGGTTTTGTCCCGGATCATCTCGAGGCCCGGTCCCAGTATCTCGACATCGCCCCTGAACTTGTTTATAAGAAACGCCTTTATGAACCTGCTGTCCCTCCCAAGGAGCTTTGCAGTCCCGTAGAGCGACGCGAACACCCCGCCCTTGTCGATATCGCCGACGAGGAGTACGGGGGCCTTAGCATGTCTGGCCATAGCCATATTGACAATGTCCACATCCATTAGATTGATTTCAGCGGGACTTCCTGCGCCTTCGATGACAATAACGTCGTAATTGCCGACCAGCCTCGCATAGGACTTTTTCACCACTTCCCACGCCTCCTTCCGGAAGGCGTAGTACTCGCGGGCCTTCATCGTCGCATGGACCCTGCCCTGAAGGATCACCTGCGAACCCATGTCCCCCGATGCCTTGAGAAGGACCGGGTTCATATCAACGGATGGCTCAATCCCGGCCGCCTCGGCCTGCAGCGCCTGCGCCCTGCCGATCTCGCCGCCATCGAATGTTATGTGAGAATTGAGCGCCATATTCTGAGACTTGAAGGGCGCTACCTTCAGTCCCATGTCCCGGAATATCCGGCAAAAGGCCGCTGCGATAAGGCTCTTGCCGGCTCCCGAGCCCGTTCCCTGAATCATCAATGTCTTAGCCATACGCGCCTCCGCTCACGGGTGTTACGCCTGCATAGTGGAATGCCGCAGCCATATATATGCCGCAGCCATGAACAAGATTTCCGATATCTCCGTAATCGCGCCGAAATGATCACCCGTGAGCCCTCCGAATCTCTTCATAAGAAATCTCACCGACAACAGGCCGAAGAGATAGATTGCAACAACCGTAACGACACAGACTTCAAGACCTTCCGTCAGGAAAGACATGCCGAAATTCAGCGAAAAAACCAGGAGAGTTGCCGCAAGGATGATCGTTGTAGCGGTGATAACACTGCCCAAACCGGTATGTTCGATGAATATCCTGCCGAGACCGTCCTGCCTCGCAGCCACGGCATGATACATGACAGGCACCGTGATCCACTTCGAATACGCCGGCATCAGGAGAAATACCGAGACCGCGATAAGGATGGGAAAATCGGCAAGAAGTCTGTGCATCAGAACGAATTTAAGGAGGATCGCCACAGTCAGGGCAATTACCCCCATCGCGCCGGTTGTGCTGTCTTTCATCACGGAGAGCCTCTTTGCCCTGTCCCTTGCGGCATCGCCGCATGATTTCACCGCCAGGGCGTCAAAAGTGTCGGCCAGTCCGTCGAGGTCAAAGCCGCCGTTGCTCAGGATAAGGGATACAAGCGCAAACCCCGCCGCAATGTCTGCAGGCAGAACCTTCACCAGCGCCAGTGCGGATACGGCGATCACAAGTCCCTGAAAGAGTCCGACGAGGGGGAAAAACACCGCTGAACCGGCGACGTCGCTTTCGGTGATATCGCCCGGGACCTTCACCGGCGCGATAGTCAGGAACTGAAAAGCCAGGAGCGCGCGTCGCATCAATTTATGATCTCATCCGACACGCCGGCTTCCTGAAAGGTCGCCATCTCTTTATATATCTTCAGGCCGGCCTCGATCAGGATCATGGCGAGGGCGGCCCCGGTCCCTTCTCCAAGCCTCAGGCCCAGATCGATAATCGGGGTCAGGCCCATCGTTTCGAGCATTACCCGATGACCCTTTTCTACCGAGTTGTGCGCCGCAAAGACATAATCACTCACCGCAGGTTCAATCGTGTAAGCGATCAGCGCGCCGGCGGTCGAGATTAAACCGTCAATGACAACAGGAACCCTGTTGGCCGCCGCCCCCAGTACCACTCCGGCGATCCCGCTGATTTCGGTCCCGCCCACCTTTGAAAGTACATCAATCGCATCTTTGGGGTCGGGCCTGTGAAGCTGGATAGCCTCCTCGAGAACCTTGATCTTTCTTTGCAGCGCTTCGTCGGATATGCCGGTGCCTCTGCCGGTGACCTCGGCAACGGCGGCCCCTGTTATCACCGACGCGATGGCGCTGGAAGGCGTGGTGTTCCCTATACCCATGTCTCCGGTTCCGATCATCCGGTAACCCTTACGCACATAGCCGTCGGCAAGCTCTATCCCCGATTCGATACCTTTCACCGCCTCGTCCCTTGTCATTGCCGGTCCCTTCGCGAAGTTCCTCGTTCCCCTCATAACCTTCATGTCCACGAGCCCTTCGACCTTGCGGAAATCGTGGTCAACGCCGATGTCCACGACAACTATTTCCGAGCCGGCGTGCCTCGCAAGGACGTTGATGCCTGCGCCGCCCCTCAGGAAATTAAGCACCATCTGGGCCGTGACTTCCTTCGGGTATGCGGATACACCCTCATCCACGATACCGTGATCACCGGCGAGGGTGAAAATCACCTTCTTGCCGAGGACAGGCTTTGCGTTTTCCGTAATCGCCACGATCCTCCGCGCGAACTCCTCGAGTCTTCCGAGGCTGCCCGGGGGCTTCGTCAGATTATCAAGATGTTTCTGCGCAACGTCATACCATTCCCGGCGCACAGGTTTGATAGCCGCGGCTGTGTTCTTAATGAGATCCAAAGCTCCTCCTTTTGGCAGGCGTCCCTGCCGCAGTTGCGCTGTCGCCGACGTTGGCGCGATCACAAAGTAATCGTCGTCGCGATGTCATCTATTTTTTGTCCGTCCCTGACATGTCGTCCTCGAACATGCCGCGAAGGATATCGTTCGCACAGAACTTCCCGCACATGGTGCAGGAATGTTCATCGCCGTTGCCTCTCTTTGTCTTTATCTCTCTCGCCCGTTCGGGGTCGATCGCCAGGGAGAATTGGGTATCCCACCGCATGTCGCGCCTTGCCTTTGACATCTGCTTGTCCGCATGCATGTTCTTAAGCTTGATCATGTCGCCAACGTGGGCCGCTATCCTTGAAGCGATTACGCCCTCTCTAACGTCCTCAGGAAAAGGCAGGCCGAGGTGTTCCGAGGGGGTCACATAGCAGATGAAATCAGCGCCGAAGGAAGAAGAGAGCGCCGCTCCGATCGCCGCGGTGATATGGTCATAGCCGGGGGCGATGTCCGTGGTGATCGGGCCGAGCATGTAGAAGGGGGACTCGCCGCTCATCTTCTTTTCCATGATTATGTTCGCCTCGATCTCATTGATCGGGATATGGCCCGGGCCCTCCACCATCGTCTGGCAGCCCTGTTCCCTGCCCAGTTCCGCAAGTTCGCAGTTGATAAGCATTTCCTGTATCTGGACACGGTCGGAAGCGTCATGAATGGCTCCTGCGCGGAATCCGTTGCCGAGGCTGAGAACGGCATCATGTTTCTTCATGATCGCCGCTACCCTGTCGAAGTGCTCGTATAGAGGATTTTCCTTGCCGTTATGCTCCATCCAGGCGACCATGTACGAACCGCCTTTTGAAACCAGTCCCCCATAACGATAATGTTGCTTCCTCAGCATCTCGACGGTCCGCCTGTTTATGCCACAGTGGATCGCCATGAACCCGACGCCTTCTTCGCATTGCTTCTCGATCATCTCGAAGAGCAACTCCGCGGGCATATTGACGGCGGCGCCGTATTTCTCGATGGCGAGCGCAAATGCCTCATAGAGCGGGACCGTGCCGACGGGAAGGCTGATCGCATCCAGGACCGCCCTCCTGATCCCTTCGATATCGCCGCCGACGCTCAGGTCCATCAAGGTGTCCGCGCCGTACCGCTCGGCTATCTTCGCCTTTTCGACTTCCATGGCAATATCGGCAATGTCGGTCGAGGAACCGATAGATGCGTTCACCTTCGTCCGGAGACCTTTGCCGATACCGGTGATCTTCTTCCGTCTGTTGGTGTTTGAAGGGATGACGATCTTGCCGCCGGCAACCCGTCTGCGCACGGTATCAGGATCGACTCCCTCCGCCGCCGCCACCCCCCTGATCTCATCCGTAAGTTCCCCTCTCGCCGCCCGTTGCAGTTGTGTCACCTTTTTTCCTCCTTGTTAATATTGACCCTTCCGCCCGGAGGAAAAAAAAATCCCCAAGGCTTTCATTGCCTTGAGGATTGCACCCTGCTTCACTTCATCCTCACCTTCCATCCGCGAGAAGGTTCATCGTCACAATTGCAGCAGCAATTGCCGGATATATGTTTCAGGCAGGTCTTCTGACTCCCGGCGTATCCTACTTGCCGGCCTTCCCAGAGCTATCTCCAGTGGCTCAATCGGCTTTCGTACCGGTTACAGCGGCGGGACCGTTCCCGAATCGGATTGCTCCTCACGGGATTCCCTATTATGCCTCGCGGCGCCTGAACTATATTTTATTGTTA
>JAKAGF010000002.1 GCA_021825805.1 Nitrospirota bacterium
CCGTTTGTGTCATCATTATTTCACCTCGTTGGTGATATGTTTTTGCGTCTATTCAACCTTAAACTTATCACATTAACGAGGTTTTTTTATCATCTCTTTTTTTCTAATCGCGGATTTAGGGACGGCAAAGTTTCCCTTGACCTTTTCTCTGCCGACTACATAGAATAGATACAATGAAACAGAACAGGACGCTTTTCGAGCTGCAGTCCGAGGTGTGCAAGACCCTCGCCAGCGCCAAACGGCTCGAAATCATCAATGCCCTCAAAGAAGGCGAAAAGACGGTGGGCGAACTGGTTGAAATCCTCGGGGTCCCCAAGGCGAACGTCTCCCAGCACTTGGCGGTGATGAGGCATAAGGGGATCCTCTTTGCGCGGCGTGACGGCGTCAACATCTATTACCGTATCGCAAACGTAAAGGTCATCCAGGCCTGCACGCTGATGCGGGAAGTCCTGACCGAACAGATGAAGGAGAGTTCGAAGCTCATCGATATTGTCTCAGGAACCTGATTTTTCCCGCTGTTCCGCCTATCCCGCCGAGCAAGGAGGTAATCGATGGACATCAAACTGACCAGTCTCTCAAGTTGCGCCGGCTGAGCGGCAAAATTCAGTCCTTCGGACCTGTCCCACGTGCTGGGGCAGCTGCCCCCCATAACTGATCCCAATGTCCTCGTCGGATATTCCAATTCGGACGATGCGGGCGTCTATCGGCTGACGGACGAGCTCGCGGTCGTATTGACAGCCGACTTCTTCACCCCCATTGTCGACGACCCCTACTGGTTCGGCGCCATCGCAGCAGCCAACTCTCTTTCAGACATCTACGCCATGGGGGCAAAACCCATGACAGCCCTCAATATCGCCCTGTTCCCCAGCCAGCCCGAGTTTTTCCCTGTTCTCAAACGCATCATGCAGGGCGGCATCGACAAGATGACCGAGGCGGGCGTCCCGATCATCGGCGGCCATACGATCAGGGACAAAGAGCCTAAATTCGGCTTCTCCGTCATGGGGACCGTCCATCCCGGCCGGATACTCGACAACACGAAAGCGCAGCCCGGCGACTCTATCATCCTTACCAAGAAGATCGGCACCGGCATCATCTCGACCGGGATCAAGGCGGGCATGTGCAGCGATGCGGTGATAGATGAGTTCACCCGGTCCATGGCCGCCCTGAACCGGCGGGCGAGCGAGATCATGCTGGAGAAGGGCGTCAGCACGGCTACGGACGTCACGGGCTTCGGCCTCCTCGGCCACCTCGGCGAGGTCCTCGCCGCCAGCGGGAGGCTTGCGCGGGTTTATGCCGGACGAGTGCCCCTTTTTGACGAGGCGGTCCGTCTGGCCGAACTCAACAGGGTCCCCGGCGGCACTATCGCCAACTTAAAGAGCTTCAATCCGCAGATACGATGGGCTGCTGGCATCACCGACGCCGCGAGGCTCCTGCTCAACGACGCGCAGACCTCGGGCGGACTGCTCATCTTCGTGCCCGACGACAAGAGGGCGTCGCTCATCGCCGGTCTTGAAAAAGAGGGTCTGCTTGCCTCATACATAGGGGATGTCCTCGATGACGGCGCGCGGGACGGGATCAGGATATTCGTCGAAAAGTAGCTCGCCTCATCTTCGTTCGCGCCGCGGCGTCCCCGCCACACCGCGGGCAGTGTTCTCCGGCACGGCCTATTTCCCTTTCCTTTTGCGGGGCAAGCATTTATAATATTTTTTAGCTCTTTCGGAGCGTTACAGACTGATGTTAGTCGGCTATAATACCAATATCCCCTATAAGGGCAAACTCTACCATGTCCAGACAGAGGACAACGGCCTCAAGAACCCGGTTGTTATCACCCTTCTCTACTTCAAGGGGACCATCCTCGCTGCCAAGAAAATGAGCTACGCCCACCTCGCCTCAGACGCCGACTACAAGCAACAGGTGAGGGAACTCATGAAGGAGCAGCACAAGAGCATGATGAAGGAGCTGATCCAGGGGAAGCATACCGGGCAGGTGGAGGAGGAAAAGCCCGGGGAACCGCAGGCTGCGGCACAGGAAACAGGCGGACAGGAGCAGGAGGAGACAACCGTCAAGGGCCGGATTTCGAAGAGCCTCGACGACGTCCTCCTTGACTATATCCTCAAACGGGGCGAATAGAAGGCCATGGACCTCATACAGTTCCAGAACGTAGGCAAAGACTACGACAACCAGACCGCTCTCAGGGACGTCACCCTGTCCGTGGGCAAGGGGGAGATGATATTCATCACCGGCCCCTCAGGCTCGGGAAAGACCACTCTTCTGAAACTCGTCTACCTCGCTGAAAAGCCCGACAGGGGCGCTATATATGTCGGAGACGTGGAGACGGAAACGCTCAGGGAATCCCAGATACCCCTGCTCCGGCGTACCATCGGCGTGGTCTTCCAGGATTTCAGGCTCCTTGACAACAGGAACGTCTTCGAGAACATCGCCATAGCGCTGCGGATACGGGGCATCGCCGAAAAGGAGGTGAAGACAAAGGTCTTCGATACCCTCAAGATGGTGAACCTCAGGCATAAGGCCGACGCCTATCCTCGGACCCTCTCCGGCGGGGAACAGCAGCGGGTGGTCATAGCGCGGGCGATCGTGGCCGACCCAACGGTGCTCCTTGCAGACGAGCCGACCGGCAATCTTGACCCAGGCACCGCGGAAGGCGTGATGCGGACCTTCAAGGAGATCAATGCGCGGGGGACGACAGTGCTCATCGCCACGCACAACAGGGAACTCTACCGGAATACCGGGAGGCGGGTCTTCACCCTCGACTCCGGCAGTCTGGTCGGGGAGGTGCTCGGCTGATGTCCCTTCCCTACAGCGTGACCCTTGCCCTGCAGAGCCTGACAAGGGAAAAGTGGATAAACCTGATCTCGGTCCTGACGATAGCCTCGGCCCTGCTTATCATCAGCATCGCCGCGTTTGTAGTCTATAACATCGACGCGGCGACACGGAGCCTGCCGGAACGGTTCTCCATGGTCCTGTATCTTGACGACGATATCCAGAAAGACCGGATCGACGGCGTCATCACTGCGCTGCGCAGGAACAGCGCGGTGCGTTCGCTTCGATACATACCCAAAGAAGAGGCGCTCAGGGAACTCAAGTCCGTCCTGAAGAACTCCACCTATGTCTTCGAAGGCCTTGACGAAAACCCTCTCCCCGATACCCTTGAACTGAAGCTCAGGAAAGAGGCGATCGGGCCTGAGGCTGTCAGGAGGCTTTCGGACGAGGCGCTGAAGATCAAGGGTGTCAGGGAGGTGGACTACGGAGAAAAATTCCTCGCCGCCCTGCACAGCCTCAGGGCAGGGACCAAGACCGTCGGGATAGCGCTCATCGTCATCCTCTCCACGGGGATCATCTTCGTCTGTTACAGCACGGTGAAGATACTCTTTTACCGGAGGAAGGAGGAGATCGAGACCTTCAAGCTGCTCGGCGCGACCAGGGCGTTCATACGCGCGCCCTTTCTCATCGAAGGCGGCGCCATAGGCCTGGCTGGAGGCCTGATCAGCCTGTTCGGTATCTTTGCGTTCTATTATGCGATACTTCTCCGGCTGAGCGTCACCATGCCGGTCTTCAAGGCCGTGCTCTTTCCCTCCGGACCCTTTCTCCTTCTGCCGGGGGTGGGTATTTTTCTCGGGGTCGCCGGCGCTGCCATCGCCCTGGGAAGGTTACGCTACTGATGTTCGTTGCCGTTGCCTTTCTTCTGCTCTTCATACTGCCTGTCGCCGCACCCGCCGCCGGACCTGAGGAGGAATACAAGAGGCTTCAGGAACGTCTGCATGAGCACTCGCGGAAGCTGAGTGAGGCGCAGCGCCAGGAGTCCTCGATCCTCGGGGAGCTTGAGGACGTCAACAGGAAGATGGGAAAAATGGAGGCTGACCTCAGGAAACACCGCAAGAGTCTCTCACAGACCGAGGCGGAGATCGCCGCTCTCAACGCCGACATGACGGCGACCAAATTGTCGATCCAAAAACGGAAAGAATGGATGAAGCGCAAGCTGCGGGCGATGCACAGGTTCGGCTTTTCAGGGGACACGGTCATTCTGCTGCTGAGCGCGGCTGATATGTCACAGATGATGCGTGTATGGAAATACCTCGAAAGCATCTCTGTCTATGAACACGGCGTCCTGACAACCTACAACAACAATCTCCGGATGCTTCATGAAAAGGATGAAAAACTGAAGGTCCTGTTCGCACAGTTGAAAACAACAGCTGAAAAGATCAAGGACAAGGAGAACGAACTCGGCCGCCAGAGGAAGTCGAAAGAGACGCTCCTCTCCTCTGTCAGGACCGAGAAGGCATCGCATCAGAAGATGATCAGCGAATTGCGGGAGGCCTCGCGAAGACTCCTCGACATCATCAGGGAGTCCTCAAAGACGGACACCTATGCAGGGACCGGCTTCCCCCGCCTCAAGGGAAGGCTCCTCTGGCCGGTTGACGGGAGGATCGCCGTCCCGTATGGCGCCCAGAAGGACCAGCAGTTTGAGACCCCGGTGTTCAGAAACGGCGTGCACATACAAACCTCCTCCAACTCCGACGCCCGCTCGGTCTATGAGGGCAGGGTGATCTTTGCCGAATGGTTCAAGGGGTTCGGACAGCTGATCATCATCAACCACGGCGACGGCTATCATACCCTGTACGGAAATCTTTCCGAGATTTTTTCCCGGGTCGGGGATATAATAAAAGAAAACCAGGTGATCGGGAGGGTCGGCACGTCCGGCGTGCTCAGCGGGCCGGGGCTGTACTTCGAAGTGCGTTACAAAGGCAAACCACTCGATCCCACGCAGTGGCTGCGCCACAAACGGAAATGATGCAGGAGGTTTTTCCAGATGAGAAGTAAGAAAGCGGCGTTGATCTTCGCGCTCGTTGTTGCGGTGGCTGCAATCGGCATCTCCATAGGGAGACTGTCCATTACCAGCGTCAGCGCTGCGGGGGAAGGGTATGAAGAGCTCAAGACCTTCACCGAGGTGCTCTCGATGGTCAGGAAGCACTATGTTGAGGAGGTCAAGCCCAAGGACCTGATCTACGGCGCCATCAAGGGCATGCTGAGCTCCCTTGACCCGCATTCAGCCTTTATGCCGCCCGAGGCGTACAAGGAAATGCAGGTCGAGACAAAGGGCGAATTCGGCGGCCTCGGCATCCAGATAGGGATGAAGGACAAGGCGATCACCGTCATAGCTCCGATTGAGGACACGCCGGCGTACCGGGCGGGGATCAAGGCGGGCGACAAAATCATCAAGATAAACAAGGAATCCACCCAGGACATGACCCTGCAGGATGCTGTCTCCAAGATGAGGGGCGCACCCAAGACCCCGGTGACGATCAGCATCATGCGCGAGGGACTGGATGCCCCCCGGGACTTTACGATCGTCAGGGACATCATCAAGATCAAGAGCGTCAAGTCCAGGGTCCTTGACAACAAGATCGGCTATGTAAAGATCAGCCAGTTCCAGGAGATGACCTCGTCCGACCTTTCGGCTGCCATGAAAAAGCTCGAGGCCGAGAAGATCGGCTCGCTCATCCTCGATCTCAGGAACAACCCCGGCGGCCTGCTCAACAGCGCGATCGACGTATCCAGCCAGTTCCTGCCGAAGGGCAAGCTGGTCGTCTACACCAAGACGAGGTCAGGAGACAAGTCCGAGTTCTTCACCGAGGGAGACCACGCCTTCACCTTGCCCATGATCGTGCTGGTGAACCAGGGATCGGCAAGCGCGTCGGAGATCGTTGCCGGGGCTCTCAAGGACTGGAACCGTGCCGTTATCCTCGGGGTGCAGACCTTCGGCAAGGGGTCCGTCCAGACGGTAATACCCCTTTCGGACGGCGCGGGCCTGAGGCTGACAACCGCGAAATACTATACACCCAAGGGCACATCCATACAAAACACGGGCATCACTCCGGACATCGTGCTGAAGCTCGAGGCCAAAAACGGCGCAAAGGAGCATCCTGTATTGAGGGAGAAAGACCTCCAGCGCCACCTGCAGAACGAGCAGAACGAGCCAAAGCCCGAGGAAATGGAGACAGCTCCCCTCGAAGTGGATGAGAAGGATGATATACAGCTCCAGCGGGCGGTTGACATCCTCAAGACCTGGAATGTCTTCAAGGAAATTCCCAAGTCATGAGTCATCCTGTTTGCGCATTGCGCATCGCCTGTTACGCGCTGCCTCCATCCGCCCGATGTCGCGGGTAGTCTTTGATATAGAGACAGCGGGGAAGGACTTCGATTCCCTTGATCCGGCTGTGCGGGAATATCTCCTCCGCTGGGCCGGATCCGACGACGAGAAGACAGAGGTGAAGGAAAGCCTGTCTTTCTATCCCCTCACCGCCGAGGTGATCACTATCGGCATGCTCAACCCTGACACCGGAAAGGGGGTCGTCTATTTCCAGAACAACGGCGACCCGGTACTGCCGTTTGAGGACGAGGGGCTCACTTATGAGAGCGGGACGGAAAAGGAGATTATCTCGAAGTTCTGGGAGAAGGTCAGGGCCTACGACCAGTTTGTCACCTTCAACGGCAGAGGCTTCGATTGTCCCTTCATTCTCGTCCGGTCGGCGGTGCACCGCCTGAAGCCGTCACGGGAACTCATGCCGAACCGTTACGGAGACGCGCATATCGACCTGTTTGACCAGCTCACCTTCTTCGGCGCCTCAAGGAGAAAGTTCAGCCTCGATATGTGGTGCCGGACCTTCGGGATCAAGAGCCCCAAGGCGGAGGGCATCACCGGGCACGAGGTGAAGGACCTCTACAGGGCAGGGAGACACCTTGATATCGCGCGGTACTGCGCCGGCGACCTCAGGGCAACGGCGGAACTGCTGTCTGTCTGGGAGAAACACATGAAGGTCTCTCACCGGTAGCGCGGCGGCAGTCCCGCGGTCAGGGCCCCCTCAGATAGTCGTTCACCAGTTCCACATCAAACCGTTCAGCCAGAAGAACGCTGCGTGCAAAGTTGAAGATCATGCCCCGGCCGGCGGCAGAAAAGTCCGGATAGAAGAGAGGGTTCGCCACCACCGCTGCCCTGAAGGCAAAAAAGGGAGCGAGCACGGAGAGCAGTTCTTTATCCCCGGACAGCCTTATATACTCATCAAAGAAGAGCCTCAGGCCGGAGAGGTAGGCGCCCCTGACATCCCCGTGGTGTCTCACCGAAAAAAATATGTAATTGATGGCGAGGGCGACGACATCATCGGCAGGCTCTCCCCAGGGCCCCCGTGACCGGTCGAGAAGGATGAAATCATCGTCACCGGTGAACCAGATATTGCCAGGGTGAAAATCTCCGTGGATCTGGGCGAGGCGGTGGGTCTTCCGTTTCAGCCGCGCGCGCCAGTCGATGCAGAGCTTCTCGATATCAGCCATCGCCTCGTAGGACAGCGCGCCGTCGGGATACGTATCAAAGACGCCCATCAGACATTCGCCGTGGCCTATGGTATCACGCACCTTGCGCCAGTAGAGCGGCCGGGATTCTTTCTTTTCGGCGTGAATTTCGGCGAGGTACGACGCCATGGTCCTGATCCTGGTTATGTCTGAAGGACCGGGACTCTCCTTTCCGGAGAATTCCTCCAGGTCGTGGAAGTAGTCCCTGCCCTTCCCCCGTTCCATGAGAAGGTAATACTCCCTGCCGCCGCCGATGGACCTGATCGTCCCGTTATCCATTTCAGCGAGAACGTCGATCGCCCTGACGTGGCGGGGAAGGTTTTTGTATTCATCGAGGTCCAGGAGAAAAACGGCGGCCCTGTCAGAGGAGTAGTCATGGCCCAGCCCTTCAGGGAAGAGCCCCTTCACCACGTATGCCGCAACGCCGGCAGGCGTCTTCACCTCCACGAGAAACCCGGCGCCCTGGACCCCTTCGCCGAGCTTTCTGATATCAACCGTCTGGGCGTCCCTGAACTTTTCCCTCAGATAGGCCTTCAGCGCCTTTTCATTGATCATGACTACTACATATACCAAAAAATTCGCCCCATGACAAGGTATAGCCCTGCCGCTCACAGAGATGAAACGAATTTAATTATAACGGCAGGCAGTTCGAATACCCTGATACCCGCCCTCCGGAAAAAAAAGGGCAAAAGACAGAGCGTCTTGACACAGGGACCAACTGGTGCTTTGCTATTAGAAAGACTCTAATATCATACTCGGAGGCATGGATGAAGATCGAACTTGAAGGGACGCTTATCACGATGACGCCTGAGAACGACCGTGAGCGGCAGGAGTTGAATCAGCTCTGGACGATCATAATCGGCTGCGTTAATGAAGGGAAAAAACTGGCCCCGGTGGGACAGTACCTTCCCGGGATCAAGGAAACAGCGACATTCAACATAGAATAGGGGAAAGTAACGCCAGGGCCCGGCGCCATCCGGGCCTTTTGTTTATAAACCGCTCCTCAATCTATAGAAGCTCCGCGGCTCTCTCCGCCAGGGCCGAACGGGCGCCCTTTTTCAGATTCAGATAGCAGAAGTTCTCCTCCTGTATAAACTTGTTGATGAGGTAGGCGAGGCCGTTGGAGGCTGCATCCAGGAAGGGAGAATCGATCTGCTCCAGGTCCCCGGTGAATACCACCTTTGTCCCTTCGCCGCACCTGGTGATGATCGTCTTGACGTCAAGAGGCCGGAGGTTCTGAGCCTCGTCGATGATGAGATACCGCCGGGGGAGGCTCCTGCCCCTGATATAGGTAAGGGGCTCGATATGCACGATACCCGATTCGATAAGATATTCTGAACTCTTGTAATGTCCGTTCTTGTCATCCCCTGTTTCAGTCGGCGTTCCGACGATGACGTCGAGATTGTCATAGATGGGCTGCATCCAGGGGAGCAGCTTCTCCCGGATATCGCCGGGGAGATAGCCCAGGTCATTGCCGAGAGGGACCACGGGACGGCCCACCACAACCTGGTCATAACGCCGTACTGTCTCGGGCACGACCCGGTGGTTTGCCTTGGAGCATAGATAGAGACCGGCGGCTATCGCAAGAAGCGTCTTGCCGGTGCCTGCCCGGCCGGTAAGCGCGACTACATCCACCTGGTCGGCGAGGAGCGCGTCGATAGCGCACTCCTGCTCCACGTTCTTCGGGCCGATGCCGAGGATAAAACGCTGCCGCCTGATGAGCTGCATGCGGTCGTCTCCATAGACGCGGAAAATCTTGTCGCCTGTTTTCAGATACCGCACCGACCGTATCCCGTTGGGCGACTCCTCGCCCTCTGATACGTTCCCGTATTTTCTGAAGACCGTTGTCTTGTCCGTAAGATAGTCCTGCGTCGGAAGCCCAAGCGCGTCCGCCTTGATCCGCACGGAGGTATCCTTTGAGACAAGGATCACCGGCTTGACGGCCCTGCCCCCGTTTCGGGCCAGGGTTATGGCTGCAGAGATGATCCTGTTGTCATTCGACTCTTTCAGGAGTTTCACCTCCTGGTCCATCATGACCTTCAGTGCCCCGCCGCTCGGCAGGGAGACCCCTGCGGAGAGGTTGCCGGCCTCCCTGAAGGAATCGATCAGGCGCAGCGCGTGGCGGGCGGAAAACGGGATCTCCCCGTTGCCCTTCTTGAGATTGTCCAATTCCTCGATCACGGTAATGGGAAGGACAATATCGTTATCCTGAAAATGGAGGACCGCCTCGGGGTCGTGGATGAGAACATTGGTATCAAGCACAAAGGTCTTTTTCATCTGGCGCCTCACGGATGGATTTTGGTTATTATAGCAAAAACGCATCTTCTCCCTGTTCCTTACAATCAAAATGTCTTTTGAAATGTTTCACATACATATCAGCGAAGGCGCTGAAAATGTATGTCATGAAGGCACGGTGACCGACCTCCCGGAGACTTGCAGATTTTTGATTATAGTTTAGGATATACTTAATCAATAACCTATGAAGCTTTACGGTATCCTCACTGTCATATTTTGCCTCTCGCTTCTCTGCGGCGCGGGAAATGCGCCAGGCACGGAGACAGGACCTGAGGCAGGGAAGATCGCGCCTTCTTTTACGCTCAAGGATGTCGGCGGCAAGGATGTCTCCCTCTCCTTCTACAGGGGAAAGGTCGTGCTGCTGAATTTCTGGGCAACGTGGTGCCCGTCCTGCAAGGACGAAATGGTCCCCTTTAATAATATGTATGCAGCCCTAAAGGACAAAGGGTTTGTTGTCCTGGCGGTCTCGGTCGATCCTTCGCTTCGTCCGCTGAAGTCTTTTGCCTCTGAAAAGGGGCTTGCCTTTCCGGTCCTGTGGGACAAGGACAAGGAGGTCTATTTCGACCTCTACGCGGTCCTCGGCCTTCCGATCACCTTTCTCATCGACCGAAACGGCGTCATAACGGAGAAGATCATCGGAGACCGGGACTGGTCTTCTCCTGAAATGAAGAACAAGATACAATCCCTCATCAACAGGAAGTGATACATGAATAGGTTTATCGGCTTTGCGGTCGTCGCGGCGCTTGCCGCCGTTGGATGCTCTTCCACGTTCCTCGTGAGCAAGAACGGGCAGGCGTATTTCCTGGGAAGCGATGCGGCTGCGGCCCGCAGGCTCCTCTGCGACTCAGGGGATTTGAAAAAGATATTGGCCGAGACCAGCCTGCCCGAGCAGACAAAGGGCGATCTCCTTCGCTACTCCTGCTCCGGCGATGGTTCACGGGAAAAGGTAAAGCAGGTATTCGCGGCCATGACACCCGAACAGCGGAAGGACCTCAGGACCGCGTTCAAGAACAATGACTACGATATAAACTATGTCCACTGCTGAGACCCTGTAAACACCTCAGCCGGTCGGCTGTAGAAGAAAAAAAACAAGGCCTTCATCACAGTGGTGAGCGCGTTCATCTCGTCCTTCTTCCTCCCTGTTGTCATCTGTCCGGTTGTCAGTCTCCATGATACTGTTCCACTGTCTTGCCGAATTGATATCCCGGACAACGCTTTAATATCTCTGAGAAAATCGTGTATACTCTGTTCATGGTCTAATAGGTTTTCCCGACTTCTATTATCAAATAAATATAAAAAACAGGCCATATGTCTAAATATTTTTACCGGACACTATTGGGTTTAATTATATCGTAAAAACAATGTGGTCACCCTTAAAGGCAGGGAAGAGATAGTGTGTTATAATAAAAGACTTATTTCAGCCGATGCGCTTGATCGTTATTCCGGTGATCGCGCTGGTTGTTTTTGGCGCAGGCATCGGAAAAAGCATCAGGGGGTTCAAAAAGTCCCTGCCCGAGGAGAGCAAACCTGTGCCGGAAACTGACAGGCAATACTGACGATGGAACAAAAAAAACCGAGCAGCGTTATACAGAAGCGCCTGAAGGGGGAATTTTTCGTATCCATTGATTTTGACGGGACCGTAACCGACGCTGATATTACCGATGCGCTCATAAAGGAATTTGCCGGGCCCGGCTGGGAAGAAGCTGAGAGGTTATGGGAGGCCGGCATCATAGGTTCCAGGGAATGCCTTTTTCGCCAGATGTCGCTCATAGATGCTCCGATGGAAAGGATTATGGAGCATCTGAAAAATTTTTCAGCGAACAAGACCTTCGCGGATTTTGTCAGATTATTGAGACGGCTCGGCGTGCCCTTCTGTATCATCAGTGACGGTTTCAAGGTCATTATAGACAGACTGTTGTCTGATGCCGGATTGTGTGGAGTGCCGGTCTGTGCAAACGAGTTGATCGCTGATGAAAACGGACTTAAAGCTGTTTTTCCACATGCGGTCGGGCATTGCACTTCAGGTCTTTGCAAATGCGGGATTGCGAGTGAGAAAAGCAACGGACTTCCTGTCATACATATTGGCGACGGCAGGAGCGATTTCTGTCTTGCGGAAAAGGCGGCGTATGTTTTTTCAAAGGGCAGGCTGACCGATTTCTGTAACAGCAGGGGCATATGCCATACCCCTTTCGATGATTTCACTGTAATCGGCCAAAACCTGATGGCCCTGAGGATGATGAAGGAACCCCTTATCGCAGCCGGCACAAAAGACCCTCAAAAGGCATATAGCGATTTGAGATTGGAAATATGAAATCCAAAGAATTAACAGCAGAAGACCTTTTAAAGCTGGAGGCAAAATACTGCTCTTACGGAGATACAGTCCATTACCTGGACGAGCAGATCATTTTTGACAGGTGTGAGGGTCCGTGGCTGTTCGATATGCAGGGCAACAAATTTCTGGATATGCAGATGTGGTATTCAGCGGTCAACTTCGGCTACAGGAATAAGGATATAGAGGAAGCCCATAACAGACAGATGGCCTCTCTTCCGCAGGTCGCCTCCCAGTACCTGCATAAAGGGAAAATACTCCTTGCCTCGACAATCGCGAAGGAGACTGAGAAGAGACTTGGAATGAAAGGGAGGGTCCATTTCAATGTCGGCGGCGCCCAGGCGATTGAAGACAGCCTGAAACTTGTTCGCAATTTCAAAAAAGGCAAGACACTGATGTTCGCTTTTATGGGCGGTTATCACGGTCGCACCCTTGCAGCTTCCGAGATAACCAGCAGTTTCAGGTACAGGAAGAGATTCGGCCATTTTTCGAACAGGGCCGCCTTCATCCCTTATCCATACTGTTTCAGGTGCTTTTACGGTCTGGACCCCAAAAAATGCGGTTATGAATGCGTGAAGCAGTTTGAAAAACTCTTTGAGACTGAATATTACGGGGTGATTGACTCAAAGGACAAGGAGGTTGAATACGCTGCTTTTTATGTCGAGCCTGTTCAGGCAACAGGCGGCTACATAACCCCTCCTCCCGAATATTTTCAAAGGCTCTCGGAAATACTCAGCAGGTACGGCGTCCTGCTTGTGGATGACGAAATTCAGATGGGTTTTTACAGGACAGGCAAACTCTGGGCCATGGAGCATTATAATGTGAAGCCCGACATAATCGCCTTTGCAAAAGCCCTCACAAACGGTTTAAACCCGTTATCAGGCCTCTGGGCCAAAGAAGAGCTTATCAATCCGAAGACATTCCCTCCAGGCTCCACGCATTCCACCTTCTCCAGCAATCCCCTCGGCACTGCAGCGGGGCTCGCTGTTATGGAATTCATAGGGAAAAACAACCTTGAAAAGAGCGTGCCTGAGAAAGGCGCATATCTTTTGTCCAGGCTGAAAAAATTGCAAAAGAAACATAAGGTGATCGGAGATGTGGACGGGCTCGGCCTTGCGCTTAGGGTTGAGATGACGAAGTCCGACGGGTTTACGCCTGACAGGACGCTCACAGACAGGATCTTCCAGGAAGGAATGAAAGGCGGCATAGATGTCGGCGGCAGGAAATACGGCCTTGTGCTTGATGTCGGCGGCTACTATAAAAATATCTTCACGCTTGCTCCAGCGTTGACTATAACGCTCAAAGAAATTGACCTGTTCGCGGAGCTTTTTGAAAAACTGCTGAAAAGGTGCGCGGTGTGATGTCATGCGTGGGATAATATATGTCGCTCATTAAATGGGCTCCGCTCTTTATACTTGGCGCGTCCATGGAAAGTGTCGCGCAGATCTGCCTGAAAAAGGGCGCTGTCGCCCACCAGGAGATCAGCGGCCCGGCATACTATTTCAAGCTTTTAAAGAACAAGTGGGTCATAACGGGGATACTTTCATATTTTGTAGAGATGGTCATATGGATTGTTCTGCTCTCTTATATTCCCCTCTCGGTTGCATTTCCGCTTACAGGCATTCAAAAAATAATAATAATACTTTTCTCAGTATTTGTTCTCAAGGAACATGTCAGCAATACAGAGTGGCTCGGCGTCGGAATAACAGCGCTGGGGATTGCAGTGATAGTCCAGGCCGGGTGACCTCAACACGTTACATGGTCAACTGATAAATGGTCAACTGATAAAATAATGATATTAAGGGTCTCATAATAGAATGCACATCATATGACCGTCATTCCCGCGGTTCGTATAAGCGGGAATCCAGTCTCTGGATGCCCGACTGAAGTCCTCGGGCATGACAGACTTTTGAAAATACTATTTTGAGACTGTTAATAAGTGGAGAGGAATATGTCTACTTCGGACAGATTAAAGAAGCTTTTTGTTGAAAACCTTGAACTCAGGGAAGACGCGCTTTCCCCGGAGGTTACACTTGAAAGCCTCGGTCTCGATTCCCTTGATAAAATAGAATTCATGTTCGCTATCGAAGATGAGTTCAAGATAAAGGTCCCGGAGAGAGACGTAAAAATAAACACCATCCAGGATTTGATTGATATAATCGACAAATTTGTTTCGGAGAAGAAACAGGGGTAGATTGTCAGGAGTTGATAATTGAAAAAAGTGGCGGTGACAGGGCTGGGGATAATCTCACCCCTTGGAAACAGTCCCGAGGTCTTTTATGACAACCTGATTGCAGGCAGATCAGGGGTCAGGAGAACCTCTTCGGAAAATTCGCCTCAAGGCTCAACATACCTGGCTGCGCCGGCTGATTTTAATACATCTGACCATTTTTCAAAAAAGCAGGCTGGGATTCTTGACAGGACAAGTCAGCTTGCGCTTGCTGCCGCGTCGCAGGCATGGAGCGATTCAGGGACATTTCTTGACGGGGCTGAAAAAGAGCGCGCCGGGGTTTACTTCGGCACAGGCATGGGCGGGGCCAGTTCTTTGGACGAAGCCTTTTTCCAGCTCTACAAAAAAGAGGTCTCAAGGGTAAGCCCGCTTTCTATCATAAAGATAATGAGCAACGCTCCCGCGTCCCACATCTCTATTAAGTACGGTCTTTCAGGTCCGTGCCTGACCTTTTCGACTGCCTGCTCATCTTCAGCCGTAGCCATAGGCGAGGCCTTCCGCCGGATCAAGGCGGGCTGCTGCGATGTCATGCTTGCAGGCGGCTCTGAGTGCCTTCTTACATATGTCTCTTTCAAGTGCTGGGAATCCTTAGGCGTATTGGCTGTAGAGGACCCGGAAGACCCGTCGTCTTCATGCAGACCCTTCTCAAAGGACAGGACCGGCTTTGTCCTCGGGGAAGGGGCGGCAGTCGTAGTGCTTGAGGAAATGGAGAGGGCAAGGAGACGCGGCGCAAAGATTTACGGCGAGCTTGCAGGATACGGGGCTGCCTGCGATGCATATCATATAACCGCCCCCTCGGTTACAGGCCAGTCAAGGACCATGAGGCTGGCGATGGAAGAGGCCGGGGCTGGGATTGACGATATAGACTACATCAATGCGCATGGAACAGCCACTGTGCTTAATGACTCGGTCGAAACCCAGGCCATTAAAACGGTGTTCGGCGAAAGGGCCTATAAAATACCGGTAAGTTCTACAAAATCCATGCACGGGCACTTGATGGGCGCGGGCGGCGCAATCGAGTTTGTCACTTCTTTGCTTGCGATAAAAAACAGGAGCATACCGCCTACCGCAAATCTAAGGGTCCCTGACCCGGAATGCGACCTCGATTATGTCCCGAATATTGGAAGAACAGGGCTGGAAATCAAAACTGTGATGTCAAACTCTTTTGCCTTCGGCGGAACCAACTCGGTACTTATTGCCAGAGAAGCATGACCGACTACAAGATAGACCTCAACGGAGGCGACCACGCGGTACTGCTTATCCACGGCCTGACAGGCAGCCCCTTTGAACTCAAGCCCCTCGCCAAGAAACTCAACAAGGCCGGTTTTAGTGTGAAAGGCCCGTGTCTGGCAGGGCATTGCAGGACACTGGATGAACTCAAGGGCACGAGCTGGCAGGACTGGTATGGCACGGTTCATGCGACCTTCAAGGAATTAAAACGCAACTACAGGAATGTATCGGTTTCCGGGCTGTGCATGGGTTCGCTCTTCGCCTTGTACCTTGCGGCTGAGGTCCAGGAGGAGGTCTCATCAATAGCGCTCCTGTCCACGACCCTTTTTTATGACGGCTGGAGCCTGCCCTGGTACAAGTTTCTGCTGCCCCTGTCATACTATCCTCCGTTCAAATATTTTTATTCTTATGCGGAGCGCGAGCCTTACGGGATAAAAGACGAACGCATGAGGAAGCAGATAGCTCTTGCCCTGCGGGAAGGGTCAATAGCGCATCCGGAATTCCCGGCGCAATGCATACGCGAATTATTCATGCTCATAAAAGAAGTCAGGAAGATCCTTCCAAAGGTGGAGGCCCCGGCGCTGATCCTTCATGCGCTCGAAGATGACCTTGCAAGCATAAAAAATGCCGATTATGTTGAGTCTCATATAGGTTCGTCAGATGTGCGCAAGGTGTACATCGAGGACTCTTATCATATGCTGACACTGGACCACCAGAAAAACCTCGTGGCTGAAGAGGTCATAAATTTTTTCAGGAACCATTCCCGAAAATAAGCGGGTATATGTCAATTTTCAGGGAAATACCTCCGACTGCCGGATTCAGGCTTTCCCGCGGGGACGTTGCCTCGATGTTTTCGGGCAGCGGTGCGCAAAGCCTCCGTGATGATTTCAGGCAGTATCTGGGAATTGATTATGTGCGTGTCACATATTCCGGCACAGCCGCTTTTTATCTGCTCCTTGAAAGCCTGAAAAAAGTCTCCTCTAAAAAAACCGTTATCATTCCTTCCTGCATATGTCCACTCATACCTTTGGCGATCAGCAGGGCCGGACTGCGGGTCGAGGTCTGCGACATCAGCGGTTCTGACTTTAATTTCGATCCGCTCCGGCTTGAGAAATTATGCCGTGGAAAAGACGTGCTGGCTATTCTCGCTGTTCATCTTGCGGGTATGCCTGTTGATTTTGACGCGATAAAAACCATAGCAAAGGAATACGATGCCTTTACAATAGAGGACTGCGCACAATCGCTGGGGGCTGTTTATAAGGGCAAAAAAACCGGCGCCCTTGGAGACTTCTCCTTTTTCAGCCTTTGCCGCGGCAAAGGGCTGACGACTTACGAGGGAGGCATCATCGCCTCAAACAGGCAGGAATTGAACGCGGTCATAGACACCATGATAAAGGATATGGTTAAGCCCGGCCGCTTGTCCGAAGCCTCGTTGATTATGCTGCTCATGGGATACTGGATATTTTACAGGCCTCTTTTTTTCTGGTTCGTATTCAGGCTGCCCGAAATTTTCTGGACCTGGAGGGGGGATGAAGTAAAGGCCGCCATGGAGGACTTTGAGATTGATTTTCCGATTCATAAGGTTTCGGCAGTCAGACAAGCAATAGGCCACAGCCAGTTTGCCCGCATTGAAAAAGAGATAGAGAGCCAAAGGCAGAAGGCCGCGATCTATATCAACCGCCTTAAAAACATCAAGGGGATTAAGGTGATAGAAGAGTCTCCTGACAGCAGGGCCACTTACCCTTTTATGACGATTATATTTGAGACACGCGAAAAAAGGGAAAAGGCGAAGAAGGCATTTGAAGGCAGCGGACTCGGCGTCTCAATCGTGTATGCAAGGGCCATTGCGGATTATGATTATCTGAAGGATATAGTCCCTGACAGGAATTGCCCGAATGGACGCATTATGTCTGAGAGGTCTCTGACCCTCTCAACAAGTCTCTTTCTTGAAACAGGTGATATTGAGACTATCGTGAAGAAACTTGAGGATATCTGTTCAGCATGAAAATAAACAGCGACCATTTGCTGAACATACTTGAACCCGAAGGTCTGGTAAGCGCTTTTATGGACCATCCTCCAGAGGGCTTCGGGCCTCTGATTCTGGAGGTAGACAAAAAGAAAGTCCCGGGGTTTTCCGCAAATCTCGATTTGTTCACTACTGCTGAGCCGAAGGTCAGGAGGTTTTTCAAGAAGTATGCTGACTTGTTGCCTGCCTCTATACAGAGGCTCCTGAAGCCGAGGATGATTTTTATAGGCACAACGGTATCCGAATACGCCCTGATACCTGATGGAATTGAGCCTCAGGCACTGAAGGAATCAGCCGTCGTCCTGCTCAGAGAATCCGGACTGCAATTTCTTATAGTAAAGGACATACCGTCTTCATCCCCGCTGCTTTCGGATGAGGAAAAGGCCTTTGGCGGGAGACTGATCTCATACCTCAGGGAAAACGGTTTCTACATTCTTTACGGCCAGGCCCTCGCCTATTTGCCGATAAACTTCGATTCTACGGACGAGTATCTCATGAGGCTGTCACACGCAAGGAGAAAGGACATAAAGCGAAAACTCCGCTCTTCATCCGCCCTGTCGGTCGAGCGGATAAAAACAGGAGACGACTTTTTTTCGGATCCCAACATAGACCTTTTGTACGGGCTTTATCTGAATGTTTACGAAATGAGCGAAATACACTTCGACAAATTGACGAAGGCCTTTTTCAAAAGGGTGCTGCTGGATGAAAAAAACCAGGGGATACTGTTCCTGTACCGGGCCGGAGAAAAGATAATAGGATTTAATCTCTGTTTTATTGTAAAAGATTGTCTTGTTGATAAATACGTGGGCTTTCTCTATCCTGATTCCAGGGCTTTCAATCTGTATTTCTTGAGCTGGTTTTACAACCTTGAATTCTGCATCAGCAACAATCTCAAGACATTTGTGGCAGGCTGGACTGACCCCGAAATCAAGGCGTATCTCGGCGCTGAATTTACATATACCTTCCATGCCGTGTATCTGAAGAACCCTGTGCTGAGGTTTATCCTGGGCAGGTTTAAATCATTATTCGAATCGGATAGAAGCGTGCTTGAGGCAAAGGGGATATAAAAGATCAGATAGTTTTTACATTAAACTCTGATACCTGTTGGATACGCCCCGAAGTCTGTGGGGCTCTCAGGTCTCGCTTACGTTTCTATAGTAGCCGTCTGTCGCAAATTCGTGACGTCGCGTAACGGCGAATTGCCAAACAGACGGCTGTACTCCCGGCTGAATTGGGAGGGGCTCTCATAGCCGACCTGAAACGCCGCGGTTGTCGCATCCTGATTTTCGGCGAGCATCAATCGCCGCGCTTCGTTCAAACGCAGCCATTTCCGGTACTGCAGCGGGCTCATGGCCGTCAGCGCCCGGAAGTGATGATGGAAGGTCGAGGTGCTCATATTGACTTGCGCTGCGAGGTTATCGATATGCAACGGCTGTGTGAAGTTACCCTTCAACCAATAG
The DNA here is from genome assembly GCA_021825805.1 of Nitrospirota bacterium. Classification (GTDB taxonomy): domain Bacteria; phylum Nitrospirota; class Thermodesulfovibrionia; order Thermodesulfovibrionales; family UBA6898; genus JAKAGF01. Next base: position 18,936 of record JAKAGF010000002.1, read on the forward strand.
ATCGCCCGCGCTATCTGATGACTCTGACTTCCCGCCGACGCCATCTGTCGCAGACGAGCGCCTTGATCGCCCACAAGCAAACGGTAAAAAATTTCCCGCTGGATGATCGGCGCAAGGATCGGGATGTCTTTTGGCTCATCAAGCAAGTCGATCAACCGTTGAAAGGCGGTGAGCAGCGGCAATGTGACTTCGCCGGTCGCCATTCCACGGCTCGATTGCTGCGGACGCGGCGGGGGCAGATTGCTGTCCACCATCAGTTGTGAAATCTCGCGCTGATCAAGTTTCAATATGAGCCCCAGGTAAGGCTTCTCCCGGCTCGCATTGATAACCTGCACAACCGTGGGCAGATCCACAGACGTGATTAAAAAATGCCGGGGGTCATACACATACGTATCGTCTCCGAGCAGCACGCGTTTGGCCCCTTGCGCGATCATGCAAATACGGGGTTCGTACATGATGCTCGTCGGCCGGCTCGGTTCGTCCCGGCGATAAAGTGACAAGCCCGGGACCGCGGTCATGCGCTGGTCGTCTTTATCGGTCCATCGGGCAATGCTCTTTCCCAACGTTTCGAGCGCAACTTCCACTGCATTATTTTCAAACGCCTGCTTGACAGCCTGCTTACCCATAAATAACTCCTGTTTGATATTACCAGATCCCGCTTCGCCGTAACAGCCCAATTATCAAAGATGTTGGATGATTAGGCAAGAAATGAACAGGATTGGTCTACCTGCCTTTGTTCTTTCAGAAGTACAATATAATTATCAACAGGGCGGCAAATAAATGTGAGCAACCTCTGCGAAACAGTTCGACCCTTAATAGATGAAAGGAGAAAACAATGAATAAACGTAAATTGGGAAAAGGCGGCTTGGAAGTTTCGGCTCTCGGGCTCGGCTGCATGGGAATGAGCATTGCATACGGCCTGCCTCCAGACAAGCAGGAGATGATCGTTCTTATACGTAAGGCTGTAGAACGCGGCGTCACGTTCTTCGACACCGCCGAGGTCTATGGCACGAACGAGGAGCTTCTGGGCGAAGCCCTCGCTCCTTTCCGGGGGAAAGTGGCGATAGCAACCAAATTCGGGATCAAAACAGGTCCCAACGGAAAGCAGTTCCAGGACAGTCGGCCTGAGGTGATCAGGCAGAGCCTCGAAGGCTCGCTCAAGCGGCTCAGGGTAGATGCCATCGATCTCTACTATCAACACCGTGTTGACACCGAAGTGCCGATTGAAGACGTGGCGGGAACGGTGAAGGACCTGATCCGGGAAGGGAAGGTCAAACACTTTGGCCTCTCGGAACCGGGAGTAAAAACCATCCGCCGCGCACATGCAGTCCAGCCGGTAACCGCGATCCAGAGCGAGTACTCGTTGTGGTGGCGACGGCCTGAATCGGAATTGCTGCCCACGCTTGAGGAACTCGGGATCGGACTCGTTCCCTTCAGTCCTCTGGGCAAAGGCTTCCTCACCGGAGAGATCGACGAGAAGACGGAGTTCGTTAAGACCGACTTCCGCAATATCGTCCCACGCTTCACGCCCGAGGCGCGCAAGGCTAACCAGGTGCTGGTGGACCTTCTCAGGAGAATAGCGGAAAGGAAGAAAGCTACTCCTGCCCAGATCGCACTCGCATGGCTGCTCGCACAGAAACCTTGGATCGTGCCGATACCGGGGACAACGAAGCTTTCGCGCCTGGAAGAAAACATCGGAGCCGTCAACGTCGAACTTATGCCCGACGATCTGCGAGAGATTGATACAGCCGCCGCCAAGATCACGATTCAGGGGGAAAGGTATCCGGAAACCCTGGAAAAGAGGACCGGTCTCTGAGCGCCGCCTTGTTAAGAAAGCGGCCTGAATTAGGGTTCTGTGGCAACTTTCGATTTTGAGTGCCTACTCCTGAATTCAGCCGGAAAACACGCTGAGAACCAACCCCGTCAAATGCCTTCCTGACTGCTTTTCCACACAAACTGCTTGACAATTGTCACGCGTCACGTTACAATTGTCACGTGATAAAGACGTTTGCCGACAAACACACCTATGGCTTCTATGCCACCGGCAAGTCCAGGCGTTTGCCGGCTGACCTGTTGAAACGCGCCATGCGGCGGCTGGAATATATAGACCTGGCATCAAGACTGGAGGATTTAAAGGTCCCTCCCGGCAACCGGCTCCACGCTTTGAAAGACGACCGGGAGGGCCGGTACTCCATTTCAATTAACGACCAATGGCGTATCTGCTTTCGCTTTAAAGACGGCGATGCATATGACGTCGAAATAACCGACTATCATTAAGAGGTGTACGATGGCTATTGCAAACAAAGAGGTGCGAACGGTGAAACCTACCCATCCGGGAGAAATGCTTCGCGAGGATTTTCTCCCCGATTACGAGCTTAGTGCGGCGAGCCTCGCCGATGCCCTTGGCGTTTCCCGTCAAACTGTCAACGAGATACTGCGCGAACGCCGGGCGGTTTCACCTGCCATGGCATTGCTGTTATCGCGCCTGTTCGGCAATTCGCCCGAGTTCTGGCTGAATGCCCAGCGTGCAGTCGATCTTTGGGAAGCGAAAAAGCGCCAGGACAAGAAGCTCAAACGAATACAGCCTTTGAATGCCGCTTAGGTTGACTGGCATGGTTGGAGCGAGCTGCTTAAACATCCGTGCAGACTTTCCTTAGAAGCTGTATCGTGCTCAAACGGTCGAAGCTTCATGTAAAAAAAGACGTACGATGAGAGGAGTTAAAAATGCCGGACATCATTAAGAATATAGCGTCGCAGCTGCCGCAGCCGTCTTTGCCTCAGCCAGAGCACGAAGCTGGCGAGATACTACGCAGTCTGGTTGATGAGGCCGCCTATGTTGGGGAGGTTGTGTCTCTCGGCTACAGTGAGGCCATACTTCAGATCCACGATTTTCATCGACAACGAGTCGGGGGTATCCCGGCACTCTGTTTCCTGCTCGGTTCGCGTGTGAATCCACAAGTTACGCCAGACCCAAGAGCTGAAGACTCATCAGTTATCCTGATGCGCGTTATGGATCATGCCGATCTACCAAACGCTGAAGAAGCCAAGCGTGTCCGCGTGGAAAATGCACAAAAAGTGAGTGGCGAGGTAGGAGTGAATTGGGATGACCGCACAGTAATGGACGCGACAACACATCATCTTTTGAGTTATGCCGGTGTACGATGCCGCGTGATTGGTACTTTCTATATGGCTAATCTTGGTGATGATGCTGCACCGAACTGGCAATTGTGTTTCGGCTCGGACATCAGTAACTATTATCCAAACCGCGGCTTGAAAGTATTTAAACCTCGCGGAGACGTTTTGGAACGCATTGTAAATTACCGCGATCCGATGATATTTTCAGGATTACGAATACCAATGGTACATACGGGCCATGTGCGTTATGCTTCCACTAATCGCCGATTTCAGCAGGTGGCCAATGTGCCAGTATCAGTAACACCTACAGATTTATTGGGTCAGAAGACCGCTTTGTTCGGGATGACGCGTACTGGTAAATCCAATACTACGAAAATTGTTTTGAAAGCTATTTTTGAATTACGTTGGGCAGCCACTGACGCCTTGAAGATCGGGCAACTTATATTCGATCCAAATGGTGAATATGCAAATGAAAACACACAAGACGCGAGCACAGGCAGTGACAATCCAAATGCAATTAAGAACGTCTGGAAATGCGCGCCCCCTAACGTGCAAGCAGGTTTTCGAAAAGATGTCATTACTTATGGGATTACGAAACACCCGAACGATCCAGAGCGAATTCTGATGTTGCTTAATTTCTATCAAGATCAGAATTTACAGACCGGCAAAGAAATTATTAACGCCGCCCTAACTGAACGAGCTATTGGTCGCATTTATATTTCTAATTTCATAGACGTTAACTTCCAATTGCCCGAAGACGCTGATAATGGTGACAAAGTGCGATATCGGCGACGGGTGATGTTCTATCGCGCATTACTACATGAGGCCGGCTTCGGAAAACCACCTCTAAAAGAAGCAAGATTGGAAGGCTTATTTAATAAAGATTTGAGAAAAGCGTTGAACTCAAGTAAATCAAAAGAGGCGCAAAAATATCAGGCATGTGCAGCAATATTTGAAAAAGAGATGGCGTCTTGGACTGAAGTCGCACAAGCAGGAAAGATTCTACATGAATTTATTGAAGATAAAACGTCTGGCTATCAGGAATTTGAAGCTGAATATGTCAAACAGAGTTCGTCAGGATTTTGGGCTGATGATGCTTTGAAGAAAACTCTTGGCATTTGGGGGTACCCGAATGGCCCCAAGTTGATTAGTGCTGTTAAAGAGCAACATACCAGCGACACACACACAGACTATGCTGATGATATTTATGCACATTTGCAGGCTGGTCGGCTTGTTATCGTTGATCAGTCGAGTGGTAATGCGGAAATCAACAAAGCGGCAGCAGATAGAATTATTCTGAAAATATTTGAGAGAAATAAAGCGCTGTTCCGTCAGGGCGATAGAAGGCCGGAAATCCTGGTCTATATTGAAGAAGCTCATAACACCTTACCACCAGCAAAGGAAGACGATCTTACAGATATTTGGGTGCGTACGGCAAAAGAAGGTGCAAAATACAATATCGGATTGGTTTATGCGACTCAGGAAGTATCTTCAATTCAAAAGAATATTCTTCGGAACACTGCCAATTGGTTCATTGGTCATCTGAACAACACTGATGAGACGAGGGAGCTTCGAAAATTCTATGACTTCGCTGATTTCGAAAACAGCATTCTACGTGCACAGGACCGCGGATTCATCAGAATGAAGACACTGTCAAATCCCTATATTGTTCCGATCCAAGTTGATCGCTTCAACATTCAAGAGGGCTGAGAACTATGCCATACGAGGGAGAATACGCTCATTACCAACCGCTGAAACGCATTGTCGAGTCCGAGCGTGTCCAGCAATTACTCCGCAGATCCCGTGTGCTTGATCCGGCAACGCTGACGCATCACGCGACGCCCAAAACGCCACCCGTTGCCGATAAAACGTTACCATCTCTCGTGTTGGCGATTGACGGGAGCAACGCAGAAGTAGATGTTCGTAATGGATATCCGGGAGCAAAGGTCGGGTACTGTTCAGTGGCTTCTGTTGTCCTAAATCTCGATGAAGTTGAACGGCTTGATGAAAACCGGCCCGTGAACCCGATAGAATTTCGTCGCACAGAAGACTTGTCGTCTGATGCCTGTGCTCTTCCGGGTTGTAATGTTATTACTCGAGACCATGTTGCGGCAAAGGATTCTTTTCGAGAGGCAGTCTTCGACCTACTTCATGACGCAATTGTTGATGAAGAAGACAACACGCGGTTGCTTGCGACGTATCAAGCGCTTCTCAGGTATAAACCGGAAGGGACAATTAGCTGCCCTTACACGCATCTCGGTTGTGAGCGTCAGGTATCCATTATGGAACATCTTAGCACGTGCACATGTGGGAGAAAAAAACCTCTGTTTCCAACAGATGCGTTACGCATTCACGAGCGATTCAATGACGAATCGGGAAGCAATGGAGAAGCCTTTGGCTATGTGCGCGGCGTTTGGGAACACCTTCTGCTGATTCACTTATTGAGATGTTTCGAGCAACGCAATTGGTTTGATCGTCTCGGGTCCATTGCCTTTTTCCTCGACGGACCCTTGGCTGTATTCGGGCCGCCCGCTTGGATGAGTGCTGCTATGAAGAAGGAATTACAGCGTTTGAATGCGGTTGTTCGAGAGAAAACTGGCAATGACATGATTATTGTAGGTATTGAAAAGTCTGGTAACTTTGTCGCACATTTCGCGGATATTGACAAACGGGATGATGGCGGCCAGAACTTTCAACCTGAGTCATATTTCCTTCCGACAGATGCTTACATCAAACAGCGAATTATTTTTTCAGACAGCGATAAACAATATGGTAAGGATACTTACTTTGGCAGAAAGTTATTCTATAAGACGAAGAGTGGGGCGCAAATCGTAGCCAACATTCCATTTCTGTCATCTGAACAGGATACGCTTGATAGCGATGATCCTTCGCTTTATCCTCGTTTTGGAACAATCTGTGCGCTGCTTGACAAGCTGGTAACTTCACGTTTTCCGAATGCGCTTGGTCCAATTGTCAGCGCACATGCGCAAGCCTCTATCCCGCTGCATCTAGGCCAGAAAGTGCTGAAACAACTGGCTCAGGCGTTAATGCGAAAATGATTAAAACTGAGATCACCATATCACGCTATGGAACTGCTGCAAGCCGATGGGCAGGCGTCGGCCCATACTATGCCATGTTCCCAGTAAATTTTGCGACTGCGGCCGTGAGGGAATACACCAAGCCCGGCGATGGCGTCTTTGATCCGTTTGCCGGACGCGCTACTTCTCTATTCGCAGCTGCTTCCGAGGGGCGTATTGGATTGGGAATTGAAATTAATCCTGTTGGATGGGTTTATGGCAAGGCAAAGTTGCAGACGGCAGCGCGAGCAGATGTTGAACAGCGCATCGAATGGCTGGGCAAAAGGGCGAAGAATTACCGAGCCGCTGCAAAAGGATTGCCTGAGTTCTTTACGTACTGCTACTGTTCTAAGGTCCGGGAATTTCTTTTGGCGGCTCGCGATTTACTATGCTGGCGTCGTGCAAAAACTGATTGGACAACAATGGCGTTACTTCTTATCGATTTACATGGAAAGAGAGAAAGTGCCTTATCGAATCAGATGCGACAAACAAAAGCAATGTCGCCTCAATATGCGATTGGCTGGTGGAAGGAGAATAAACTGGAGCCGCCAGAGCGTAATCCCGTTGAGTTCATGCTTAAGAAAGTGGCGTGGCGATACGCAAGGGGACGTTTAGAGGCCAGCGAGGGGCGCGTTTATTTGGGAGATTCACAACTCATTCTTGCAAGATGGGAAAACAATGCGCCAAAACAAAGGGCGACCCTTCTGCTCACGTCTCCACCTTATCATGGAGTTACAAATTACTTTTATGACCAATGGCTGCGGTTATGGTTGCTCGGTGGGTCGGAAAAGTTCTATAGCACTGGTGAACCTTGTAAACGAAAATTTGATAATAAGAAACACTACATTGCCATGCTATGCCGAGTGTTCACGAAGTCAAAGCCTCTACTGAAGCGTAACGCAGTTGTGTATGTGCGCACTGACGCACGCCAATTTACCAGAGAAGCAACAATTGAAGCTCTTGAGACTGCTTTTCCTCAAAAGAGGTTGCGTGACGAGCGGTTCTCGTTGCCAGCATTCTCTCAAACCGCCTTGTTTGATTCAGCTCGGGAACCGAAAGGTGAAATTGATTTCGTAATGTGGTAATAGAACCAAAGCGACATGCCAAAACTGTCCTCAAGACAAATGACCAACACTCTCTATACCATCGGCTATGCAACTCGTTCCCTCGACGATTTCATTGTTCTTCAGCCGCAATCCGCAATTCAACCGCGAACTGCTCAAACAGTCGCTGAAATCTCATAATATCGAGTATGTATTTCTTGGCGAGGAACTTGGCGCACGGCCAAAAGACCTGTCATGCTATGTCGAAGGGAAGGCAATCTATGAAAAGATTGCTGCTACGCCGTTGTTTAAAAACGGGATAGAACGCGTTAAGCTCGGAATTAAGAAAGGTTACACTCTTGCTCTTATGTGCGCAGAGAAGGACCCGATGACGTGTCATCGAACGATATTAATATGCAGAAATCTACGAGGACAGGGCATTGATATCCGGCATATCGTCGATCTGAAAACCATGGAGACGCAAACGGAACTGGAGAAGCGATTGATCGCTCAATTGAAGCTTCACCCCGATATATTCAAAGACACGGAACCGGATGCTCTCATCGAACGCGCTTATGAAGTGCAGGGCGACAAAATAGCTTTCGTAGAGAAAAGCAAACGGGAACCGGATAAAATAACGGCGGATACGGTGAAAGAAGAGCATGAGCATACGTCCCCTGAATTCATGACGAAAGTAAGAACGTATTGAAAGGCGGCATCGCCGCTGTCGTCGCGGTCATTTGGGCAATGCTCTTTCCCATAGCTTCAAGCGCACTTTCCATGCTGGGATTTTAAAATGCCCGCTTTTACAGCCGGCATACCCATTTAAATCTCCTCCCGTATTTTGCCACCTCACTTTGCAGAACACTCCATTAATCGAATAATCGGACGATTAGGCAAAAAATGAGCAGGATTAGTCTACCTGCTATTGTCCTTTCAGGGGTAGGATATGATCATCCAACGAGGGTGATTTTGGTCCCCGGGCAAAATCTGTTTAACAACGGAGGAAAAAACAATGACAATGAATGTACTTGGTTACGCAGCACAGTCCGCAAAGGACACCCTGGCCCCATTTCGCTTTGAACGCCGCGATCAGCGGCCTGACGACGTGGCTATCGAGATACTCTACTGTGGCGTATGTCATTCTGACCTGCATACCGTCCGCAATGACTGGGCCAGTTGGTTTCCCACGACGTACCCAGTCGTGCCCGGCCATGAAATTATTGGCCGCGTGACAAGCGTCGGAAAGGATGTCAAACGCTTCAAACCGGGAGATCATGTCGGTGTCGGCTGCATGGTCGATTCCTGCCGGAAGTGCACAGCCTGCGAACAGGGACATGAACAGTATTGCTCGGAGATCGCGACATTCACCTACAACCATCTTGACCGCCGTGACAAGATGCCGACCTATGGCGGGTATTCAGAAAAAATCGTGGTATCGGATAAGTTTGTCCTGAAGATCCCCGATGGGCTGGACCTGAAAGGGGCAGCGCCTCTCCTGTGCGCAGGCATCACCACATGGTCGCCGCTTCGCCACTGGAAGGTGGAAAAGGGCAGCAAGGTGGCGGTTGTCGGCCTCGGCGGACTGGGTCACATGGCGCTGAAGCTTGCGAATGCGCTGGGCGCCGATGTCACGCTGTTCACCCGTTCAGCGGGCAAAGAGAAGGACGCGCGCCGTCTGGGCGCCCACAATGTCGTGCTCTCTACCGACAAAGGCCAGATGGCATCCGTGCAGGGACGTTTCGATCTGATCATCGATACCGTGCCCTATGTCCATGACCTCAACCACTATCTGCCGACGCTGACGATCAACGGCACGCTGGTGCTTCTCGGGTACGTGGGCGATCTGGAGTCGATGCTGAGCACTGTTCCCTTGGTGATGGGGCGGAGATCGGTCGCAGGGTCCGTCATCGGAGGCATTGCCGAGACCCAGGAGATGCTCGACTTCTGCGGCAAGCATGGCATCACGTCCGATATTGAAGTGATCAATATCCAGGATATCAATCAAGCGTATGAACGCATGCTGAAAAGCGATGTGAAATACCGCTTTGTGATCGATATGGCATCGCTGAAGGCGTGATAGACTTGATAGAGAAGGAGAAAATACAATAGAGATAAAACGAAGCGGCTCACAACCATCCGGCAAAGGACCGGCAGAGTATCTCACCGGAACGGTGCGTGTTGATCCGCTGTTCAACCCGCCCGATCCCGTCCGCCCTCGCCGGGCTCCTTGGGAAAAAGCGGAACTCAAAGCGTGTGGCACAAGCTGCTCGAAAACTCAAAGGCAATTCCGAAAGACGCAACAATGAAAAAATGCTTGACTCTGGACTTTACTCCAAGGTTTATAATTAAAGCAGAGGAAGAGAATGAAATACCTCTCAATAGGACAACTGGCAAAACAGGCGGAAGTCAATATCGACACGATCCGCTACTATGAGCGAAGAGGGCTGCTTTCCCCTCCCCGGCGAAAGGAATCCGGGTACCGGCAATATCTTGACGATGCCATCGTCCGCATCCGCTTTATCAAACATGCTAAGGAGCTCGGCTTTTCCCTTGATGAGATAGCCGAACTTCTCTCCTTAAAGCTCAATCCTAAGACGAAGTGCGGGGACGTCAAGAATAGGGCACAGGAAAAGATCAGCGAGATCGAGGGTAAAATTCAGATGCTTGAGAGGATGCGGCTGACCCTTGTTCGGCTGACGAAGATGTGCGAAGAGGGGAAGCAAGTGAGCGAATGTCCGATACTGGACGCGTTAAACCAGAACGTGGGGAAGGAAATTGAAATGACTCTAAAATCGGGGATGATAACTATTCGTCCCCTCTTAGAAAGGAGCAAGCGATGACGAAACGCAAAATTGAAGTCTTCAGCGCCGGATGCCCTGTGTGTGAGGACGCGATAACGCTGGTTAAGGGAATGGCCTGCCCCTCATGTGACGTTCAGGTCCTCGACATGAAGAATCCGGAGGTGACGGAAAGGGCCAAGAATCTCGGAATCCGTTCCGTGCCCGCTGTTGTCATCGACGGCAGGATCGCGGATTGCTGTGCAGGACGGGGCATTGATGAGAACACGCTGAGAGCGGCAGGGGTCGGTAGCCCGCTAAAATGAGAGCACGTGGACAAACGACCGCAGTCCACACAGGCGGAGGAACACTTTTATGAAGAAAGAAAACATATCAAGCATAGGAACCGTGATCGCATCGTTGCTTGCGACATCATGCTGCATCGGTCCGGCTATCTTCGTAATCTTCGGAACCTCGATAGGGTTTCTCTCGAAACTGGCGTTCCTGACTGCCCTGAGGCCGTATCTTCTGGGGGGCGCATTTCTCATGCTCTCGTATTCTTTCTGGAAACTCTATCTCAAGAAGCCGCATTGCGCCTGCGCTGAGGACATACGTACGCGAAAGATTGCCCGCGTGATCTTCTGGATAGGCTTTGCCGGATTAGTCTTTGCCTCTTCATTCCAGAAGGTCATTGTCTGGATTTATGGATAGGAGGTTGCTATGATGGAAAAGAGGATGGGAAGATGGATAGTGAATATTATTACGGTGTCACTGTTGTCCTTGTTGCTTATCACGGCATACGTTGAAGCAGCCGAACGGCAGGTAGTCATAGAGATCGAGGGAATGACCTGCGAGTTATGCCCCGTTGCGATCAAAAAATCCATGGAAGGGATTAAGGGTGTCAAAACGGTTAAGGTGTCTTTCGAGGATAAAAAGGCGTGGGTGACAGCGGAAGAAACGATCACTGACGATATGCTTTTGACCGCTGTTCAAAAGACAGGACCGTATACAGGCAAAGTAATAGAAAGGAAGCCTGCTGACAGATAAACTTTTGATGAGGAACATGCAATGAAGAAAGAACAAACTCCACCAAGGTCTAGACTATACGTCACGATTGCAGGGACAATACTCGTGGCAGTATGCTGCTTCGCAACGATCATGGCCGTTACCTTCGGTGCAACAGGGCTGAGCGCTCTTACGCCCTATTTTTATTATGTCCTTTTTCCGGCCTTAGCCGCGCTCGTAATTTTTATTTATCTTCCTTACAGGAAATGGAAAGATATCCGGAAGCGACAATAATCGAAGCTTAATGGAGGTGGAGTATGAAAACTACGTTTGATCTGATCATTATCGGCGGCGGGGCGGGCGCCTTTGGCGCGGCTATCCGGGCCAATGAGCTCCATGCAGATACAGCAGTCATCAACGGCGGGCTGCCTCTCGGCGGCACTTGCGTGAATGTCGGTTGTGTCCCATCAAAGACGCTCCTTTACGCAGGCGAGATATTGCATCTTGCAAGGCATCACGGCATTCCGGGAATCGATATTGAGATAAAAAACTTCGATTTCCAGAAGGTTGTTCAGGATGAACTTGCCTTAGTAGAAATGCTGCGCAAAGAAAAATACGACAAGGTGTTCAATAGTCTCAAGCATGCAACGTTCTTTGAAGGGAAAGCTCAGTTCATCTCTAAAAATGAGGTGGACGTAAACGGCCGGATACTCAAAGGAGACAAATTCATCATCGCTACCGGATCAACAACATCAGTACCGCCGATTGAAGGCATCCACGACGTAGGTTTCTTGACCCATATCGAGGCATTGAAGCTGGAGAAGCAACCAAAGGAACTGATTGTGATCGGCGCAGGACCCCTTGGACTCGAATTCGGACAGATGTATGCCCGCTTCGGCACAAAGGTAACGATTCTTGAACGTCTGAATACCGTCTTCCCTCCCTCCGAAAAGGAATTGGTGGACCGCCTTGCTCAAGTCATCATCCGGGAAGGCATAACAGTCAGGACAGGAGTTACCGTCAAGATGGCATGGAAGCAAAACGGAAAGAAGATACTTTCATATGTGGCTGACGGTAAAGAGGAAGAGGTCTCGGGTGATGAGATATTGCTGGCGACAGGTAAAACTTCCAATACCCAGGGACTCGGACTTAAAAATGCCGGGGTCGAAATCGACAAAAGACAAGTAATTATTGTGAACCGATTCATGCAAACATCTCAGCCGCACATTTTTGCGGCCGGCGACGTGATTAACCTTCCTTTGCGCCTTGAGATAACCGCCGGGCATGAGGGGACGCTTGCCGCTGAAAATGCCCTGAGTGATGCGCAAAAGGGCATCGATTATGACACCGTGCCTTACACCATTTTTACCGATCCCCAGCTTGCCGGGGTCGGCTTCACGGAAGAGGAGCAGATGAGGAAAATTGGTGTATGTGAGTGTCGCACTGTCTCGTTTGCCGATGTGCCGAAGGCGATAATCACGAAACGAACAGAAGGACTGATCAAAATGGCTATTCATCCTGAAACGCGACAGATCATGGGCGTCCATATTCTTGCACCTTACGCAGGCGAATTGATTGCCGAAGCGATGATGCTGGTGAGGAATAAGAATACTGTTGACGATGTTGTAGATTCGCTCCCCATGTTTCCGACGCTTTCGGAGTCGATAAAACTTGCGGCTCTTTCCTTTACCAAGGACATTTCAAAATTGAGTTGTTGTGTATAGGCACAGGAGGAATCATGAGAATCGACTGCTATATATCACAGGGATGCGGCTCCGAGGAGGCGTTAAAAGAGAACATCGCGCGTGCCCTGGAGGCTGAAAAGATTCATGCCGAGGTAAATATTCACCGGATCAGCGATGCAAAGGCGACTGAATTAAATCTCAGCGGATCGCCCTCGATATTTATTGACGGGAAGGAATTGCAGCCATCGGGCATTGCCGGATTCTCTTGAAGGATGTTCGCTGACGAGTCAGGAAGGCTCGTGAATGTGCCGTCAGTGGAGACGTTGCGAAAGGCGATGAAAGATAATGACTGCGAAAGAAGGGATGCATTTGGCAAGGAGCAGCCTCCGAAAAGTCCCATAGATCAGAGCGGCGAAACGGTTAGGGGCAGACCGGGGGAATTTTGATTTTGAAAGGCGTTCACAATCCCTGTAATGTATCTACACATTGATAGGGTTAAGCATTAAGCATCGAGAGCAGCTTTATATTCAGGTCCGCGTGTCTGAGTTGTTCCTCTTTGGTCACGCCGGATGTTTCCTCTCCGTCCAGTCTGCGGACAAACCTCTTTAAAAGGCTGCGATAGTTGTAAATAGAAAGGTCCCCGACAATATCCGCTCCAATAATATTTTTTGAAAGCGCCCTGATACATTTCAATAATTCAGATTGCTTCATTAAGCCCTGGTCCCATGTTGTTACAATCTCATCCTGGGCGAGCACATCTTTGTCCACTGAGAGGTAAACCGGCCTGCCTTCATCAACTATGTCTTCGAGAATCCGCACGGCGCTGTTAACTGACGGATCTATATGTTTGATCCCGTTGTTGCTCAGCATGGAGGCTGTTTTTGATACAGGGCAAAGGCAATAATATTTCACCTTGCCTGACCGCAGGGCCGAGAACCGGTTTTGCAACAGACTCAGACCGCGCATATCTCCGGAGGTAATACCGACTACAGTGATATTTGAGACATTCGGCAGTTTGCTCGCATGATAAACCCATGAACCGCAATGGATGGCAGCTGGAAAATACATATTGTCCGGATGGTTGTCTAATACAACCACATGGAGATTTTGATAAGGAAGCAGTTGCAACAAAAGATAACTGATATGGTGGAAATCTCCACTACCGCAGAAAAAGGTGCGATAGCGCGGGACGACATCTTCGATATCCGACTTCAGTTTTTCAATATCACCGAATCGGGCATAGTAACGGACCCGTTCCTCGTACGATCGCAGATCCAGCCGTTCAGCAGTTTCCGGCAGCAAGATCGATCCGTCAAAATCCAGAATCAGCGCTTTCGGCATTATTGTTATAATAATGGATCAGACTGGATTGTTCAAAGAATAGTGATAGTTATATAATAAATCCTCTTCGGCGACATCAGGGTAAAAACTCTTAAAGATTGGGAGATGAATGGCTGAATATAGGACGCTGAAAGCTGCTTTCTTCTGGTCTCTCCTGGTGACGTCCGACACAGCAGCACAGTTACTGGTCAAGCTGGGCGCCACTCAAAAAACTCCCGCGAAATGGCCCGCGCATCCCCTTATTTTCATCGGATACAGCTTCTATATCCTCTCTTTCATCGCATGGATGCAGATACTAAAGCACACGCGCCTCTCCATCGCCCTCTCCGCAGCTTCAGTGCTCTATGTGACCGTTGCCTTCTGTTCCTACTTTTTCCTTGGAGAGGCAATCACCATCAATATAGTGATCGGCACTATTCTGATCTCCATCGGCATCTTCATCCTCAGCTGGAACGAGAGTAAAAAACAGACAACGCCTGACCACTATCGATAAAACCCTTTATCCCTGCCTTTTACGGGGGTTTCCTTAAAGCAGCAAGGCGGGGCGGGTACAGCACCCACCCCGCCGTTTGCAGGTTATTGCAGCCCGTTGGCCTTCCAGTAAGCCCTGATCTTGTCCTTCAGCGACTTGGGAAGGGGGACGTACACAAGTTCTTTAGCCTTCGTGTCGCCGTTCTTGAATGCCCAGTCAAAGAACTTCATGACATGCTTGTTGCTCTCGGTCTTTTCCTTTGCCAGGAGAATGAAGGTCGCCCCTGCGATCGGCCATG
>JAKAGF010000129.1 GCA_021825805.1 Nitrospirota bacterium
CGCCTGCTGCATCCCCTTTTGAGAAACTGCTTGGCGTTTTAAGGAATATGACGGGAATCATACGCATAACCGACCGGTTTTATTCCGGCGGAAAAAGAGGCTCCTCTAATCCCCTTCGAATTCCGTGAGCGCAAAGAACGTGTAGCCTTTGGCGCGAAGCTTCTTTGAGCCGCCCACATCCGGCAGGTCCACGATAAAGGCCATTTCCGCGATAACGCCGCCCAGCTTCTCGACAAGCGTTGCGGCGGCGAGGGCTGTCCCCCCTGTTGCCAGGAGGTCGTCCACCAGGAGGATTTTGTCACCGGTCTTGATCGCGTCCCGGTGGATCTCGATCTTGTCGGTGCCGTATTCAAGCGCATACTCGTGGCTGATCGTCTCTCCAGGCAGCTTGCCGGCCTTTCTGACCGGCACGAAACCCTTGCCCAGGGTGTAGGAGAGGGCCCCTCCGATGATGAACCCGCGGGATTCGATGCCGACGATCACGTCGAAGTCGATGTCGCCCTTGATATACCGCTGGGTAAAGCCGTCTATCACCAGCCTGAACCCGACAGGGTCCTTGATGAGGGTGGTGATGTCCCTGAACATGATACCTTTCCTGGGGTGGTCGGGAATCGTCCTGATGCGTGATTTTATCGACATGGGCCTTCTCCTATCCGCAGCATTTTGTCTGTTGTATCTTGTTGATGGCGGTCAGGAGCAGTTTCCTGACATTGTCGGAATTTCTCTTCATGATGGCGACGATCATGTCCCAGGTGACCGGCTCTTCGCCTTCCTTCCAGCAGTCGTAATCCGTTGACATGGATATGGTCTGGTAGCAGATGCCGGCCTCTCTCGCGAGGATCACCTCAGGGACTGTCGACATGTTGATCACGTCAGCGCCGAGCATCCTGAACATGTGGGACTCAGCCCTGGTCGAAAAACGCGGTCCCTCTATCGTGACCACCGTGCCTGCCTTGTGATGCCTGAACCTCAGTTCCTTTGCAGTCGCGGAAAGCACCGCCCTCAGATGAGAACAAAACGGTTCGCTCATCGGCGTATGGACAACCTTTTTTTCATGGAAGGTAAGCGGCCGGTGTTTCGTAAAGTCGATAAACTGGTCGGCAAAGACGAGATCGCCGGGTCTGATCTTCTCCCTGAGGGAGCCGACAGCGGTGGTAGCGAGGATATGCGTGCATCCCTCCTGCTTCAGCGCGTGAATGTTCGCCCGATAGTTCACGCCGGAGGGATAAATGGAGTGGTCCTTTCCGTGGCGGGCGAGGACAACGATCTCGATGCCCTGTATCCTGCCGACGGCGAGGGAGGAGGACGGGCTTCCGTAGGGGGTCTTCACCCTCTTCTCCCTGATGTCCTTCATGAGCTTCGGATCATCAAGCCCTGAGCCTCCGATGATGCCGACCTTTATCGCAGCCATACGGACTCCTTGAACAGATGGATTTGAATTACACGATATCGGAAAAAAAGACGGAAAGTCAAGGGACCCAAGACCGGTTTTTACCCCTTCCTCGCCTGTCCTCCCAGCCAGGCCGCCCACTCGCCGATCCCCTCGCCTGTCCTGCAGGAAACCTCAAATATCTTCAGGGCCGGGTTCAGGGAAAGGGCGTCCTTCCTGATCTTGGAGATATCCACGTCCGTGTGCGGGACGAGGTCCATCTTGTTCAGTATTAGAGCGGAAGACTCCTGGAACATGAGGGGATACTTGAGGGGCTTGTCGTGTCCCTCGGTGACGCTAAGCAGCATCACCTTCATGTCCTCGCCCACCTTGAACTCCGCCGGGCATACGAGGTTACCCACGTTTTCGATGAAGAGCAGGTCAAGCCCTGCAAGCGGAAGGTCCCCGAGCGCCTCGTAGATCATGTTCGCGTCCAGGTGGCAGGCGCCTCCCGTGTTGATCTGGACCACCGGTATGCCGAACTTCTCGATACGTTCGGCATCGTCGCTGCCGGCGATATCGCCTTCGATGACGCCGATGCGAAGGCCGGTCCCCTGCGCCAGGGTCTTCTCAAGGACGGACGTCTTGCCCGCTCCGGGAGCGCTCATGAGGTTGACGACAAAGACCCCTGCCTTGTCAAAGAGCCTCCTGTTCTCAAGGGCTATCCTGTCGTTCGCCTCGAGTATCTTTGTTACGACCTTTACCTTCACTCCGTTACCTCCATGTCGATGATTTCCATCTCGCGGCCTGTTTTTATTTCAAAGGCAGGCCCCCCGCAGAGCGGACAGTTCAGGACGTATTCCTCCTCAACGGAAAAATCCCTGCCGCAGTCGCGGCACCTGCCCGAAACACAGACCTCCTCGATTTCCAGCACAGCTCCCGTTGCCGGGGATTCGACCTTGATCGCATCGAACGCAAAAAGCAGGGCGTCGGGCATGATGCCCGACGCCCTGCCGATCCGCACACGAATGGATGTAATGCCGCTGTATCCGCCCTTCCTGCACTGCCCTGATACGATCTCGATGATGCTCTGCGCTATCGAAACCTCATGCATCCTATCCCTTGGACAACCGCTCCTTCTCTTTCTCGAAGGCCTCCTTGCCGGCCTCGATTGCGGATGCCACCAGGGACTTCTTCTCTGTATAGATTTCCTTGCCCTGGTCAACATAGGAGGCCACGGTCTCCTTTGCCTTGTCCATATACCCGGTTGTCCTGTCCTTCACGTCGTCCGCGATATCCTTGATCTTCTGCCTCGTCTCCCTTCCCGACTGGGGGGCGAGCAGCAGCGCCAGCCCCGCTCCGACGACCCCGCCCAGAAGAAACGACACGAGCACAGATCCCGCGCTGTAACCCTCATCCTTCATGTCTGTCTCCTTTCCTTATCAGGTGTGTAATCAGATATTCAAGCGCAGCCCTGATGCCGACCCTCAGGCTGATCACCCTCACTGCAGCCGAGGAACCAACGTTTCCCACCAGGGTGCTGATGCCGCTGACCGTATCGCCGATCTCCCCGACCGATTTGGAGAGCCTCTTTACGTCCTCGGTCACCTCGTTGACATTGCCGGTGATGCCATTGACATTCCTGAGGACCGCCTGGAGTTCATCCAGGGCCGGGTTCAGCCGCTCTTCGGTCGTCTTCCTCAGGGAGATGACCGTCTGCCTGAGCTCCATGAGAAGGGGTATGAGAAAGACCGCAATCCCCGCTGCAGCAGCAGCGATTATGACAAGCATCACCGTATTCATCATGCCTCCAGAAAAATTATATCACAAACAGGAACGAACTCCAGCACAGGCTGCAAGTACCCTTCATTGTAGCGTCCCCCGTGTAACAAGTAAAGGGATTTATGGTATCCTGTAACGCCATGACCGATGCGTCTCTCATCCGGAGAACCCTCAGCATCGCCGGCCGGGCCCGGGGCAGGACCAGCCCCAATCCCCTGGTGGGCGCCGTCCTCGTCAAAAACGGAAGGATCATCGCCGAAGGCTACCACAAGAAGGCCGGCACACCCCATGCGGAGGTCATCGCCATTGACCGCGCCGGCGGAAAGGCCCGCGGCTCAACGCTCTACGTGAGCCTCGAACCCTGCTGCCACAAGGACAAACGCACGCCTCCCTGCACGCGGAAGATCATAGACGCGGGCATCAGGAGGGTGGTGATCGCGATGAAGGACCCAAACCCGAAGGTCTCGGGCAGGGGAGTGGAGGAACTGGAGCAGGCCGGCATACGGGTGGTCTGGGGCATCCTCGAACAAAAGGCCATGCAGTTGAATGAGCATTACATCAAGCATATAACAACCGGCATGCCCTTTGTCATCCTTAAGGTTGCCATGACACTCGACGGCAAGATCGCCACGCCTGAGGGCGAATCCAGATGGATCACCGGCGAAGCAGCCAGAAAGATGGTTCACCGGCTCAGGGGGAGCGTGGATGCGATCCTGACCGCGGTCGGCACTGTCCGGGCGGACGACCCTTCCCTCACCTGCAGGGCCGCGGGAGGAAGAGATCCTTTGCGTGTTGTCATCGACCCGCATCTTGAAACAGGGACCAGCGCCAGGGTTTTCTCAACGCCCCCGCAGACAATCGTCGTCACAAAGGCCTCGGCAGGCGCTGAGGTCAAGAGAAGGGAACTCGCTGAAAGAGGAGTGCGCACCCTTGCATACGAAGGGGACCGCGTGGACATGTCCTGGCTCATGAGACAACTGGGGAAGATGGGCGTCACCTCGGTCATGGTCGAGGGAGGGGCCGCCCTCAACGCGTCCTGCCTTGAGGGCGGGATTGTTGATAAGGTAATGTTCTTCATCGCGCCGATGATCATCGGCGGCAGGGAATCCATACCGGCTGTGGGCGGAAAGAATTTCCTCAGGCTCGCCGAGGCCTTGCGTCTTCAGGATGCGAAGCTGAAAAAAGTCGGCGAAGATTTTCTCATCGAAGGATACCTCGCGAAACCCGCGCCGTGATTTCCCGCGGACAAGACATACCGGTCATTGATCCCGTTCAGTGGAGAAAAGGGAGATGGACCACCAGGAGGTAGCCGTTCAGACAGAGCAGGCTTCCGACAGTCGCCGCTGCAAGGGCAAAGTAGAAAACAGGGCGTGATAAAGACAGTATCGAGATGGAGGCCATCACTATGGCGATCTGGAGCATCACTTCGGCGTAGTCAAAATAAGGGTCTTTCGCATTGTTTATATCCCTTTCCCGTTCAAGCCGCCGCGCCTCCTGCTCTATCGTCTTCTTTTCGGAATTGTACCGGGCCTCCTCTTTTGCCAGATCTTTTATCAACGCCTGGACCCGCTGGAGATCAGCCGCGGGCGCCTTTGCGGAAGAGGCGGTCCCTGCCTCAAGCTGCATCTTCTGGAGACGGTAGAGGTGTTCCCGGATCACCTTTGACTGATAAAAGGCCCACTGGTCCGAGGCCTGCTGCTGGGACAGGAGCATGCCCTTCATAGCGTTGTTGCCGCCAAGAGAGGTTATGGCGAGCATCACCGCAAAGATCGCGGTGGTAAAGGCGACGCGCCGCGTAAAGCGCTTAGAACGGACTTCTTCGATCTCTTCAGGCTTCGGCAGTTCGATCTCGGCCACGGCATGCTCCTTTGCGTTGGCGTAGTGCTGTTATTATAAGCCCTGCCCGCCAAAAATGCACCTTTGGAAAGCCTCCTGCCGGAGCGCCGGCATGTACAGACCGCTGGATATCTGGTAATATTAACCATGGCCTCAAAGTCCAAAATCACGATAACCTCCCGCTTTGCCCAGGAATTCAGCAGCGACATCACGGTTGACAATGTCACCTTCCATGTCCAGACCGAGGACATGGGCACAAAGACTTGCAAGATCAGCTCGCGGGTGTACCGGGAGGGAGAGGTGGTCTACTCAAGGACATCCGACTATTCCCATCTGGTGAAGCTCAAGGACTTCTCCGCCCGGCTGAGCAGTCTTATGGACAGCCATCACAAATCCACGATCCAGATGTTCACCAAGGAGCGGTCCGCCAAGCAGAAACAAAAGTCGCATTATGCGGATGAAATCAGGCAACTCCTGCGAAGGGGAAACGCAAAGTCCGCCCTGACTACCCTCAGATACGCCATGGAGCAATTCCCGGAAGACCCGTTTTTCCTCTCCTATTACGGCTGCCTCATCGCTGTCGTTGAAAACAGGGCGCAAGAGGGGATTCAGGTATGCGAGGAGGCGATCGTCAAACTCGAAAAAAGCCTGCCCTTTGGGAGCGAGTTCTTCTATCCTCTCTTTTATCTCAACCTGGGAAGGGCGCATCTGAAGAATAAAAACAAGAAGGAGGCTGTCGATGCCTTTCACAGCGGATTGCAGCACGACCCGGATAATCATGATATCCTCTGGGAACTGAAGAAACTCGGAACAAGAAAGAAACCGCCGATCCCCTTTCTCAAGAGGACCAACCTCATCAACAAGTACATCGGACTGCTCATCACCAAACCGACGAAGTAGGCTGTCATCGGGATGGGACGCTCCCCCTCCGCTACTATTGGTGGTTCAGCCTGCGATGATGCGGTATATCTCCCGGTAGCGTTCAATGGTCCTGGCAACGATGTCTTCGGGGAGACGCGGTCCGGGGTAGGTCATGTCCCAGTCGAGGGTGAGGAGGTAGTCCCGTATGATCTGCTTGTCATAGCTGTCCTGGCCCTTGCCCGGGGAATAGTTCTGCATGGACCAGAAGCGGGATGAGTCCGGAGTGAGCAGCTCGTCGATGAGGATCAGGTCGCCGTCGAGCATCCCGAACTCCATCTTGGTATCCGCAATGATGATCCCCTTCTTTTCCGCGAGTTCACGGGCCCTGGAGTAGATGCGCAGGCTGACGTCCCTGAGCCGTTCGGCGGTGGCGCTTCCGATGATCTCCCTCATCTCGTCAAAACTGATGTTAACGTCGTGGCCCGCATCCGCCTTGGTGCTGGGGGTGAAGATAGGGGCCTCGAGCCGGTCTGATTCGACCAGCCCCTCGGGAAGCCTGATGCCGCAGACCGTTCCCCTCTCGCGGTATTCCTTCCATCCGGAACCCGACAGATATCCCCTGACTATGCATTCCACGGGCAGTGGTTCCGCCTTCTTCACGAGCATGCTCCTGTCAGCCAGAACGCCGGCATACTGCTGAAGGACAGCGGGATATTTCCTGACATCCGCCTCGACCACATGGTTCCTGATGATATCCTTCATCTCTCCGAACCAGTAGAGGGATATCTGTGTCAGGACCTTGCCTTTCCCCTCTATCCCGTCGGGGAGGACCACATCAAAGGCGGAAACCCTGTCGGTTGCGACGATGAGCAGATGATCATCCACCTCATAGACATCGCGCACCTTGCCGCGCCTCAGGAGCCTCAGATCTCCAAGCTTTGTCTCCAGTATTATATCAGCCATGTCATCCTCCTCACGTATGCTCGATCAGTCCCGCACGGGATGCTATAGATGATACGGCAAGCAGGAAGGCCGATGCAATATGCCGGGGCGGGAGAAGACAGGATATGCTGGATCGTTCCGGAGCATGCGGTCAGCCCGCGGGGCGGCGCAGAGAGGCCCCTGCGTCTGCTGTTGCCGCCTTCTTATCCCCTGAAACGCATCGCCTCCAGCCGGGCTATTCTTTCTTCGATCGGCGGATGCGTGCTGAAGAGCTTCATGATCGCCCTGCCGCTGAACGGCGCCACGATGAGCATATGCGTTGTTGCGGGGTTGGCCTCCATGGGGATCGCCTGCGCCCCTTTCTCGAGCTTTCTCAGCGCATGGGCGAGCGCGAGCGGATTGCCCTGCAGTTCCGCCCCCCCTTCATCAGCAGAGTACTCCCTGGACCTGGATATGGCCATCTGAACGAGCATTGCGGCTATGGGCGCCACGATCATCATGACAAGGGACGCAACAGGACCGCCCCCGTCATCGTCCTCGTTACGGCCGCCGCCAAAGATCATCGCCCACTGCGCCATCTGGGCCATGTAGCTTATGGCGCCGGCGATAGTCGCGGCGATAGTGCCGATAAGGATGTCGCGGTGCATCACATGGGCAAGCTCATGGGCCATTACGCCGGAGAGCTCCTCTTCGGACAGCAGTTGCATGATACCCTCGGTTGCGGCGACAGCCGCGTGTTTCGGGCTGCGGCCGGTGGCAAAGGCATTGGGCGACATGTCCGGGATGATGTATACCTTCGGCATCGGGATCCCCGCCTTCTGGCTGAGCCTCCGCACGATCCTGTGGAGGACAGGCGCCTCCGTTTCGGTCGCCTCGCGGGC
>JAKAGF010000130.1 GCA_021825805.1 Nitrospirota bacterium
ATCGCTGATTATTTTGATGCCCTTCATCGACTCGTCCACTGACCTGGTCAGAGACTCACGCGCCATTTCAGGATTATGGAAGCCGTCGGAATTCTCAGCGGTCCAGTATTCCCATAGGAAATGGGCCTTCAGGTGCTGGTCCTGGGCCTGTTTGATCACATCCTCTCCGAGCCCTGCCTTCCTGCCCTCAACAACCTTGTCGATCAGCGCCGTCATCCAGAACTCGGCCTTCCGCATCTTTCCTCTTATATGGGCCTTGACCGAATCGATCGCGTATCTCGCCATCTCCTCAGTCCATTTCGGATGACACTTCAGGCAGGTGTCCTTAAGCTGCACCCTCGGGCTGACGGCAAAATGGGAGGTGTACAATTTTCCGTTTTTCCCGTCCCGCACCCTGGGAGTGTGGCACCCGTCGCATCCGACCCCTGCCTTTGCATGGCGCGAGTTATAGTAGGTTTCCGACTCCGGATGCTGCGCCTTCCAGAGGAGACCGCCGGTCAAGCCATGCTTGAAATCCAGAAAGCTCACCTTGTTCACATAGTGATCATAGAGGTCGAATACATCCTTGTACGGAAAATGGTTCGTCCTGCGGTCAGCCATGGTCACGCTGTATTTCGAGGTATCGGGATTCTTCGGGTCGTACCCGGGATTGCAGTTGTATTCCACGTGACACTGCCCGCACAGGAGACGCGTGTCATATCTGTCCAGCAGCGCAATCTTTCTTTGAAAGCCCCGCACGCCCATATCCATCACCTTTATCCCGGTCCGCTTGGGGTCTTTGTGCCACAAGGTATCGCCGTCGGCCCTGGTGAGGGCGTCGATCAGGCCGTCTCTCACAATCCTCGGTTTAGCGGCATGGGGGTCGTGGCAGGTAAAGCAGTTCAGCCCATGCTGAAGGGACCGGGCCAGCTCCACGACATTGGAGGTCCTTGACCACTTGGCGCCCTTGCCCGGATCGCCCATGTACGCCCAGTCAAGTATATGGTCCTGTGACTTGCATTGCAGACAGACGGGATTTGCCGCGGCCGCGCTCTGCGGAATAAACGGTTTATGTTCGTTCGTATTTGGATAACGGTCCTCAAGAACGTCCCAGACCGTGCCCCTGGCGAAGATATACTGCCAGCCGGCCTTGCCCTGGAAACGGCCGCCATAAGCCCTGTCCACAACGTAATGGTCGATCAGCATCCAGTTATGGCTCCGGGTAAGATTGTGTTCCTTCGTAAAGCCGTGGCCCATCATAAGTTTGTCCCAGAAGGGGTTCGGCGCCCTGTTGGTGAGCTGCGACTTCTCGTCACGCGCCGGCCGGTGCCAGGCCACCTTCATGAAGCTTTCATACTGGTCCTTATGGCACTGTCCGCAGGCCTCCCATGATGTGTCGGTGACCGGACGGGTATCCGGACCGGGGTTTTCCAGATGCTTCCTTAGTCCCCGGTGACAGCTCGTACAGTTTACCTTCTCGTGTCTGCCCATCTTGTGGAGTTCCTTAACAGGTTCATGACAGCCGTAGCAGGACTCGACCTTCACCGCTTTTTCAGGGGCCTCCTTTTTCGTGCGTTCGCCCTTCTTCGGATACTCGTCCTTATATGCGGCATCAGCTGCAGCCGCGAGATACAATCCACCGGCAAGAAAAACCAAGACAACTGCAAGTCTGCTCAGAGAAAAAGCCTTCTTCATCATCTCCTCCTTGTATTCTTTCTTCGCGTCGCCCGCGTCCTCCATTACATGCCTTGTGATATCAGCCACCTCCTTGCAGTATGCGTTTAGCCCTTAGAAGGGCTCATCATACCCTACAGGAACAGACCCCCGTTGTTTATGATCCAGGTCATAGCAGCGACATATGCGACATCGACAAAGGCGCGTCTCTCCAAGTTTAAAGTTATAAATTCAGTTTAATACGCCTGCGGCGGATGTCAACCTTGCGGTTGCATAAATAGCGGTTGTATAAATACAGGAAAAGAGGGCTGGTATCAGGCCCTTGGATGATGTTTCTTGAAGACCTTCCTGATCCGGTCGGTGGTGACCTTGGTATAGACCTGCGTGGTGGATATGTCTGAATGGCCGAGCATCTTCTGGACGGATCTGAGATCAGCGCCCCCTTCGAGCAGGTGAGTGGCAAAGCAATGGCGCAGGGTGTGGGGCGAAAGCTCGACGCCTGCCTTCTTTCCGATCGCCTTGAGAGTCTGCCAGAAACGCTGCCGCGTCATCGCCCCGCCCCTACTGGTCACAAACAGATACGGCGACTGCCGTTTCTTCAGAATTCCAGGTCTTTCCTCTTCGATGTACTTTCTTGCCTTTTCGAGCGCCCGCTGATGGACCGGCACAACCCGCTCTTTTGACCCCTTGCCTACAACACGGATAAAGCCCGCGTCAAAATGGATATCACCAAGCCTGATGCCTACCAGTTCACTCACCCTGAGGCCGGAGGAATAAAGGAGTTCGAGCATGGCCCCGTCCCGCAGAGCGGTCTTTCCCTCAAGTCCGGCATTGAGCATCGCCATCACCTCGGAAACAGCCAGCGCCTTGGGGAGCCTCTCCCATTTTCTCGGAGTCTGAATCCCCTCGGTAGGATCAACCTGTATTCTGTTTTCGATCAGGAGAAACCTAAAAAATGCCTTGACGGATGAGACATACCTGCAGATGCTCGGGACCGAATAGCCGCTGTTTCTCAGTGTCTCCATGAAATCAACGATATCAGCGGTCGTAGCGGCGCCCATGCCCCCGGCGCGGTCCTTCAGGAAAAGTCCGAACCTCTTCAGATCAGCGGCATACGAATCAATGGTATTTTTCGCCAAGCCTTTTTCAACGGAGAGATACGTGAGAAAAAGGTCAGGCAGTTCCACAGGAGAGGTACTCCTCGATCCCGGTTGAAAGCCGCAGCCTCTCATACAGCGTCGAGGCGATCCAAAGGAGGTTGACCGTATCTTCCCTGTTGTACTTCACAAGAAGCGCCCGGGCCTGATCAGAGCCTTTTCTCGCGTGCTCCCAGAGCCGCACGGCATCGTACCCGTCGAGTCCCTTTACATCGTCGTCCCTCTGGATTCCCAATTCAACCTCAAGCCTTTTCAGCCCGCCGTGAAACCCGAGGCGCTTTGCGGCAAAACAGAGGTCAAAATGAGGCATGTCGAAAGAGACGCCGCCGTTGAAGGAACGCAGAATGAAGGGCACATCAAAGGCAGCGCCATAAAAAGTGACCAGGCATTTATACCGCCGCAGTTCCCTCTCAAGGTTCTCGGGAGTCAGGTTCTCGCCGCGCACCAGGCTCTTGTAGTCAAACCCGTCGTAGAGACCGACGACGGTGACGTACCCTCCCCTGTCCGGCTGATAGCCGTTGGTCTCTATGTCAAGGCAGACCGTTCCCTCCCTGAATGTGTCGTACATTCTCCAGTGCTCCCGCCGTTTTATCCGCGTCGCAAGAAAGGGGGCGTTCCGGGCTGCCAGTTCCTCGCCCAAAACAGAGAGGGAGGCGTCAAAGACCCCTTTGCGCTCCGGTCCGAAACTCAGCACCCGTTCGGCTGCCGTAAAGTCCTCCCAGGTGAGGATGCCTTCTTTCCACAGCCTCCGCTCGAGCTTTTCTCCGATACCGTCGAGGATGCAAAACGAGTTACGAATCATACATGCTCACGACCTGTCGCAGGTCTTTCCCTTTGTCTCCTCCACGAGCGCATCCGTCTTGATATGCAGGTCCTTCAACTGTTTGGGATCAACAGTGGAAGGCGCGCCGGACATCATGCAGAAAGCCTTCTGTGTCTTGGGGAAGGCGATGACATCGCGGATCGAGGTCGCTCCTGCCAGCAGCATCACGAGCCTGTCGAGTCCCAGGGCGATGCCTCCGTGGGGCGGGGCCCCAAACTGCAGGGCGTCGAGCAGGAACCCGAACTTCGCCCGCGCCTCATCCTCTGATATATTCAACAGCTCGAACATCCTCTTCTGCACGTCCTGCCGGTGGATACGGATGCTGCCGCCGCCGATCTCATAGCCGTTGAGGACGATGTCATAGGCCTTCGCCCGGAGGGATGCGAGAGCAGACCTGTTGTTCATATCCCCCTCGTACATCTTCCGGATATCTTCATCAGCAGGAGAGGTGAACGGATGATGCATCGCCTGGAAACGGCCCTCTTCTTCGTCCCACTCCAGGAGAGGGAAGTCGAGCACCCAGACGAACTTGAACCCTGCTTTCACCAGGCCGAGCCTTTTGCCCAGTTCCAGCCGCATACGGCTCAGCACATCATATGTCGCCTTGGGGGCGTCGGCTATAAAGAGCATGAGGTCGCCTTCAACAGCTTCAAGCCTTGCGGCCATCTCCCTGAGGACATCCTCAGGGAAGAACTTCGCAATGGGAGATTCAAACCCGTTTTTCACCTTTATCCAGGCAAGACCTTTTGCGCCAAAGGACTGGGCCTGTTCTGTCAGCAGGTCGATCTCCTTCCGTGACAGGCCGGCCATGCCTTTGCCGTTTATGGCCTTCACCATGCCGCCTGAACCGAGCGCATCGAGGAAGACCTTGAAGCTGCCTTTTGAGGCTATGTCCGCCATGTCCTTCAGCTCAAGGCCGAACCGCAAGTCCGGCTTGTCGTTGCCGAACCGGTCCATCGACTCCCTGTAGCTCAACCGCTCAAACGGGGTATCGATTTCCACGCCCATAATCTCCCTGAAGAGCCTCTGCATCAGCCCCTCGATAAGAAGAAGGATATCCTCCCTGTCCGCAAAGGACATCTCCAGGTCCACCTGTGTGAATTCAGGCTGGCGGTCAGCCCTGAGGTCCTCGTCCCGGAAACATTTGACGAGCTGGAAATATTTTTCGAGGCCGGCGACCATCAGTATCTGCTTGAAGAGCTGGGGCGACTGGGGGAGCGCATAGAAATGTCCGGGGTTGAGGCGGCTCGGCACAAGGTAGTCCCGCGCCCCCTCGGGCGTTGACTTGGTGAGCATCGGGGTCTCGATCTCGAGAAAGCCTTTCTCGTCCAGAAAGTCCCGGACGAGTTTTGATACCCGATGTCTCAGGATAAGGTTCTGCTGCATCTCCGGCCGCCTGAGGTCGAGGTAACGGTGCTTCAGACGGAGGGCCTCTCCAGCCTCCGAAGCCTCCTCCATGGCAAAGGGCAGCGCTGACGCCTCATTCAGCACAACCAGGTCCTCCACATATATCTCCACAAGTCCGGTGGGAAGATTCGGGTTCTCCGTCCCCTCCGGTCTCTTCCTCACTTGGCCCGTCACAGCGAGCACATATTCAGCCCTCAGGCCGTGGGCCTTCGTATGGGCGTCCGCAGCCGCGTCAGGGCTGAAGACCACCTGGCAGATCCCGCTTCTGTCACGCAGGTCGATAAAGATAAGGCCTCCGTGGTCCCTTCTCCTGAATACCCACCCCGCAACAGCCAGCTGCGAGCCGATATCAGTTTCCCTTATATCTCCACACCCTTTATCCCGTCTCATACTTCCTCCTCGGAAAATGCCTCCCTCTGTATCCTGTCCATCTCCCGTGCGGTCAGCTTGCGGAGACTGCCGGCCTCGATGCCGCCCATCTCGATGCCGCCGATACGTATTCTCATGAGCCGCAGCACCGGATGGCCCACGCGCTCGAGCATCCTCCGTATCTGCCGCTTCTTGCCCTCGTAGATGGTCATCTCGATCCAGGAATTCGTCTCGATCCTCCTGTAGCGCTTCACCCTGGCAGGGGCGGTGACCGACCGGTCGAGACGAATGCCGTTCCTCAGCCGGTCCATATCCTCCTCAAGGAGAACTCCTTTAACCTTCACCAGATAGGTCTTGGGTATCTTTTTCGATGGATGCAATATCGCATGGGCAAAGTCGCCGTCGTTGGTGAGAAGGAGCATGCCCTCTGAGTCGTAATCGAGTCTTCCCACCGGGAATACCTTCTCTTTGATCCTGCCGAGAAAATCCTTCACAGTCGGCCTTCCCTGGGGGTCGCTCATGGAGGTGACGACTCCCCTGGGCTTGTTGAAGACATAGTACACCCTCTGCTCCGGCCTGACTAAGAGCTTGCCGTTCACCTTGATGTGGTCCCGCGCCGGGTCTGCCTTCATGCCGATCACAGCAGCCTTGCCGTTGACCGTCACGCATCCCTCAAGGATCAGTTCCTCGGCCTTTCTCCGGGACGCAATCCCCATCTCAGCCAGAATCTTCTGAAGACGTTGTTCCATAAGGTATAAATCATAACATAAAAGCAGTCGCCGACTCCTGTTTCCCTGTTGCCTGCCGGCCCTTTTTCGTGGCCTTTATGCGTCTTTTATGTATACTATAACGGAGTCCGGCCGGCAGAATTGACGGCCTCTTTGTGAGTCAGAACAGCAGGTACAGGACATGAATACCCTTTGGGGCAATGTATTTAAGAACAGCAAAAAGGACCCGCAGGATGTCAGGGATATCCTGAAGGGCGTCCCCATCTTCGAAGAACTCAGCGGCAAGGAACTCTTTCAGATCGGCCGCATCCTTCACGAGCGGGAATACCAGCCCGACGAAGCGGTCTTCCGGCAGGGAGACCCCGGCGTCGGCATGTACATAATTGCCGAGGGCGTCGTGGAGATACGCAACGATCCTTCGGGCCAGGTCCTGACGAAGCTGGAAGGCGGCGAATTCTTCGGAGAACTCTCCCTCCTGGAAGACGCGCCCCGGACCGCCTCCGCGGTCACACGCACGCCCTGCAGGCTTCTCTGTTTTTTCCAGCCGGACCTTCTGGACCTCATAAACCGTCATCCCCGCCTCGGTGTAAAGATACTCTTCCGGCTGGCAAAGACGATCGGTGAACGCCTCAGGAAGACCAATGAATGCCTGAGCGCGGCAGGCCCGGCCTCCGGAGGCGAGGCGGACGGCAACATCGGCCGGTGATCCATGGAACAGTCCTCGGATAACTGGGTAAAGGTCATCTTCCTCCTGCTCGTCCTTGCCCTCGTCTTTTTTTTCCTCTTGTCCATCGGCGAGCTGGTCAGGATCGTATTGATCTCCGCGCTGCTCGCATACATCATCGAGCCCGTGGCTGTGTATATCGAATCCCGCGGGTCGAGCCGCCTCGCGGCGACTGCCATTATATTCCTTGCCGTCGTGACGACGGTGGCTGCCCTGCTCTTCCTCTTGCTCCCGCTCGTTGCGCGACAGATTGAATCCCTCCACGATGCAATCACTTCCGGCCAGGCAGCGGCGGCTGTCAGGGCCTTCGAGGATTTGATCAGACAAAGACTGTCTTTCATGGGCGCCGGAGGCATGGACCTGGCAGGCCGCCTTGATGCGGCCTCCTCACGCATCGGAGAGTGGCTCGTCAGCCACATCCTCGACGTCGTGTCCGTCATGACGAATCTCGTCATCATTCCGTTCATTGTTTTCTTTCTCCTCAAGGACGGAAGGGAGATGAAGCGGCAGTTCATCAGGATGGTGCCGAACCGCTATTTCGAGTTCGCGCTTACCCTGCTGTACAAGATGGACCATCAGCTCGGGAACTATCTGCGCGGGCAGTTTCTTGATGCCCTGATCTTCGGGGCGATGTCAACTGTGGCGCTCTGGGCCCTGGGGGTCACCCATTAAAGGCCACCCGGTCAAGAGCCCGCAATAATCCGCTCGTAAAAAGAGTCTTTTTACGTTTCCTGTTATCGGCCACCATCTCTTTGCCACACCTGAGG
>JAKAGF010000131.1 GCA_021825805.1 Nitrospirota bacterium
CAAAGCAAATGCCTCTTGATTCTTTAAGTTTCAGGCTCTTTTCTGAATTCCAGTTTATATGCTTCATCGATTGATATATTATCACATTGTGTGCTTTTTGGCAACAAGCAACTTATTCATGCCTTTATGTTATTTGCACTGCTAAGAGGAGCATAACCCGCAGGGGTTAATTCCATGTATAAATCTAAACCAAACAGCGGTAATGCTCCCCGATGCAAGCCTACGGGGTATCAAAGAAATGAGAATAATTTTGAGGGACGTTGATACTTGACGAGCATTTGTTATGGTCATCAAGAACTCACGTGCAAACGGAGCATTTCCCCTCTGTGACATTTTCGCCGAGGCGGTCGAGAAACCGCGACTTATCAACATCGTCTTCAAATATCTTCGCCTTGTTGATGCCCCGCACCATGATATGATGCAGGGCTCCCGACACATCCAATCTCGCTTGTCTCGGCATGAAGTGATTGTATTCAATACAAACCGTTTTGTCAATGTATTTGCTCGCTAAGTATCAACGTCCCCTCTTTTTTCTCCCGCGTCGCCTGGAGCAGATTGTTAAATTTCGATTTCATTTTTGTTCTTTCAGTTTCTTTATAGGATATAGCATCAGGAAAACGACAACCAATAACATAGAGGCATTCATAATATAGGCCGGATCATGCTTTCCGAAATTAATTATTAATTTTATAAGGTACGCTGCAAGCGCTATCAGATACATTCCTAAATTGATTTTAAAGTATTTGATCCGTTCAGTTATAGCAATCAGTAACGCGACAACCAATGTGACGATTTCGCTTGTTGTTATAGGTTTGAATAATATGACTGAAAATGTTCCCGGTCTTAATTTATAAATTATATATCGCGCAATTATAGCAATAAAGAAAAGGATGAAAAACCCAAAAAAAATTCGCTGATTGCCTTCTTTTTTAATGTTTGTTTTATTATTCATTTTGAATTTAACAATTACTATACCCTGCAGGTGTTTTTCCCCATGATGGGTATCATCATAGCATATCTATTTCACCGTAAAAAGAGGAAAAGCTCGTAGAATCAAGTGGAATGAAAAGTGAGCGCATGACAATTACTGATAATAAGGACCAGGAGCCAGGCAGGCAAAACATGACATATTTGTCATTGATGATTCCCGGAAGCAACAGACGGTCTTTGTAGAATACGATCACCCGCGATGTTCAGGGCCGCGATAATCGCCTATTTCACCGCCTCTTATCCAGAAACTTTTCCCATTCCCTGCGTCTATCTTCAGGCACAAACTCAGCAACAAATCTATTGGCCTCTTCGAGCCAGTTCAGCTTCTCTTGTTCTTCAACTCCTCAAGGAGCTTGCTGAAGTCCTCTTCCCCCATCTCCCTGGTAAGCTCGGTGATCAGTCCGTGGACGATCTCAACATTGGGCGAGCCGAGCTTCTCGAAGATGTCGAGCGACACGAGGTAGTTGACGAAGGCGTCTATATAGTTTTTCTTCATCTGCATCGCCTTGCCGACCATGCCGATGCTGCTCGCCACGCCTGCCACGTCCCCCACGCGCTTGGCGATCTCGAGGGCCTTCTGGTAAAACTCAAGGGCGCGGTCGTAGTCGCCACGGCTCTGATGGACGATCCCGATCTGGTGATAGCTCTTCGAGACGCCGGTTATGTCTCCGATGCGTTCGGCGATCTCGAGGGCCTGACGGTGGTAGTCAAAGGCGGAGTCGTACTCATTCTTGTTCTGGTGTGCGATGCCGATCTGGTGGCAGCTCTTGAAAACTCCGGCGATATCGCCGATGCCTCTGGCGATCCCCAGCGCCTTTTTGAAAAACTCGAGAGAGCGGTCATGGTCGCCACGGCTCTGGTATACGATCCCGATCTGGTTGAAGCTCTCCGACATCTCGGCGACGTCGCCTATCCTCTCGGCGAGTTCAAGGGCCTTATGAAAAAGCTGCAGCGCCCCGCCGTAGTCGCCCCGGCTCTGGTGGATGATGCCGATCTGATTATAGCTCTTCGCAACGCCGGCCGCGTCTCCGATCTTCTCGGCAAGTTCAAGCGCCTTCTCGGAATATTCAAGGGCCTTTCCGTAATCCCCCTTGAGCTTATGGAGGAGCCCCATCTGCCCGTAGATCCTGAGGATGCCGTAAAAATCGTCCGTATGGGCCTTCATCTCAAGCGCGCGCTGGGCAAGTTCCAGGGCCTTGTCGTATTCACCCCGCTTCTGGTGGACAATGCCGATGTTCTGGTAGCCCACCGAGACCATGGCGGAGTCGCGGATCCGTTCGGCTATGTCCAGGGCCTTCTGGTAGTATTCCAGGGCCCAGTCGTATTCGCCCCTGTTGAGATAGACGATGCCCATCTGGTTATAGCTACGCGAGACAGCGGCAACATTGCCGATCCTCTCGTTGATGCAGAGGGCCTTCTGATGGAACTCAAAGGCAGTGTCATAATCCCCGCGCTTCTGGTGGACAACGCCCATCTGGTGATAGCACTTCGACTCCTCGGCGATATCGCCTATCCTCCGGGCTATCTCCAGGGCCCTGCGGTGGAATTCCAGCGCCTTGTCATAGTCGCCCCGCCGCTGATGGACAACCCCCATCTGGTGATAGCTTTCAGAAGCCTCTGCAACATCTCCGATATCTTCGGCCATCCCCAATGCCTTGCGGTGGCGCTCCAGCGCCTTGTCATAGTCGCCCCTTCCCTGCAGGACCATGCCGATCTGGTTATGACTCCTGAGGGCCTCGGCAACATCTCCGGCCTCTTCAGCTGCCGCAAGGGCCTTGCCTGCCATCTCCAGGGCGCGAACAGCGTCTCCCCTGTTCTGATATACCATGCCCATCTGGTTGCAGCTCCTGGCCATGCCGGCTGCATCGTCTCCGTCGGCAGCCAGCCTGAAAGCCTTATCGTGAAACTCAAGGGCAGTGTCATAGTCGCCCCGGCTCTGATGGACCATGCCGATCTGGTTGCACCCCGCGACGATACCTGCGACGTCAGTCACCTCTTCGGCCATGCCGAGCGCCTTATGGTGAAACTCCAGGGCCCTGTCATAATCGCCCCGTTTCTGATGGACCATGCCGATCCGGTCGCAGCTGCGGGAGGCCCCGGCTACATCTCTGAATCTTTCGGCAGCAGCAAGCGCCCGGTGGTAAAACGCAAGGGCGGCATCGTAATCGCCCCTGGCCTGATGCAACGCGCCGATGCGGTTACAGCATCGGGTAATGCCGGCGCCGTCGTCCTTCTGCTCGGCGTCAGCAAGCGCCTCCGCCAGCCGACCGGCGGCAGTGTCCGCATCCGTTATATCCTGTGGTTTCCTGTTTTCCTGGTCCATGTTCGCCCCGGCGCTGCCCGCCCTTTATCTTACACAATATTCTGCTATACTGGGAAGTAAACGGGACAGATGTCCTGCGATCTCAGCACAAAGGAGATATCATGGCGACCAGGAAAAAGGCGGCGCCGAAGGCGGCGGCAAAGAAAACGACGGCAAGAAAGACAACAACAAAGAAGACAGCGGTAAAAAAGACAACTGCCCGGAAAACAGCAGGCATGAAGGGCAGCGGCTACGTCTGCGGCGTCTGCGGACTGGCGGTAACGGTTGACAGGACCTGCGGCTGCGTAGACACCTGCGACATCATCTGCTGCGGCCGGCAAATGAAGGAGAAATAGCAAAAGCCGAAAAAAAAGAAGCTGCTATTGCAGCTTCGTCAGGACGTTCAGCCTGACGATCATTTCGGGCATGGGCTCGTTCCTGCCGTTTTGCTCAAGGGTGATCTTTACCTTGACGGCGGCGGGAAGATACGGCTTGTCCGCCGTATCCCACTCAGCGACCCATTCTCCCTCTTTTTCCTTTTCGGTCTTTTCGGGTTTAAGGTCGAAATAGGAAAATTCCAGTTTTTTGACTCCAGGGTCGAGCACATAGTCGCGCCCGCCTGACTCCTCCACGATCTCCGGCAGGAAGAAGACCTTCTCCCGTATACGGAGGCCCTTGTTGTCAGCCGAGATCGAGACCCACTTGAGCCCTGCCCGGTCTTCGGGGCCGGTAGCGTAACTGTCAACGCTGGTCGTGACAAAGCCGATCCGGTCTGATGCGCCCTCAAAAGCGATCTTCCTCATATCCGGCTGATTGATCACATATGGATAGATGCCGCGGATCAGCCATGAGATCCGGTCATTGATGATCCTGAGCTTCTGTGTCGCCTCGGCCCTGGCGCCGCCCCTTTCCTGGGCGCGGTACCCGAGTCTCAGGGCCGAAAAAAGGATCACCATGATGACGATGGCAAGGGACATCGCCAGGATAATTTCGACGAGCGTGAAGCCGCCCCGCCTATTCATCGCGCATCACAGCCCGCAGCCCCTTCATGCGCAGGTTCCCTGACAGAGGCCAGGTGACAGTCACGGTTATCTCGTACAGCATTACGCGCTCGTCTTCTGACGACGATCTGACGGAGACCTCCCGTTTGCCCTTGAATTCCCCGTCAAACGTCAGGGAAAGGGAGTTTTTATCAACGTCGGGGAGACTGTATGATTCATCGAGCATGGAGCGGGCGTAGAACACAGCCTTCGTGTATTTCTCCGCATTCATCGTGGACCTGAGGGTCATGGAAAAGAGCTGAAAAACGGCGACGAGCGCGGTCCCGAGGATCGCCAGCGCCACCATCACTTCGAGCAGGCTAAAGCCGCTTGATGGTCGGCGTCCCCAGGACAGGGTCAACCCTGATCGCATATCCCTTACCCGCGGCATCGACAAGCAGTATGCGTCCTCCTGAACTGTTTCCCTTGGGAAAAAAGAAGATGTCCTTTCCCGATATGCTGAACCCGGCGGGAACCGAAAGGGGACGCTGCGTCCCTCCGTCATACTCTATCCAGTACCTGTTCGTTTCAGGGTCAACCCTGACAGCGGCGTTTTTCCGCTCCAGAAGGGACACCTCCCGCGCGCGCTTGAGAGTCTGATAGATCTTCCGCGCCTCTGCATTGAAGAGCGCCCTCTCCCTCAGCCGCCCCGTGGAAACGACAACCACGGACACCGCAAGGCCGGCGATAAAGAGAACGATGATGGTCTCAAGGAGGGTGAAGCCCCTATTCCCAGCTCGTAATGTCCTTGTTCTCACCCTCACCGCCCGGCGCTCCGTCAGCGCCGTAGGAGAAGAGATCGTAGTCGCCGTGGCTGCCGGGCGACTGGTACTGGTATGGCTTTTTCCAGGCGTCGTTGGGAATACCCTTCTTGAGATACGGGCCGTTCCATCCCTCAGCCCCGGGATTGCTCATCAGGGCGTTCAGCCCTTCAGCCGTTGTCGGATACCTTCCGGTGTCGAGTCGGAAGGCGTCGAGGGCCTGTCCGATCATCTCGATCTGGGTCTTCGTCGTCTTTACGTTGGCCGTGCCCACGTGCTTGAAGACGTTCGGCGCAACGACCGCTGCCAAAAGCCCCAGTATGACCATAACCACGAGGAGCTCGATAAGGGTAAAACCCCGCTCGCCCCTGTCAACACGTCTATTCATAAATAACCTCCTGTCGGCGCAATCGCTATCTGTCATCAACTGATTTCATATATTAACTCACCGCGCGCATAAAATTCTCCCGCAGCCGCAGGCCGGGCTTATGAGAAAGTCCTTGCCCTGCGACACGTTACATGGGGATATCGCTGATGCTGAAGATGCCGATGAGCATCGAGATGACGATAAAACCCACAACCGTCCCCATGAGGAGTATCAGCGCCGGCTCAAAAAGGCTCACGAACCGTTTAATGTAGCTCTTCGTCTCGGTCTCGAAACGGTCTGCAATCAGGAGAAAGGTCTCCTCAAGCCTGCCGGCCTCCTCGCCAACAGAGACCATCTGGGCCACGATCGGGGGAAAGACGCCGCTCTCACGGAGGGGGGCTGACATCCCCTTGCCCTTGCTCACGCCCTCCTCGAGGACCGCCAGCCTGCCTGCGACAACATCGTTGTCTATCACCTCGCGGGAGACCCTGATCGCCTCGATGATAGGCACCCCGCTTTGAAGAAGCGTGCCGAAGGTCCTCGAAAAGCGGGCTATGATCATCTTCATGACGAGTTTCCTGAAGACCGGGATCCGCAGCTTGAGCATGTCGAGGGTATTCCTGCCCTCGGCGGTCTTTGCATAGCCCCGCAGAGCCATCCCCGATACGATGAGCGCCAGCGCGCCTGCCCACCAGTATGCGGCAAAGGCATTGCTCCCGTTGATGAGAACCAGGGTGGGCAAAGGAAGCGACTGTCCCATATCCGCGAAAATCTTCGCGAACTTGGGGATGACGTAGATCATGAGGACCGCGACGGCGAGACCTCCCACGGTAGTGAGCAGCAGGGGGTAGATGAGGGCGGAGATCACTTCTTCCCTGAAGGTGATCATCGTATCGAGGAAGGCGACGAGCCGCTTGATGACCGTATCGAGTATGCCGCCGGACTCTCCGGCCTTGATCATATTGATGTATACGCGGGGAAAGATATGGTGTTTTCCCATGGCAAAAGAAAGGGTATTGCCCTTCTGTATGTCAACGTAGACGTCCCTGATGATCGCCCGCATCGCCTTTTTCTCCGCATGCTCTGAAAGCACATAGAGGGCGCGGTCTATGGGCAGTCCCGCATCCAGGAGATTGCCCAGTTCTCTGGTGAAGTTGAGGAGGTCCTTGGAGGTGACCCGGTCAAAGAGGGAGAAGGCCCGGGATTCCGAGACCCGGATGCTCAGGGGCATCATGCCCTTTTCCCTCAGGGACGCCTTCAGGGCCGCCTCGTCGGGATACGCCATGCTCTCCCTTACCTTCCTGCCGGAAGAGTCAACGGCTTCGTACACATACAGCGGCATGAATTATCTTATCACAGGCCGATTTCAGCGTCAAAGCAGGCCCGATTTTTCATCTTTACCGCGCAAGGCCGCTGATGATACAATCTCGGTACCTATGGCCTACAGGAGCATAAAGAACTGGCCTGAAGACGAACGGCCCCGCGAGCGGCTGCTGCGCCACGGGGCGGGCAGCCTGTCCGATGCCCAGTTGATCGCCATCATCCTGAGAACCGGAGGAAACGGGAAGAGCGCCCTGGACCTGGCAATGGAGCTTCTGGACACATTCGGGACCATGGAGAGGATCGAACAGGCGACTACGACTGAATGCTGCGGGATCAGAGGCCTCGGCAAGGCGAAGGTGGCGCAGTTGAAGGCAGGCCTGGAGATGGGCAGGAGGCTCCTCAGGGCGACAGCATCACGGGGTCCCTTTTTCACCTCCGGGAGGGAAGTATACGCCTATTTTCATCCGAAGATGAAGGGCCTCAAGAAGGAGGTCTTCTGCTGCGCGCTCCTCGATGTCAAGAACAGGCTCATGGTGGAGACGCAGGTGTCCGAAGGGACCCTGACCTCTTCTCTCATCCATCCGCGCGAGGCATTCCGGACAGCGGTCAGGGAGGCTGCGGCATCAGTGATCTTCGTCCACAACCACCCCAGCGGAGACCCCAGCCCCAGCCGGGAGGACGTACTGATCACCGAGCGTCTGGAGTCAGCGGGCGACGCGCTGGGCATCAGGGTCCTGGACCACGTGATCATCGGCGACGGCCAGTATGCGAGCATGCTGGAGAAGGGTTATTTGAAGGCC
>JAKAGF010000132.1 GCA_021825805.1 Nitrospirota bacterium
CGTTGCGATAACAACTCCTCCGGGCTTCAGGATGCGCCTGAACTCAAGCAGCCACGCCATATGCGCTTCTTCGGACAGGTGTGAAAAAACGGAATATAAGTATATGGCGTCGAAGAAATCATCGGGCAAACGGGTTGGAGGCATGACATCGATGGATTCGAAATTGCACCTCAGATTCGAATTCTTGCAAATGGCTACAGCCTCTTCATAGCAATCAATTCCCCAAAGTCCCTCCGGCTCGATATCCTTCAGGAAAAACCTGATGATCCTGCCCCAGCCGCAGCCAAAATCCAATATCCTGTCGCAGGATCGAATATCCTTGTAATGCGAGTTGATTATCTTCTTGAAAAGGCTGAATGCAAGGAAGGCCTGGTGTAATGTTTCATAACCGCTGCGGCCTGTCCAGTTGATCTGGATCTGCTCGTCCGGCATGGTCGGCAGCAACGATCGGAAGGCCGGGCTGGAAATATGCGCATGCCCTTCCGTCAGCAGCCAGAAATAGAATTCATCGGAAACATTCTCAAGCAGCCCTTTTATGGATACGGCTGATACATCCCGAACCGCGGCCATGGAATCCTCAACCTTGCGCAGAAGCTCCACGTTGCCTGCCTTATGCCTCTTATGCGCCTCTGTAAGACCTCCGGAGCTTTTCCCGCAAGCCCTTTCTCCCTCGGTATCCCTCTCCTGCCGCAAGAGGATCTCCCGCATTTCATCCACAGGATAATACGCCTGCAGTTCCTCAAACGGCCTGCCGGGATAGAAGTCATTCCATTGCTTCCGCAGGTAGCTTTCCCATTTCGCCGGGAAGTTCCCATCCAACGCGTAATTTTGGAATACGAATTGCTGGACCATGCGGAATTCCCGGAAAAAGTCCTCCGTTTTCTTATCCGATACGGTCTTGCCGATAACGCTTTCCGCATGCCTCCTGTGATAATTCAGCTTTGAGGCGTCATAATAAACTTTGCCGTCCTTGATCGCATTGACTATGAAGTACCAATCTCCGGCGATGCGCATGGTCTCGAGCGTCTTGCGGAACTCCTCTGTGAACGTAGACCTCCTGAAGAGGACCGCGCTGATGTTCAGAATGGTGTCCTTGACCCCGAGGCCGTCATTGATCTCCTCTGTTGCATGAACCTGATAGCTCTTCTTCCATTTGGTTGGAGAAAGGGATGTCAGGTACTCGCCGTTTTCATAATCTCCGGTAACCCTGTCATTCTCGTCTATTACGTGGGAATTTGCATATGCCAGTTTCACCCCGGGATTCCGGAAGGCGGGGAGCATGGTTTCCAGAAACCGGGGTTCGCAGATATCATCCGACTCGGCTATCCAGATGACATCCGCCCTTGCGAGATCAATTCCCCTGAGCCACTGTCTGAAGGGAGATCCCGAGTTCTTCTCGTTTCTCACGATACGGACGTCGGCATGATCCGCGTATTCATTCAGCAGCTCCATGCTGTTGTCAGTGGAGGCGTCATCGAGGAGGATCGCTTCGAAGTCTTTGAAGGTCTGGTTGAAGACACTGTCGAGCCGTTTCCGCAGGTAGCGCGCATGGTTATAGTTGGGTATGATCACCGATACCGCTGGTTTTTTTTGGGCCGCAGCGCGACATGCGGACAGGATGTACGGCGTTGTATGTTCGACGGTGAAGCGGGAGAGCACCTTCTCCCTGGCCCGCGCTCCCAACTGTCGCCTCAAGTCAGCGCTCTTCATGAGGACCGCGACCTTCCCGGCCATGGCCTCCGCATCTTCATACGGAACGACGAACCCGGCGTCATCCCCGACAAAATCAGGCATGCCGCCGGCATCGGCAAAACAAATGACCGGCAGGCCGCATTCTGCCGCCTCCAATCCTACAAGGCCCACAGGCTCCTCGCGCGACGACAGGAGGAAAACATCGCCTGCCTGCATATATTCCCGCGGCCTGTCTTTGAGCCCCAGGAACGTGACGAATTTGTCCAGATCTTCTTTTCTCAATGCAGCGACATGGTCGGCCCACAAGCCGTGGCGGATGTCTCTTTCCCCGGCGTCAAAATCACCGATCCAGTAGAAATGGAAATTATCCATGCCCCTGTTTCGCAGGATGCGGGCCACCTCCATGAACAGGTCAGCCCCTTTGCGGAAAGCCATCCCCAGGCCACAGCCAAAAACAATGAATTTGTCCTTTTCCAGCCCGAGTCTGTGCCTGATTTTCTGCTTTTCCGCGTTGCCCGCAACTTCTATGGAACTGTCAGGAGTGATGCTGGAGTAAACAGTGCTGATCCTGGCATCGTCAACGCCGTGGTTTCTCGCCAGGTTGTCACGAACAGCCCCGGAGATCGCAATGAAGCGGGCTGAATGTCTGATGACATCGCCGATACAATCGGCAGCATACTTCTTGATGCTCATTTCCAGTTCGTGAAAATGCATGATTATGGGGGTTTCGAGCGACCGGAGCAGCCGGTATTCACGGCCGGAGGCTGCGGAGTTGCAGTAAATCAGATCAGGGACGCTGCCGCAAAATTCCCTGAGTTTTCCGTCCAATTCCTCCTCAGGGATTCCTTTGTTCCGCATGTCATTCAGGACGAGCGTGTCTCCCAGCTCCCTGAAGCGGGGCAGGAGCTCTCCGCTATCCAGGCATAGTATCCTGAGGTCCGCAAAGGTGTGGTTTTTGAACCAGGATATTATGTCTATGAGTACGGCCTGAGCGCCGCCTTTGCATGCGTCATGGGATACGAATAGGATCTTCCATCCGCCGGGCTGAGAAGATGGTCCCTCCGGGAGAGGCGCGAGGGCTTCTGCCGTGGCCTGCAGGTATGCATAACCATATCTGCGGTCAGGCTCCAGATAGGCGCTTTCAGCCCACTCATTCCAGGCGTTGATAAAGATGAACCTTTCGCCGGGGTCAAAATTCTTAACAGTATAATCACAGAGCGTCCTGAGCCATTCCCGGTACGCATCAGGACTCGAATTTATGAGTATTGTGCCTCTCCCGGGCTTCCTTCCTTCATTGTCCCAGGACGGGAATATCCCTCTGAACTTCTTGTATGGAGGAGCAATATGATTTCCGCTCAGCTCTATCGCCTCTTCATAATCATAGATGAGCCCTTTATGGTTCGGGTTCACTATATCAAGACGGCTTGCGACGTCTTTCAGCGGGAATGTATTCGGCGGAAATTCTATGACAGCGTCAAAGCCGATATTCCGGGGATCAACATGCTCGAAGGCATGAGTCAGCGCAAGATAAATCTCGCCGATCCCATTCTTGCGGCACCATTCTCTCCATCGTTCCGCGGTGGCCTTCGGGTTTGGGAAAAGTGCGGGTCTGTAAATTATCAGCAGGGGCCTTGAGTTGATTTTAATATAATTCTTATTCTTGAAATAATGAGAAACATGCTTTATGAATTCTATGTCGTCTTCCGGCGAGTGCTTCTGGGAAATCAATATTTCGTTTTCCTGCCCGTCCCATCTCCTTGTCCAGTTCTCATTGGCCCAATTGATACAAAAAGGAAAATCAAGATTCTCGCTGAAATTTTTCAGGGGTGTTTCAAGCAGGGTTTTGCCGTCAAACCAATAGAAATGGAAACAAAATCCGTGAATGCCATATTGTTGAGCCAACTCTATCTGTCTTTTCTGGACCTCGGGCATCCTCAAATCATAAAATCCAAGCTCTCCCGGCAACCGGGGCTGGTAATGCCCGATAAACTGGGGCACAGCCCTTGTAACGTTTGCCCATTCGGTAAAACCTTTTCCCCACCACTCATCATTTTCCTTGATGGGATGAAACTGGGGAAGGTAAAAGGCGATAAGCCTGATATCGGTCTCAGTTAATTTTGGACATGAAAGCGGGACATAATCTCCGCTCTTCCCGGCGGTCATATCGAACAAAGAATCAAAATAGTTCTTGCCGGCTACGTTTGAAGTGAGACTTCGCCGGCCGATACTTCTTTCAGACGGTCCCTGCGAGGAGGCCTCATATGACAGTTTCCGCTCTACTTTTTTCTCTAAAGTGACAGGATCAGTCTTATCCAGGTAATAGAAAAATTTTTTAAGATTTGTTTTGTTCAGATTCTTAATGACATCTTTAGGGTGCAGGGCTGCTTTAAGAAGCAGCTTCATGAAAAGCCTTCTCTTCGTCCCAGACGGCAGGACTTTGTCTCTGATCCTGAAGTACTTGGCCAGGAGTTTCCATCCCTGTCCTGATTGTATGAGCTGTATATAGGCCTCTTTCTCGTTTAAGGCGTTTTCCATGGCTGTTATGTGATGCTCCCTGGCGGCTATGTGATGCTCCCTCTCTTTTGCAGCGACATCAAGGTGATATATACGCGCATTCTTTTCTTCCACGAGGCTCTCAAGATTCCTTGCATGAGAGCGGATTTCCTTTATAGTCGCTTCAAGAGCGAGTATATGGTTATTCCCCTTGCGCGCCTGATCTTCCAGCGAAACGGCCCGGTCCCTTAATGCTTCGAATTCGCCGTTCAGTTCTTTCAGGCGATATCTCGTGTGGTAATAGCGGGACACATAGCCGTGAATTCGATGCGGCGTAATCTTGTCGAAATGTTTGTTAACGACCTTCAAATAAGACTGTTTTAAAAAGTCACCGTCCCGGTTCCTTTGCGAGATTTGCAACCCCGTATCCCACTGATTGTAGTCAGCCGTGATTTTTTTGATATGATGGAAGGGATACTTTTCCCCTATTCTTATTAATAAATCCCAATCTTCATAGAGCTCGAAATCAGGATGGAGTCCTCTCGAATTTATCAATACTTCCTTTCCGAACATCAGGCACATGAAAGGAATGTAATTTTCGAAAACGAGCTTGTCATAATCATAATCCTCGGAAAATACGAGCTCGCTTTTTTCTTCTTTTATCTGATAGGTCTGAGGATCATATCCTTTGTAAACCATCAGTGAGTCGGTATAGGCAACCTTGTATTCGCTCTGTTCAAGAAAAGACACCAGCGTTTCAACATGTTCCGGATAAAACTCATCATCATCATCAAGAAACCCTATGTATCCGCCTGTCGCCCTCTCCATCCCCGCATTCCCGGCGCGCGCCCTGCCGATATTCTCTTCCAGCCTTATATAGTGGAGGGATACATCGCCGAGGATGTTTTTTATTTCTTCGATGTCGAGGTCACAGCCGCCGTCATTAACAAGGACGACCTCTATCGGACCGTAGGTTTGGGAGGCGATACTTTGCAGTGCCCTCTTGAGCATTCCGGGCCTGTCTTTTGTCCTGACGACAATAGAGACTATGGGCTTGTTATTTTCCAAGACGATGTCAAATCCTCATATAAGAGTTTGTCCGGATTCCCGCGCGTGCGGGATTGACGTTTATTGGTCATAGTATGAACTTATTGTTAATCCGCGAATGATATTATATTTGATAGCAGCCCAAAATTTCCATGACGGCCTCACCCTGGGGAACGAATGCCGGCGACGGCTAATACGCCCCTTCTTTCTTGATCACGATCCTGACGGTCTTCAGGAGGATAACGAAGTCGAGCCAGAGGTTCCAGTTGCGGACGTACCAGGAATCCAGGGTGATACGGTAGTCGTAGCTGGTGTTGCTCCTGCCGCTCACCTGCCAGAGGCCGGTGATTCCCGGCGGCACGCTGAAACAAAGCTCGGCATTTTCCCGGTAGTGGATATCGATCTCTTCCCGCGTAACGGGCCGGGGCCCGACGAGGCTCATATCACCCGCCAGCACGTTCATTATCTGGGGCAACTCGTCAAGGGAGGTGGTCCGGAGGAACCGGCCGATGCCTGTTACCCTGGGGTCGTCATCGAGTTTCCAGCGCTTTTCCCATTTTGCCTTTGCGCCGGGGTCGCCAGCCAGGAGTCTTTCGAGGCGTTCTTCAGCATCGGCATGCATGGTCCTGAACTTGTAACACCGGAAGGTCCGGCCCTTCCTGCCGACACGCTCCTGTGAAAAGATCGCGGGCCCCGGAGAGTCCAGCCTGATGAGCAGCGCGGTCAGGGCCATCGGCACGGCGAGGGCCGGAAGCAGGAGGCTGCCTGCCGCCAGGTCGAAGCAGCGTTTGAGCGCGAGGTTGAAGGGGTTGGACATGTTGTTCTTCATCTCCAGCGCAAAGGCCTCTTCGTGGAAGAAATGCTGCAGGTTTGTTCCCAGGACGGCGATGCCGAAGATGTCAGGGACGAAGAGGATACGCTCCGCCTTGTGCTGAAGGGTATTGATGAGCCCCTGGAGGCGCTCCTTGCCGGCGCCCGGCATGGCGATGAAGACGTCCTCGATGTTGCACCTCTTGATATAGGTGGCGGCATGGTCGATGCCGCGGTGAATCTTCACCCCGTCGATCCTCCCGCCGCATTTCCGGGGATCGTCGTCCACGAACCCCAGGACCTCGTACCCGTAGTTCGGCTCTTTCCTGAGGGCCTTGAGGATCAGCCTGCCGGTCTCTCCGGCGCCGAGGATGAGGACGCGCCGATGAAGGAGGCCGGTCTTTCGAAGGGATTTCTTGAG
Source organism: Nitrospirota bacterium (assembly GCA_021825805.1). Classification (GTDB taxonomy): domain Bacteria; phylum Nitrospirota; class Thermodesulfovibrionia; order Thermodesulfovibrionales; family UBA6898; genus JAKAGF01. Next base: position 6,464 of record JAKAGF010000132.1, read on the forward strand.
GGGCATGCGGAAGAACGGGAGGAAGATCAGCGCGAGCAGGCCCATGAGCACGATGACTGTCCTGGACATCTCCTCACCCAGCTTTCCCACGGAAAGGATGGTGAAGACGCTGACTGTGGAGAAAAAGGCCACCTTCCAGAGCGCGCGGACCTCGTCCCAGAAGGAAAAACGCTTGGTATAGAGTCCCTCGTAATAAAAAAAGAATATCCAGACGAGGAATATCCACCAGAGGTCCCGAATTCCCCACTCAGGCACGACAGAGGGGAAATGGCGGTAGAAGAGGGGGAGGACCGACTCCCGCAGAAAGACCGACAGCCTGAAGACAGCGTAAATGGAGAAGATGTCGACAAGGAAGATGACGCTGAGCTCAGCGGCCGCCTTCATCCTTCCGAGGGCGCGAGCCGCCATCAGTAGGTCCCGCCGGCGAGCGTTGCCGTGACGCTTCCCACGATCACCTTTGTTTTTACCTTTACCGGGAGATGCCGTTCGTCGTCAGTAAGCCAGATGAACATGTCGCCTTTCCTGTTGAAGGTCCCCTCTGATTTCATCAACGGCTTTATGACGATGGTGTTGAACTCTCCCAGTTTTGTCCTGATCCGTTCTCTGCGCAGTACGCGCACCTCCACGGTCCAGGACCTCTTGTCGTCGAAGATATTCACAAAGACGGAACCAGGAGGCGCCATCTTCAGGGAACGCACGTAGTAAAAACCGGACAGGGGGTCGAGCACGTTCCCCTGGATGGGGAGTTGCCGTTTCTCTCCGGTGATGTGATCGACAAAAGTCGCTTTCCGGCCGGCGTGATCGAAGATCACTTCCTTGTCGCGGAGGTAGCTGCCTTCCCGCAGCCGCGCCCGGTACTGCTTCGGAGGCCCCGGCGTCTGCGAAGAAGTCCGGCGCAGTTGTGCTTCAACGCGGTCATCCACGATGAAAAAGACCGAGACCCACGCGGCCGAACGGGTGGTCGAGATGATCCTTACCGCGCTGTCGTCGGCCATGGTCTCGAGGGTCGCTGTGCCGGTGCTGATCCCGGTCCATGTCAGGTCAAAGACGAGCTTTTCCGGCACTGCGAAAGGCGATGCCGTGCCCGAAAGGAG
>JAKAGF010000133.1 GCA_021825805.1 Nitrospirota bacterium
GTATCGTGCTGTGACGGCTCTCCCTGCGGACAGCTTCATCGGTCACGTAGGCCCAGGAGGCGTTCAGTTTTTCGAGTCTCCCCTTGTCCGCGTGGCAGAGGACGCAACCGGCCGAGGTATCACCCAGCGCACGGTAGCCCAGAAAGAAAACGATAACAGCAGCGGCGAGAACAAGGATTGTCACCGACTTTGCGGTGAGATGTTCGGCCAGCCAGCCCGCGTAGACTCTGCTCATAGTTTCTCAGAGACCTCCGGATATCCCCTGTCTTTTTACCATGTGGAAATGCGCCCATAACATGAGGCCCATGGCAAGAGGGAGCCACAAGACATGCAGGCTGTAAAAACGCACGAGAGTGGTACCGTCTATTTCGAGGCCACCCCTCACGAGATACAAAAGCTGCCTGCCTATGAGCGGTACGGTCGAGACCATGTTCGTGCTGACTACGGTTGCCCAGTATGCCTTCTGATTCCAGGGCAGCAAATAGCCGGTGAAGCCCGAGGACAGAGTCAGCACGAGCGTGAGGGCGCCGGCGACCCAGTTGAGTTCCCGAGGCGGCCGGTACGCCTTATGGAGAAAGACCCTGAGCGTATGCAACAGGATGAAAAGGATGAGCAGGTTGGCAGACCACTTATGTATCCCGCGTATGAGTGCGCCAAGTCTTACTTCGCGGGTTATCCTGAGTACGCTCTGAAATGCCTCGGCCTCCGAGGGGACATAGTACATGCTCAGCATCATTCCGGTGAGAACAAGCAAAATAACCAGGGTGAAGGCTATCCCTCCGAGACAATAAAGATAACTCAGTCCTGCCGGTACGCCCCTCTGCAGAAAGTTCTTATGAGGCGTGCTGAGGCTGAAACGCTTGTCGACCCAGTCGAATATCCTTCCCATGAATCTACACCTTAATCCCTATGTAGACTATGCCGTTTTCGATCTTCAACGGCATCCGCGCAAGGGAGAGGGGAGGTGGACCGGCCACGACGTTGCCCTGCATATCGTATTTCCCGCCATGGCAAGGGCAGATGAACTGCTCCTTATGGCGGGACCAGTCCACAAGACATCCCAGGTGCGCGCAGGAAGAGGAAAGCGCAAATATGTCGGCCCCGGCATGTACGAGAAAAAGGCGCATTGTGATCGTCTTCTCCCCCTTGTCGTACGTCAGGTGGACCCTTCTGACACCCTGCCTCGGGATATCATCTTCCTTGAGCAGGGGATGGTAGAGCAGCTGCCGCGCACGCACCTGCGATGGATACAGGAACCTCAGCAACGTCGCTCCGAAGAGGAAGGCGAGCAGCCCGAAACCGGATTTCACGAAACGTTTCAGGAAAACCCTTCTGCCGTCCATCGGACAGAGCTCGTCTGTCAGGGCCACAGAACCGGCACCACGGTGAGGACGAGAAAGAATACGGACAAAAGGGCAAATAAAATGGATGCGACCCTTCCGGAATGCACGTTCCCACGATCGACGAAGGGTATGCTGATGAAAAGTACAGCAGCGACGATCGGGACCACAACCGTCCCGACGAAGGCCCATCCTCCTGGGAAATACCTGATCAACTGATAGATCCAGAGAAAATACCATTCCGGCTTCGGGTGGTAGGCGGAGACATAGTTGATCTCTCTGTCAATGGACGGCGTATATACCAGGGCGAGAATGGAAACGGTAGCGATCGTGAGAAATATCGCTACAAGGATTTCGCTCAGATAATCCGGATAAAACGACTTGTCCCTTTCGTCTCTATGGTTTCCCATAACAGTGCTCCGTTAGGTGAAATGGCAGAGATGCTTCCGATTGATGGCGCCTCGTTGTCGGAATACTCCGTTGTTTTTATTATAGGTATCAGGCCAGCCAATACGCAATAGAATGCCCCTCCATATACGGGGAAGGCAAAAAAAGAGGGTCATATGGAGGTGACGATTACCTCCATATGACCGGAGGGTTAGCATTCTGTATTCCTTATTCCTTAGTGCATCAGAACCGGTACTGCAGCATCGCGGTGACGGTGCTGAAATCCTTTGACTGCGGATTCAGTTCCTTGTCGAAATTTGTTTTAGCATATTCGAGGGTAATCCTGAGGCTCTGTCCGTTGATCAGATAGTTGAGCCCCGTCCCAAACCACTTGACCTTCTGGTCAAAGACATTGTTCAGTTGGGCGAAACGCCAGTTCTCGTAACGGACAAAGGGCTGGACCTGCCCCCACCCGATCTTCATGGGCAGGAGGTAGCCGGCCTTCAGATACCAGCCTTTCTTGTCTCCGTCGATACCTATGCTCTCCGGATCAGGGTTGCTCCCCTTGAAGGCCTCGTCGAATTTCGTTTGCAGGTATGCTCCTGACAGGGTAATGGCGCCGGCATCCTTGAACGGATATTCGAAGAAGGCATCAACGGTCCATGCGGAGTAGTTCTTGGCCCCGGTTTTCTTGACGATATCGCTGAATACCGCGTCCGGCTCGTACTGAACGCCTGCTCCGAGGGTCAGAGTCTTCTTCGCACCAAGATACGTCCCTTTGTACCCATATGCGTATTCCGGATCCAGGAGGGAGACGTGAACGCGTCCGGTGTACATGAGGGAACTCTTGGGTTCATCTCCATTGTCTTTCCCCTTCGAGACCGCCAGCCGGTACTGCATTAACAGTTCAGGGATGTTTCCCCAGACGACCAGGCCAGTGTCCCTGCTGTGCTTGAACGGCGTATAGATGAAGAGAGAACGGTCCAGGCTGAGAGGCTCGAAACAATCTTCGAGGTTTTCCCTGGTCAGCTGTATCTTCTGTTTTCCCGCATAGACCCTGAAACTATTGGAAAAGTCCGCCATGAAATAGGCGTCAAGGACATTAAAATCCTTGCCCGGCTGATCGTTGACGATGAGCGAGTTGACCCTCCTCTCTCCTGTATACTCAAGCTGGACGATAAACCCATATTTGTCGGTTCCGTGTCCCCAGAAGGTCAGACGGTTCCTTCTGAAGAACAGGTCTGTGGTGTCGGCTGTCTTATCCGGACCCGACCCCGTGTCGCGCACCACGCCGTAGAGCTGGCCTTGATAATCGATTTTTAAAAAGGCCCCTTCTTCGCCGAACACGATAGGCTGAAAAGCGAGGGCGTCCCGTTCTCCCATGCAGAAGACGGCAACAGGAAGCATCAGGAGCAATGCCCATCTTAGTATTCTCATCATGTTATTCTCCTCCTTGACGATGGAATGTTTCTCTGCTCTTTCCGCGTAATTGCCTCCTAACATCCTGTCTTGCCTCCTCCTCCGCCTCCGCCTCCGGAACCACCGGCTGAACCGCTGCTGTTCATATATGCGGCGTCTTCTTCCTCAATCTTATTTGCATCAGTATCGAACGACGCCGGCGTGGCGCAGGTGGCGGCGGAACCGTCCAGACAGAGCTTCTCAACGGGCTTGCCGTTTGCCCCATTGTAGACGATGAGCTCCGAGCGGGAGGCGATGTCGGTTCTCCAGGGAGAATTCGGGTCAATCTGTTTGCCGTTGACAGGGTCTCCTGCAAGCTGCCCCCACTGGCTCCAGGATGCGTCGTAGTTGGACGCCGGCCAGCCGAGGATTCCATCGAGTGCAAAATAGAGGGCAGAGGCGATGACTCCGGTGCGGCAGTGCACATATGCCGTCTTTGAGCTGTCCAGCCCGATGGCGGCAAATTTCGCGGCGAGCTGATTCGGCGGGAGGAACCGGTTGCCGTTGCTGGGATCAAAGAGCGTTGTATAGCCCAAGGCCTTTGCCCCTTTAATCCTTCCTTCAAAGGCCACAAAATCTCCGGTCGGGGGAAAGACCCCTGGAGTCGAGCCCGGGGTGCCTGCAAACGAGCCGGCCGATCCTCTGCCGTCTATGATCAACGCGTTGGGAGTTCCACTGTCCACCAGGGTGATCATCTCGGCCAGAGATGCCCTCACGTCGCTACGCAGAAGCCCGTTGCTCTTAACACTGTAGGTGGAGGGGATGATCGTCGGCGAGGGAGCGGTAGTCAGGCCGTACACTGCGGACCATGCGGGGTTTATGCCGTCTGCAACCTTGAGTCTCTCCTTCGGGAAGCCCCAGTACCGGAAGGTCCAATAGGCCCTGGTGGCGGAGAGTATGGACGACGGTGTAGTCTTGGGATCAGAGTTGCCGCCTGTAAAAACGATCGTTGTATTGCGGTCTATGCCGTATTTGTGTATCAAAGCGTCCATATGACTTCCGTCAAGGACCATATTGACGTCAGCGGCGATGCCTTCATTCCTCGTCTGATAAATATCCGCGCTATCGAGAAACTGGGCGCCGGGGATATGTCCGGCTGAATAGTTTGCCTGGGTATTGACATCAAGTATGACAACCTTGTCGTATCCCGTGCCGTTTACGCTTCCGTTATTGATCCAGCCCTTGATAGTCTCAGGCGAGACCAACGCCGACACGGTCTGGGTTGTGGCAGGGGCATCGTAGCCGCTGCCTCCGCATCCGTGAAGAATCAGAGAAAGGGAGAGCAGTGACAGGGCAATAGCCAGCAGTATTAGGCTTGCCCTTCTTGTTTCCAATAGCCTCTTTCGCATTGTTACCTCCGCCTGTCAGTGAATTGTGCCTGCAGTCCGCAGGCTCTCGGGTTATTTCTGGATGATGAAGATGAAAACGCCCATCTCCTCCCTTTGCTCGACGAGTTTGTATCCGGCCCTTTCGCACAAGGCCGGGATGGAATGTTTTGTGCTGCTGTCATTCGCTGTAATCTTCAACACCTGTCCCTGTGACATCGCCTTCAGCGCGCTCATGCTCATGACCATTGGCCGCGGACAGACGAGCCCCTTCACATCCAGCTCCCTGTCGATATGGCATTCCGTTGTCATTATTCCTCCTTTCGTTTAGCCGGTCTCGGACACCCGGCGGTCATTGTTGTGAGAGAACGTCGGATATATCAGGCGGCGTCCCGTCTATTCCTCCATGTATTTTCTGAAAGTCCTGCCGCTGAACCATGTCATAAGCAGAGCCCAGCAAATTACCACGCCGACGACAAAGGCGACTGCCGCAGGATATCCGCCCAGGATCTCCGGCAGATATACGTCCCGGATGTTCTGCGAGCCGTAGGGAGCGAAGATACTCTTGAACCATGCCTCCTCCCGCATCGGAAAGATCCAGGATGACACGCAGATGAGAGTGAGCAACCCCACCCAGATTTTTACCTGTCCCTCTGCAGTCCTCCAGAGGCTGTCACTGACGCACGCTCCGTTAAGCGCCATCCCGATGCCAAAGAGAATTGACCCGAGCAGGACTCCGATGCCGGCGGGACTTATCGCGAATATCTCCGCATACGCAAGGTCGGGATTCGCGGTCGCCAGCAGCTTCATCGGCAGGAACCCCAGCACGAGCAGGATGTAGAGCAATGCCATCGCCCGCGACATATCTGAAAATCCCGAGAGAAACGGTTCGCGGTATGCGTAGGCGAAACAAATCCCTCCCCGTTGCATCGCAAAGCCGGTGAGGGTCGCTGCGGCAAAAGAGAGCGAAAGTGCAGGGTACCCGAGGCCTGCAAAACGGAGAAGGATAAGCACCATAGCCCCCAGAAGCAAAGCTGCCAGATACGGCTGATACCTGAGGCCTGCGGGTTCGCCGCCGTCAGCCCGGTCCGGTAGGCAGGGCCAGATGGTCTTCGTCTTTTCGAAAAGCATCAGCGGCCGATAGCCGGCCCCGTCCGCAGCGCAGGCTATCGCAGCAACCCTTCTTTTTTCGAGCCAGACGATGATCTTCGCTCCGAAATAAGAGCCGATCGTCATGCCGATAACCATAATGATCGCCTGTACTCCCATGGCCCCCAGGTTGGTTGTGCTCACCACTGGACAGCCGAACTGAAAGACCGCGCCGATTCCCATCAGTATGCCCCCGATGACCGCCAGGCTGTACTCAGTCTTGTCGAAGGGTACCTTCAGGGCGAACTCCTTTGCGAGGAGGGCGGCGACAAGGCCTCCGAAGAGTATGCCGAGCATCGTGCCGGCCGTCGGTTCGAGCAAGGGATTTGGATATTGCTGAAAGAAGCTGATAGTCACGCCATCAGGCCACGTATATCCGGCAAAGGGGTAATGGGGGAGACCGATCCTTCCCAGAAGGCCGTTGATGATGCCGCCGAGTTCCTTCAATCCGAGGAAGGTGCCGAGCGGCTTGGCCTGATCGTACGGATTAAATCCGGCCACCGTCCTGGCCAGGGACCATACCGCGACGCCATAGGCCATTATCCCGGAAAGCGCCATAAATACTGCCGCCGTCGAGAGCGGCCATTTTTCTTTGAAGAATTTCCTGTACCACGAATCCCACCAGCCTCGCACTCCGTAGTCATCCATATGGCGCTTCCTCCTTGGATTGTCCGGTTAACACCCGCCCACTCCCGCAGGCAGCAGCATGATCGGGATTTCGCCCCTGCCGAGCTCTGCTCCTGTTTTCGAGTCTACCGCGATCACGGGGATATCGAATTTTCCGAGGGGCATTCCGGGCGGCACGGTAAGCACCGCCTTCGACGATGCCTTTTCCTCGCTAACCGAGACTTCATTGGGGTCGATCTTGATGCCCATGGTCACATATTTTTTCGGCAAGCCGAATTTCACCTGTGTGCCGTTTTTCCCCTTGAGGGAGAACTCGAAGCGAAGTGTAGAGGCCCTGCCGAGGGCTATCTGTGCCCGCTTGATCCCCGGCCTGTTGGGGTGCCACGCGAAGTCTGTGGAGGGCGCCTCAGCCGCGTCGGCAGTTTTCACCGTGCAGTCGCTGCTGTCATGAGTCGTCATGAGCGGTACGCCGACGGTCAGAAAGGAAGCCAGGATAGCGGCTCCCATAAGAGTTCCTATTTTCTTCACGGTTGTATATACCTTCCTTTCTTCTTTTGATAGAGCAGATCTAATCAGCAAAGACATTCGAGATCCGACGGCAAAAGGATAAAGGGGAGTTTGACGCTTCCTATCCTGGTCCGGGACAGACCATCCAAGACTTCAATGATGAGATCGTGTCTGCCGAGGGGCATCCCCTCCAGGATGAAAAACGCAACCCCTGCATGTGCCTTGCCGTCCTTCACTTCGGCCACCTGTGGTTCCATAGAGATGCCGAAGGCCCTGAATTTTGAAGGAATGATAAATATTACTTCTGCGATGTTTCCGGTGAGCGAGATCTCGATAGGGACCACCACCTTCTTTCGCGCTACAATGCGTTCTACCGATAATCCCTTGCTCGTGGGGGTCCATCGGAATTCCCACACTTCGCCCCCGGTGGATATGCTCCCTTTTTTCTCCGATGCCTCTCCGCATGGGCTTCCTTCACACAGGAAGCTGATAAAAACTGCCAGCACGAGGTATATTGCCGGGGAAACCCGGGCAGTCCAAAGATGTCTTTCCCTTGGGTTGGGCTTTTTTGCGGGGGGCTCGGTC
>JAKAGF010000134.1 GCA_021825805.1 Nitrospirota bacterium
CCCATCTGGATGAGCTTGAAGAGCTCCTGCATCCGGTTGCTCTTGCCGATAATGTTTTCGAGCCTGTAGGACGTCTGGAACTTCTCCCTGAGAAGGGAGAGTTCTTCGCTCAATCTCTTTTTTTCAAGGGCCTTCCTTACGATAAGCCTGATCTCGTCGATCTTGAACGGCTTGTGGACATAGTCATAGGCCCCCTGCTTCATGGCGTCTATGGCAGACTCCATCGTCCCGAAAGCAGTGACCATGATGACAATAGTGTCGGGTGAATAACGCTTGACAGCCCGCAAGACCTCAAAACCGTCGGCCCTGGGCATCTTGATATCCGTTATGACCAAGTCGAAGATGTTATTCTTGAGGTGTTCGATGCCCTCCTCCCCGTTGGTTGCGACGGTCACGCCATAGAATTCCTCATCAAGGAGTATCCTCAACACCTCCCGCATGCTCTTTTCGTCTTCAATGATGAGAATCCTGCCTCTAACCGCGTCCATCGTCTTTTTGTAGTATAATCTCAAAGATGGTCTTTGCGCCAGGAATGCTCTTTACCGTGAGCCTCCCCTGGTGCTCTTCGATTATGCGGTAGGCTATGGACAGGCCGAGGCCGGTCCCCTGCTCCTTTGTGGTAAAGAATGGATAAAAGATCCTGCCTATGTCAGCTGCGCTGATGCCTGGCCCACTATCCTGAAAGGAGACCTTCACGTAATCGGGACCCGGACTGGTCGATATGCTGAGCACACCGCCGTCTCTCATCGCCTCGATGGCGTTTATCCCGAGGTTCCAGAAGACCTGTCTGAGCTTCTGCGGGTCCGCGCTCGCGAGGAGTTGCCCGCCGAAATCTCTCCTGATCTCGATATTGCCCCGGTTCTGCTCGATGTTTTTCAGGAGCGAAACAGTCTCGTCAAGGAGAGCGTGGAGATCGACGCGTTGCTTTTCGATCGGTCGCGGACTGGAATAGGTAAGAAAATCCGTCACGATGTTGTTGAGCCTGTCCATTTCCCTGAGGGCGATGTCCATGAGCTTTTCCCGGTGTTTCGCTGACATCGTTTCTTCTCTGAGCATCTCTATGGAGCCCTTGAGGGATGCGAGGGGGTTCCTGATCTCGTGGGCTATGTTCGCTGACAGCTCTCCGATGGCAGCCCACTTCTCCTTTGTCTTGATCTCCGTCTCCAATGCCTTGAACTGGGTCAGGTCCTGAAAGATGCAGATGTATCCCGTCTGCGCGCCGCCCGCATCCCTCAGCACGGAGAGGTTGAGCCCTATGATCTTCTGTCCCTTATCGCCGCAATCCAGGACATCCTCCCTCCGGCCCTCGGTGAAGGGCGCAGACAGAAACGGCAGGGTCGTCTGGATACTGCTTCCTACCGCCTCCCTTTCGGAGATCCCGGTTATCTCATGCGCCGCCCTGTTGAACATAAGGACCCTCCCTTCAAGGTCGGTCGTGAAAAGACCGCTTGGGAGACTCTCGATCACCTTGAGGTTGAAGAGTTCGAGGTCCTTGAGACTTGAGTCCCTCTCCTCAAGGGTCAGCGCGGCTCTTTCAAGCCTCGAGGAGAGGTAGCCGCTCAGATACGCCGTCAGATAGAGGGCGAGGATATGTATGAAGATGTTATAGAGAAACTCCTTTTCAAGGGTGACCGCTTCATGGGGAATATGCACCAGGTGGTAGAACTGAAGATCAAGGAGTACGCCGTACAGGATACTGCTCACGCTGGCGATGACATAACCGGCCTTCTTGTTCAGGATGATGCTGGATGAAAGCACCGTCAGTATCAGGGTGAAGGAGAACCAGCTTTCTATGCCCCCGGTGATCGATATGAGGACAAGCTCCGCCGCGATGTCCAGGACAAGCTGCACGTAGCCGAACCAAAACAGGCTCCTGATCCGGTTCAGGAGCAGGGCGTAACATATAGTCAGGGTGTAGAGCGAGATGATGAGATATGATATTGCCCTGGGGTGGGCGTAGAAATACTCTATTTTGAAGATATACGAGGACCCGAGGAGCAGTGTGATAAAAACGGCCCTGAAAAAGATCAGGGCCTTGATACGCGCCGCAAGGGCATGCTCTGCCATGAGGTCTGCTACTTGATGAGCGTGATGAGTTTGAATATCGGCAGATACATGGCGATGACGATGAAGCCGACCGACCCGCCCAGGAAGACCATCAGCATCGGCTCCATCATGGCGGTCAGGTTGTTTACCGCGTTGTCCACCTCGTCATCATAAAAATCAGCGATCTTGCTGAGCATCGAATCCAGGGCCCCGGTGGATTCACCCACCGCGATCATGTGCGTCACCATGGGAGGAAAGACCTTTGACTTCATGAGCGGCTCAGCGAGCGTCTTGCCTTCGGAAACCGCTGACCGGACATCCATGACCGAATTCTCGATGACCATATTCCCTGCTGTCTTTGCGGTGATCTCAAGGCCGTCGAGGATGGGGACGCCGCTGCTGATAAGAGTGCTGAGAGTCCGCGTAAATTTAGCCACAGCCACTTTCCGCAGCAGAATACCGAATATCGGGAGCCGCAGGAAAATCTTGTCCGTAAGAAGGCGTCCGCCTTTGGTCTTTCTGAACTGGGAAAGTCCAACAGAAAATGCCACTATGCCGAAAAAGACCAGGAGCCCGCCGATGCCTGCGAGAAAATTACTGAGCTTGATAACGGCCAGGGTTGGGAGAGGCAGCGTGCCTCCCATGGTGGCAAACATCTTTGAGAAGGTCGGGACGACAAAGATCATGATGACTGCGATACAAAGAATAGCGATCGAGGATACGACGATGGGATATACCATCGCGCCCTTTACCTTCTTTTTCAGCTTCATCGCCTTTTCGATGTACGCGGCAAGCCTGTTCAGGATCGTGTCGAGGATGCCGCCCGACTCGCCGGCAGCGACCATATTGGCATACAGGTCCGTAAAGGTCTTGGGATGCTTCCTCAGGGCGTCGGCATAGGTCGAACCGGACTCCACATCGCCCTTGATAAGCGCGATCGTCTTGCCAAAGCCTTTATTCTCAACCTGCGTTGAGAGTATCTCAAGGGCCTGCACCAGCGGGAGGCCTGCATCGATCATGGTAGCGAATTGCCGCGTAAAGATAACGATATCCTTGTCTTTTACCCCGCCGCCTATGCTCAGCCCGGCAAGGAGCGGCTTCTTTTCCTTCGGCCTGACGATCGTCGGAGTTATGTTTTTCTTCCTGAGCTGGCTGATCACCTCCTCCTTGGAACCTGCGGCGAGTTCGCCGCTTTCGATGGTTCCCCTCGGGGTCTTTCCTGACCATTCAAAGACAGTTGTAGGCATTGCCGGTTACCTCCCGCGGCCAGAGGGGGCGTTGGGCATCCTCTGGAGCATCGTGATTAATTCTTCAGGGACCATGGACCTGCCGATGGCGTCCTCATAGGATATGAACCCCTTTGAATACAGTTCAATGAGAGACTGGTTCATGGTCTGCATACCGAATTTCGCCTGGCCCGTCTGCATCGTGGAATAGAGCTGGTGGATCTTGTCTTCCCGGATAAGGTTCCTGATCGCCGGGTTTGGAACGAGGAGCTCGACAGCAAGAGCCCGACCCTTGCCGGTCTTCTTCGGGATCAGCTGCTGGGCGAGTATCCCCTCGAGCACAAAGGAAAGCTGCACCCTGATCTGCTCCTGCTGGTGCGGAGGGAAAACGTCGATGATCCTGTTGATCGTCTGGACCGCTGAGTTCGTGTGGAGCGTTGCAAGGGTAAGGTGCCCTGTCTCGGCAACGGTCAGGGCCGCCTCGATGGTCTCCAGGTCCCGCATCTCTCCGATGAGCACTACATCAGGGTCCTGCCGCAGCACGTATCTCAGGGCAGCCTTGAAAGAAACCGTGTCTGCATTTACCTCGCGCTGGTTGATGAGACATTTCTTGTGGCCGTGCAGATACTCTATGGGGTCTTCGATGGTTATAATGTGGTCATAGCGCTCCGAATTGATTCGGTCGACCATTGCCGCGAGGGTCGTCGATTTACCGCTGCCCGTTGACCCGGTGACCAGGATGAGGCCCCGGGGTTTCTTGACGAGCTCGTTGACGATCTCGGGAAGGCCCAGATCCTGGAAAGTCCTGATCTCGAAGGGAATCGTCCTGAAGGCGCCTGCAACCGCACCCCTCTGCATGAAGATATTCCCCCTGAATCTGCTCAGTCCTTTGACGCCGAAGGAGAGGTCCAGTTCGTTGTTCTCCTCAAACTTGTGCTTCTGGCTGTCGGTCAGGATGCTGTAGCACAGAGACTTGGTGTCAGCCGGCGCAAGACTCGGATGGTCGAGGGGCACGAGCTTGCCGTCAATCCTCAGCCTCGGGGGACTGCCGGTGGTAATATGCAGGTCCGAAGCCCCTTTTTCTATCATCACTTTCAACAGGTCATAAATGCTCGCCATCTGCCTCTCCTTTAGTCTCCGAATGTCACGCGCATAACCTCTTCAACTGTCGTTACTCCCTCGGCCACCTTGGTGAGGCCGCTCATCCGCAGCGTCTTCATCCCGAGCCGGATCGCAGCCTTCTTTATCTCAGAGGTGGAAGCCCCTTCAAGGATGAGTTCCTTGAGTTCGTCCTTGACCGGCATGACCTCGTACAGGGCGACACGTCCCTTATAGCCGCTCCCGTTGCACGTGGGACATCCCTTGCCCTTAGAGCACTTTACTGTTTTTGCCTCGTCTTCTGAAAACCCGACCTTCAAGAGCGCCGCATACGGTACCTTCTCCTCTTCCTTGCACTGACCGCAGATACGCCGCGCAAGCCTCTGGGCAAGAATGAGGACAACTGAGGAAGAGACGAGAAAAGGCTCTATTCCCATATTGAGGAGGCGGCTGATCGTCCCCGGCGCGTCATTGGTATGGAGCGTGCTTAGCACCAGGTGGCCGGTGAGCGCGGCCTTTACGCCGATCTCGGCGGTCTCGAAATCCCGGATCTCCCCGACCATAATGATATCAGGATCCTGCCGCAGGAAAGACCGCAGGGCAGCGGCAAAGGTCAGACCGATCTCTTCCTTGACCTGCACCTGGTTGATGCCCATGAAGTTAAACTCAACCGGGTCTTCAGCAGTCATGATGTTGGTGTCGGGTTTATTGAGATAGTTCAGGCCGGAATAGAGCGTCGTCGTCTTGCCGCTCCCCGTGGGACCTGTGACCAGGAGCATACCATAAGGCTTGTTCAGGGCTTCCATGAAATCATCGAGCGCCGCCTGCTCAAACCCCAGCTTCGTGAGGTCCACCTGAAGGTTCCCCTTGTCGAGGAGCCGCAGGACCGTCTTTTCGCCGAAGAGGCAGGGAAGTACGGAGACCCGGAAGTCGATATCGCGCTTCTTGCCGAGCTTGAGCTTGATGCGGCCATCCTGGGGAAGCCTGCGCTCCGCGATGTCAAGCTTTGACATGATCTTTATCCTCGACGTCAGCGCTGCCTTGATCTTCGTGGGCAGGTTCATCACCGTATACATCACGCCGTCCACGCGATACCTGACCCGCAAAGATTGTTCATACGGCTCGACATGTATGTCGCTTGCTCCGCTTTTTATAGCGTTGACAAATATGCCGTTGACCAGCTTGACAATCGGGGCCTCCACATCCTTGACAGCTTCAGAGTCTTCCTTCTCCTCCAGCACGTCGACGTTGTCGAGGGCGCTGCCGACTATCTTGTCGAACTCATCCACGTTGACGCTTGGACCCTCATCAAAGGAGGCTGTGTCAAAATTGCCGCCATCTATATCTTCATCGCCAAGGGTATAGTCCTTGGCCTGGATAGTCGCCGATGTTGTGGCAGCCATGGTGCTTGTGGCGGTCGCCAGCATGCTGTCGCCCTTGCCGAGATAATAGCTCGTGATGGCGCTTATGATCGCCGACTCGCTGGACACCACCACTTCCACGTTATAACCGGTCATGAACTTGACGTCGTCGATGGCAAAGACATTGGAGGGGTCTGCCATGGCCACCGTCAGGGTCGCGCCCACCCTGGTGATCGGCATGATAAGGTATTTTTTTGCCATGTCAGCGGGTATCAGTTTCAGGACGGGATTGTCGATTTTGTATTCGGAAAGGGTGATGGCAGGGACCCCATACTGCTTGCTCAGAAAGGCCACAAGTTTATCTTCGGTGATGAATCCGAGCTTGACAAGGTTGGTCCCGAGTCTTCCGCCTTCCTTCTTCTGGAGATTGAGGGCCTGCTTTAATTGCTCTTCAGATATGATGCTGGACGCTATCAACAGCTGACCGAGTTTAACTGCCATATGTCTAAAATATATTAAAATCCCCTTATTGTCAATGAATCTGATAACTTACGCTGCATATTGGCTATTCAGCGGCACGATGATTTATAGTAATCAATATGACCTTTCTCTCGGCATGTTGCAGAACCGTCAACGATTGGGAGAAGTCAGCAGGGGTACCATGCTCAACACCATCAGAAAAATGCCGTCCACCGAAGACCTGGAACGGGCTGAACGGCTTCGGGAGATCTTTGCGGCCCTGCATGAGGCGAACAAGCGCATACCTGTCATCGTCGAGGGCAGGCGGGATGCGGCGGCGCTGAAACAGCTCGGGCTGGTCGGGGAGATTATCGTGCTTCACTGCGGCAAGGGTCTCTATGATTTCTGCGAGGATATTGCCGAAAGGTTCTCCAGGGTCATCATCCTCCTGGACTGGGACAACAAGGGGGAAGACCTCTACAGGTCGCTATCCCGCAACCTCAGGGGGCACGGGGAGGAGTTCTCGGCATTCAGGGAGATACTCAAGATCCTCTGTCAGAAAGACATCAGGGACATTGAGGGTATCCCCCGGCTTCTTCAGCGGCTCGAAGGCAGTGAACAACCTCGGTAAAAAAGGCGAGGACGCTGCAGCAGTCTTTCTGAAAGAGAAAGGATTCAAGATCCTCAGAACGAACTATCGGACGCCGTTTGGCGAGATCGACATCATCGCCAAAGACGGGGATGTGCTCGTCTTTGTCGAGGTCAAGACAAGGGCCGACGATGCCTTCGGGTCACCCTTTGAGGCGGTAACCCGGCGGAAGCGGGAGAAGATAAAAAAAGTCGCCCTCTGCTTCATGAAAGGGCTCAGGAAAGAGACCGCGGCCCGTTTTGATGTCCTGAGTATCATGTCAAGAGACGGCAGGCAATTCATAGAGCATATACCTGATGCATTCGAGACCTGATCCGGTTGACAAGCTCTCGGGACTGATGCTATTCTGACAAATTACCACAAGGGGCTGTAGCTCAGTTGGGAGAGCGCTTGAATGGCATTCAAGAGGTCGTCGGTTCGATCCCGATCAGCTCCACCATAAAATCACAAGGGGTTAGGTCAATCCCCCCC
>JAKAGF010000135.1 GCA_021825805.1 Nitrospirota bacterium
TTGCCCACGATCTGCACAGCCAGGGCCCCGACCGCATTGCCGATAAAGGAGACCATGTCCAAGGGCATGCCCTGGGCAAAACAGGGAGCTGTAAAGGCGAAGAACGCGTCCCCGGCGCCGATGGTATCAAGCACAACGGAAGAAAAGACCGGAGTGCGGTTGAACACGCCTTCCCTGCCTATGCCGATGGACCCTTTCTTGCCGAGGGTCACGATCAGATGGCCGGCATTCACCTCAGCCTTGATCCGCCTGGCGATGTCGTCGATATTCGCATGCCGTTCCTGCGCCGCCAGTCTGATCTCCGGCTCGTCAAGGCACACGAAGAAGGGGTCGCGGTATTTGGTGATCATGTTATATCCCGCGTTGGCAGCATTCGTCTGCGTGTTGACCGCATATTTTTTTGCCTGCGTCCTGATGACGGAGATTATCCGCTCTGTGATAAAGCCGTGGCCGAAGTCGGAGACAAGGACAAGGTCATACGACGGCATGATCGACTTCAGGCGCGTGATGACCGATTCTTCGGTATCGCCGCTGATGAAATCGTCGTTAAGGTGGTTCACCTCGAAGATCTTCTGGTTGAGATACTGGTCGAGGTACCGTTTCTTGACGATGGTAGGACCGTCCTCCCGATAAAAGAAGGTCGTGCCGACGTTCTGCTTGAGCCCTTTGACGATCTCCTCTTCCCTGGAGTCGTTCTTCCCGAGCAGGGTCACTAAGTGTACGGTGTCACAAAGCCCTGCAATATGGTTTGCAATGGCAAAGGCCCCGCCGAAGAAGACCTCATGGGTAAGATACTTGCTCACCACGAGGTGGGATTTCGCCGACTTGCCCATGGCGGAGCAGTAATGATACTCGTCGATGATACCGTCGCCGATGAGGAGCGCCTTTAGGGGCTTGAGCCGGTCAAGGGACTCCACGATGTCGTTGAAGCTGTATTTCCTCGAAAAATTCTTGAGAAAGCGCTTCGTCTCCTCCGGGTACACATCGAGGAAATTGTTCACGATATGGGACGAACTGAGGGAGAAGCCTCCGGTCTCATGGATCCGGCTCTTGCCGAAATAGAACTCCTTCTCCTCCTCGAATATCTTCTCGTGAAGCGTCCGGTCGCGCTCCTTGTACGCCTGTCCTTTTGCAAAGACATCCGGCTGCAGCATGCGGACGCACTCAAAAGGAATCTCGTCGTCGACAACTGAAACATAATCAACGTATTCGAGAGAAGCGACGCTCTCGGCCCGCATCACGTCGGGGAATATCGGCCTTCCCGGGCCCCGCCGCACGTCCTTGTCCCGTATTACGGTCACCACGAGGACATCCCCCTGCTGCCGGGCGCTCTCGAGATGTGTCAGGATGCCGGGGTGTATAAGGTCATAGACCCCGTGGCTCTGCACAACGACCTTTCCCTTCTTCCTGAGTCCCTCCACAACCGGGATAAGGTCGTTAAACGGGAGGATCTTTTCCCTGATGGGGCTGCGCATGGCCGTCATCTGCAATACCTGTTGATCAATTCCGTGGAAGAAAAAACGATCTCATGGGTGAACCTCAGCTCAGCGCCGATCTCCCGGACCACCGCATGTTCCCTCTGGAGCTTGCCGGTCCTGTCTTCGAGGTTCTCGAACTCCTGCCCCTTGACATAATAATCCGGCCGCAGCAGCCGCAGCGTCTCCTCCGCGGTAGGCCACTCATTGATCGCAACGTAATCCACGCATTCCAGGGCAGCGATGCAATCAGCCCTGAGTTCCTCGCCGAAGACAGGCCTGCCGGGGCCTTTGTCCACAAAACGGTCGGGGGTGACGGTCACCACGAGGACGTCCGCCATCTTCTTTGCAGCCTGAAAATATCTGATATGGCCCGGATGCATGAGGTCGAAGCAGCCGTGGCAGAGGGCGATCTTCCTTCCCTCCGCCCTGAGCGTCCTGATAATGACCGCCAATTCCTCAAGGGGTTGTATTTTCATGCTTGAAGATACCATGGCCAAACGTTATCCATCAACCTCGCGCAACGCGGTCCACAATGCGGGTATGGTGTCCGCATGTCTCCCCCGCACGTAGAAACCCTCGCCACCGCCGGCAACGGTCCTTACGAGCATCGTCTTCCACGGCCTGAAATAGTAGGCAGGCTCATCCCTGCACGGTTCCGAGGCCAGGTCCTCCGGCAGGGGATAGAGGTCGCAGACCAGGGCTGTGAAGCGCTTTATCTCCCGCCCCTCCGCATGGGACGCATTCCTTGCCATGCTGAGGGCCTTCAGGAAGACCTCCGGCGCCATCACCGCGCTCCCGAAATTCATCACAACGCCCCCCTCAAGCCCTTCGAGGACTGACGTGAAGGCGAGGAAATCCCGGTATGACGTTGCGCCTGCCGCAGCCCCGTCAAAATTCGGATGCTCGTGGATGATATCGTACCCGATGCCCACATGCACGGTGGCAGGCAGGCCCCTGCGATAACAGGCTGCCAGCACGCTCAGGTCTTTATGGGGAAAGTCTCCTTCAACAATCGCCCGGCCGACCGCAGCGCCCATACCGAGATCGCCCCGGCATCCGGCCTGGTTGACGATATCGTTGATGATGCCGGTCTCCTCCCACAGGCCGAACTGTCCGTCCGCGATATACCGCGCAACGCTCTCCGTTGTGGCCCCTGCGAGGGCGAACTCAAAATCATGGATCATCACGGAACCGTTCATGGCGATGCAGGAGAGGTATCCCCGCTCCAGCATGTCTATTACATACCGCTGCACCCCTGAGCGGATAACATGGCCTCCGATGATCATGACCACAGCCCGACCATGGGAACGGGCAGACGCGATACGCCGGGCAACGGACACGAGCGAAGGATGGAAAGGCGCGGCCGGTTCCAGGGGCTTCACCATGCCGATATGCAGATCATGGACCCGCTCCCTGAGCGGCTTAAGCCTCAGTCTCTTCCTGTCAAACAGCATATCCCCCCTTCCGGTCATGAACCCCTCATCTCGTCCGCGCCATTCCCGGGCTGATCATCATCAGCTCGCGCGCCATCCGGTAATCATCGTTCGCCCGGTCCCTGTCTCCGAGCGCCTCATAAACAGCGCCCCGGCTCATGTAGGTCTTGGCCATATTCGTCGGGGTGAAATCCGAGTTCTCCCACGCCAGCCGGTCCGTTGCGCTCGGGAAGAAGTCAACCGTCCTGTTCATATCCTTGAGCGCCAGGTCATATCTTCCTGCCTTCAGGTACGCAGTCCCCCGGTTGTTATACCCGATCGCCTTGCCGGTCTTCTGCACCACATCATCCCAGAAAAGCACCTCGTCCGTCCATATCCAGTTTCTCATATACGTGGCAGCGGAAAGGGGGATGACGATAACAGCCGCGATAACGGCCGCGCGCAGGCGGAGCTCAACCGCTGGAACAATTTTTTCGGCAAGCCTGAGGAGCGCCGCCGACACGGCGATAAAAAGACCGATGCTCGGCAGATAGGCCCGGTGCTCGAAGATCAGGTCCTTTATGGGAATAACCGAGGATTCTATGGAAAGACTAATAAACAACCAGACAATGCCGAGGGTCACAAGTCTCAGCTCCACGGCGTCCGCTGGCGCTGACCTGCCGGCCCGCTTCCAGCACCAGGCCGCAGCGGCGGCCATGGACAGCAACAGCAGCAGCGAGAACATCACCGCCGGCTCAAAAAAAGACTTGGACGCCCGCAGGTCATAGACAGCCAGTTGGCGCACCGGCAGGAGCATCAGCCTGACGTAAATAACGATTACCCTGAACTGGGTGAGAAGGTATTCGTAGGGCGACCGCTGGAAGAGATCAAACAGCTTGTCGCGCCGCGTCACCTCGTCAACACCCCTCCCCGGCGCCATGATCCCCCAATCCGGACCAAAGAGGGACATCGGAATGATTATGAGGGTCGCCAGGAAGGGTATCAGGAAATAGAACCTCCTCTTCGCATAAACGGAGTCCCTGAACAGGAGCAGTTCGAATGCCGCCATCATGAAAGGGATCGTAAAGGAAATTTCCTTGGTCTTCATGGCCAGAATGGCGCTGCCCAGCGAAAGGGCAAGCAGACTGTATGCGGCCCGGCCCGGGGCATGTCTTTCAAACCTCGCCCTTGCGGCAAGATACGAAAGAATCGCCAGTATGTAAAAAAAGGCGCTTAATGACGTGAAGCGCTGGGTCACATAGGACACCGCCTGGGTTCCCAGGGGATGTGCAAGAAAGATGAGGGCGGCAAGCGCGGGCAAAGCTTCAGAGGGCGCCGCGGCGGCGTTGTCCGCGGCAGTGTATCGGGGACGGAGGAAGGGCATGATGACCCTCAGGAGAAAAAAGACCATGACAGCGTTGGCGATATGGATCAGCACATTCGCCAGATGATACCCGAAGGGGCTGTCGGCCCCGCTTATGGCATAGTTCAGCGCAAAGCTCAGATACCCGATCTGGCGCGGGTCGGTAATGTCGGCAAACAAAGAGGGATTCCGGATGAGGGGATTGTCCACCACATACTCAAAGTCATCAAAGAGGAATACGCCGTTGCAAAGTACGTTTGAGTAGACCAGCAGACCGAGGGCGACAATAAGGACGATGATCGACAGCGCCTGCCTGGACGGGGATGTCACTTCCTCGCTTCGAGACGGTCGAAAAATGCCTTCACCTCTTCGGGCATCTCGCCCTGCATGTGCTCTGCGAGATACGAATTCGTTGCGATAAGCTTCGTCACCTTGATCATGAATTCCTGCTTCTCCGGGGTCAGCCGGTCGAGATTCCTGAGCTTGTCCATGTAGAAATTCCTTGATGCAAGGCCGAGTTCACTTCTCACTTCGTCTATGGTCATGGCCTTCGGCTTAACCACCGGCTCCACAAGGTTATACTTGCTGTAGTCCCAGACCTCGACATAAGGTTTGAGCATAGGGTATATCTCGGAATAAGGCCAGGGCGCGATAGCGAGGAAAAAAGCCAGGTCCGGATTATAGAACTTCGCCAACTCCACCGTCTTCCGTATCTTCTCTTTGGTATCATCGGGCATTCCCAGGACAAAGGAGGTCTCGGAAACGATCCCGTATTCGTTGATCAGCTCCAGTGCGCGTTTCGAGTGTTCCACCTTGATATCCTTCTTGAAGATATCAAGGGTCTCCTGCGTCGTGGCCTCAACGCCCACGTAGATATGGTCGATATTCGCCTTCCGGTACTTCCACATGATATCTTCATCCCTGAGGATGTCATCCACGCGAGTTTCCATCAGGATCTTTGTACCGACCTGCCGTTCGATGAGCAGGTCGAGGACCTTCTCCCACCGCTTCCTGTCAAGCGTCGGCGTCTCGTCGGAAATCATCACCACATTGACACCATACGTATCCCTGAGGAATTCAAGCTCGCCGACAAAGTTCTCCGGGCTTCTGCCTCTCCATTTCCTTTGCCAGAAGAGCTGCTGGGAGCAGAAACTGCACCGCTGGCTGCAGCCGCGGGAGGAACTGACGATTGCCAGCCTCGACCCTTCCATTGTCCTGTACGTGTAAATCGGCCAGTCAACCAGGTCCCATGCAAGGGGAAGAGCATCGAGGTCTTTGATATATCCTCGCGACGGCGTCGCGACAGTCCTGTTGTCCTGCCTGTAGGCGATGCCCTTCACAGCCGAGACATCCCCGCCCGCAGAGAGCGCGTTCATGAGGTCCACCATCGTCTCTTCGCCCTCGCCCCTCACAATGTAGTCCACAGGCGTGGAAACATCCTTCAGCATTTCTTCATAGCAGAAGGTAGGGTGGACATTGCCGATGACCGTAATGATATTGGAATTGATTTCCTTTGCGAGTTTCAGCACCTTCAGGGCATCAACGATTTCAGCGGTAAAGGCAGTGGTTGCGACAACATCAGGCCGTTCGCTCTCTATACGTTTACCGATGTCGTCATAGTCGTGCCAGTGGCTCATGGCATCATAATAAATTGGGTCATATCCCGCAGCCCTGAGGCTTCCGGCGATATATACAAAACCCACATTGAGCCAGACACCGGCTGATTCCACTACACCGGAATGGTAAGGAGGGGTGATGAGGAGTATTTTATTGATTTTTTTCATAACAACTTGTTTATTCTAAGCAATTTTGGTACCAAACATCAAGGCAACTAACTACAAGCCGACAAATATGACCTCAAAGTCAGGGCTCAAGAGAAAGTGGAATAGCGGGATAGGGACACCTCAGGATAGAACAAGAAAAGAGAAATAAGGCTTCGATTTCACAAACCTATCTGAAAACCATGCTGTACTGCCATAAAATACCGGAGCCAAAGACCACAAAAAGAAAAATGTGCTTTATGATCAGAAGCCTTCTTCTATCCTTTTCCGCGTCTTTGCCGTAGACATTGTCAACATAGGTAAACGACCTGCCGGCCCCTGTGGCGAAAACAGTCGTCACGCAGACAATCCCTGCCCAAAATAACTGTTTCTTGAGCCCGAACATAATGCCGCCGACCTCTGCGGGGAATGCCTGCCTGCTGAGCCAATAGACAGCCAATACCGTCGCCGCCCAGCAGCCGGCTGCGAAGTCGTGCACAAAACCGATAATAATCGTGAAAGCTCTTTTCAAAAATCCACTCTGCCTGTGAAGCCCATTAACTCATTTGAAACTCTTTATGTATCGTCTGACTTGTTCGTGGTTACCAAGAAAAGCGAAGGCAACCACTTCCCCGGACTCGACATAAAGCAGGCGTATTTTATCAGTCACCCTTGCCTCGAAAGTCTTCTCCCCTTCTTTATCAAAAAGCTTCTTGACCCTCAAACCATACGGCGCTGTCTGCATCACATAAAAATGGCGGATCTGTTTATCCGCCGAAACGATTAATTTCTTTTCCGGTCCTTTGTAGCGGTCAAATGCCTTTAGGAACGCCTTCTTGTAAAGAAATCCTTTCACTTTGTTCTATTGGCTCTTTTCGACAGGAATTGCTCTCCTTCCTTCGCATCGACCTCCACATCGCCCCGCTCTTTCCTGAGCGCCTGTTTCTGAAATTTCTCAAAAACCTCAGGGGCGATTCGCTCTTCCACCTCTACAGGCTTGAGGCAGATCACTCCCTCCCGATATTCAACCTCCAGATAATCACTGCCTGCCTTCAGATGGGCTTTTTCAATGACCGGCTTTGGAATCGTTATCTGGTTCCCTCTCGTTAATTTGGTCAGCATGCCTGCACCTCTTTTTGTTTTTACAATATCATGAAAAAGTAATTCTGTCAATTATAGCAAAGGACCATCCTATGCAGACTGCCATTCCCTGAACGCCTTGCGCATCGCCCGCCTCATCGGCACTTGCTCCATAAGCGAAAGGAGATGGG
>JAKAGF010000136.1 GCA_021825805.1 Nitrospirota bacterium
AAAACCCCATCGCCTCGCCGGCCTCGGCATGATGACCGGGCGGCCGCACCGCGCAGAACGCCCTGCTGATATCCCCTGTCCTGCAGCGGTCAACAGCCTCGATGACAGCGCCTGAGGCATACCGGACAGCGTCAAAGGTGCCGGATGAAACATAGGTGTCCGGATCAAGGCAATCTCCCGAGAAGTTGAATATCTTTTCTATGTAGTCGCGTGTATGGACGAGTTCGAGATCGTCGAAACCAGCCTTCTTCGGGTTGATGTGGATGAGCTTTTCCCACAAGCCGGACCTCATGAGGGTCTCATTGATGCCAAGGAGGCGTTCCTTCCGCTCAGGATGCCAGACCGGCGGCTCATGACCGAGGAGGGCTTCGTGATAGAGGAATCCGACACGCGACATGCTTTTATTATACCGCGGGATGAAGCCTGCCGGACTGTCAAAAGATGTGGACGCCGAACCCCCTGAGACACTTTGCGAGCTCAGCGACGGGCAGCCCGACGACGTTGGCATAGTCGCCGTCGATTTTTTTTACGATGACCGACCCGAGGCCCTGGATCGCGTAGGCTCCGGCCTTGTCGAGGGGCTCGCCCGTCTTCACATAGGCCGCGATCTCCGCCCGGGTGAGCCTTCTGAACCAGACTTTTGTCTCAACGGCCCGGGAGACGGTCCTGCGGGCGGCGGTATCCATGACGGTAAAGCCCGTTATGACTGAATGCGACCTGCCGCTGAGCATGCCGAGCATCCTTCTGGCGTCACGCTCATCGCGGGGTTTGCCGAGTATATGGCCCCTGAAGGCGATAAAGGTGTCAGCCGCGATGATAAGGGCGTCTCTGTGCCTGTCTGCGACCGCACGCGCCTTCTGCAGCGACAGCTTTCTTGCCAGGACCCGCGGGGGCAGGGCGCTGTCCATCTCTTCATTCACATCAGCGACATCAATGGAATAGGATAGCCCTGTCAGGGAGAGAAGCTCCTTTCTCCTGGGGGAGGCTGATGCCAGAACGATCTTTCTCATCGCTATACGTATTGTCCTGCCGTATATCCCGACGCCCATGCCCAGTGCAGGTTATACCCGCCCAGTTGTCCGGTCACGTCCACCACTTCACCGGCAAAAAAAAGCCCTGCCACTTTCTTTGCTTCCATGGTCTTTGAAGAGAGTTCCGCTGTGTCGATCCCGCCGCGGGTAACCTCAGCCTTGCCGTATCCTTCCGTATCAGCAGGCCTGATCGTCCAGTTGTGGAGTTTTTGAGAGATCGCCTTAAGGTCTCTGTGGCTGTAAAGGGAGAGCGGCTTCGAGGGGACAAAGCGGCTGCACCAGAGGGAAGAGAACCTCTTGGGGAAGAACCTGGACAGAAAGTTCTGCAGCTCCATCCTGCTCCCGTGGTGTTCGGTGAAGAGCGCGTATGCATCCCTGCCCGGAAGCAGATTGATGGCTATCTCATCCCCCTGGTTCCAGTACGAGGAGATCTGGAGCGCTGCCGGTCCGCTCAGTCCGTGGTGCGTAAACAGTACGGGACCCTGAAATTTTACCGGGCCGCAGGACAACTCAGCATGTATTGAAACGCCGCTGAGAGGAGAAAGCATCGCTGTGTCCGGACGCCTGAAGGAGAGCGGGACGAGGGCCGGTTTCAGCGGAGTGACTGCCAGGCCGAACTGCCGGGCCATCCTGAAGCCGAGGTCAGACGCCCCCAGAGCCGGATAGGAGAGCCCGCCTGTTGCGATCAGGAGGGAAGAGGAAGCAAAGGCCCCCGTATCCGTCCTGACAATGAACCTTCCTCTTTTTTCCACGCCTGCTACGCGGCACTTCAGGCGTATTTCCGCTCCCGCATCCCCGCATTCGGAGACGAGCATGCGAACGATCTGTTCCGATGAACCGTTGCAGAAGAGTTGGCCTGACTCCTTTTCATGGTATCGTATGCCGTGGCGCTCCAGCCGTGAGATGAAATCAGCGGGAGAATAACGGGCGAGCGCTGACTTGCAGAAGTGCGGGTTCCGCGAGATATAGTGTTCCGGCCGTATGCCGAGGTTGGTGAAGTTGCACCTGCCGCCGCCCGAGACGCGCACCTTGCGGCCGACCTGATCGTTATGTTCGAGGATCAAAACGGAGCGTCCCCTCCTGCCCGCCTCGATACCGGCTGTCAGTCCCGCGGCGCCGGCGCCGATGATGACCACATCTTTTTCTATCGGCTTCATGGCAGGATGGTGATCTACGGAAACAGGGCGATGGAACTGAGCCCCTCGGTTTCCTCAAACCCCATCATGATATTCATGTTGTGGACCGCCTGGCCTGAGGCGCCCTTGACAAGGTTGTCTATGGCAGAGACGATGATTAGGGTATTGGTCCTGGCATTGAGCTTCAGTCCGATCTCGCAGAAATTCGAGCCGCGGACATTCTTGATGTTAGGATACACGCCGGGTCCGAGGACCCTGACAAAGGGCTCTTTTTTATATGCAGCATGATAGGCGGCGAAGACCTTGTCCTGGGATATCGTCTTCGACAGCTTCGCATAGATGGTGGTAAGGATCCCCCTGTCAACAGGCAGGAGGTGGGGCGTGAAGTCGACCGTCACCTTCTTTCCGGCAAGGCCGGATATTTCCTGTTCGATCTCAGGCGTGTGGCGATGCGTCCCGATCCCGTATGCCTTGAACCCCTCATTCACCTCGCAGTAGGCAACGGCAACGTCCGCTTTCCTGCCGGCGCCGCTTGCGCCGGATTTCGAGTCAATGATGATCGAGCCGGTATCCACGATCTTGTTCCTGACCGCGGGAAGGAGCCCGAGGAGCGCGCCTGTCGGATAACAGCCTGGGTTGGCTATGATGCGTGATTTCCTGATCCTGTTGCGGTAGATCTCCGGCAACCCGTAAACAGCCTTCTGAAGGGTTGCAGGGAACTGATGCGGAGTTCCATACCACGATTCATAGACGGGGGCATCGGAGATGCGGTAGTCTGCTGAGAGGTCGATGACATACTTCTTCATGCTGAAGAAGTAATGCGCCGCCTCCTGAGATGCCCCGTGGGGGAGGGCAAGGAAAAAGAGCTCAGCCTTGCCGAGCAGTCGCTCCTTTTCCATGGGCTCATAGATCATGCTGCCATACGTGTGAAGATGCGGGAAAAGGTCGCGCAACCTCCTGCCCGCCGACTTCTCCGACGTTACCGCCGTCACCTCCACCATAGGGTGGCCGGCCAATATTCGCAACAGTTCGATGCCCGTATACCCGCTGCCCCCGCAAATGGCGACCTTCAGCATGACTCCTGTCTTCTCCTTTGTTAGAAAGACCGCGAAAAAATGAAGGGCTCGTTCATGGAACGAGCCCTCGCCGAATACCTGTAAGGGCTCACGCCCTGGATACTGTTACCGTTTGGAGAACTGGAAGCGCTTCCTGGCTCCTGCCAGACCGTACTTCTGTCTCTCTTTTTCCCTCGGGTCTCTGGTGAGGAACCCTTCCTTCTTGAGTTTGCTCCTGAGGTCGGCGTCCATCTTTATCAGTGCCCGCGAGATGCCGTGTCTGACGGCCCCTGCCTGGCCTGAGAGACCGCCGCCGGTCACCTTGATGGAGATATCGTGCTTCCCGCCGGCCCCGACGAGTTCGAGCGGCTGCCGTATTATCATGCGGAGCACCTCCCTCGGGAAATAGGTGTCAACCGGCTTGCTGTTCACCGTGATCTTGCCTGAGCCGGACACGACTTTGACCTGGGCGACCGAGGTCTTTCTTCTGCCTGTTGCTGTGTATTTGATTTCAGCCATCTGAACTCCTTTATCTCTTTTTAATAAATTATTGCAGCGTCTCGGGCGTCTGGGCCTCGTGGGGATGCTCCGCCCCCTTGTAGACTTTCAGCTTCTTGATCATCGCCTTGCCGAGCTTGTTCTTGGGCATCATGCCCCACACGGCGCTCTCAATGATCCTTTCAGGCGCCTTCTTCATGAGTTCCTGGGCGGTCTCGGCCTTGATGCCGCCGATGTATCCGGAGTGGTGGTAATAGACCTTGTCCGTCAACTTGTTGCCGGTGAGGCGCACCTTCTCCGCGTTTATGACTATTACGAAATCGCCGGTGTCCACATGGGGGGTGAATACGGGCTTGTTCTTGCCCCTGAGGTACGTTGCGACCTTTGTCGCCAGCCGTCCGAGCACCGCATCCCTGGCATCGACAACATACCACTTGCGGCTGATTTCGTTCTTCTTTGCAAACTGTGTCTTCATGACTGCCCTTTACCCTTTCTTCTTCAAAAAATGGAGATTAGATAAAATACTCCAATTTAACGAAATTTGTCAATATTTCCGACGGGATTTCGACAGGCCCTGATGGAAAGAGCAGCCGGTTCTTCAACTATACCGCAGCAAAGAGCGTTTTTCGAGACGCAGCTCAGGAGAGCTTTGAAAAATCCGCCAGCTTCGCGGCGACTATCCAGACATCCCTCAGGAGGGCGAGCCTGTTGTTCCTGAGCTCCTCCTGCTTGTCCATGACAAGGACCTTGTCGAAGAATGAGTTGATCGGGCCGGCGAGCCCCGCGACGGCCATAGTCGCCTCGCCGAATCTCCTCTCCCTGACCAGCGACGAAACAGGACCGCTCGCCTGCGCAAGGGAGGCGGACAGGTTCTTTTCCTCCGCCAGTTGGAGAAGGTCTTCCCGCAGCGCGGGGAGGGGCGTTTTGGGGATGATGTTGTTCACCCGCTTTATGGCGAGGAGAAAGTCGGGAAAGACAGCTTCCTGCCGGAACTGCCGCAGCGCGTCGAGCCGTTCGGTGATCTCCTTTACGGATGCGACTGATACGAAATGAAGGACCGAGCTGACCAGTTCCTGCTCATAGCCCATGGTCGAAAGTATGTATTCGATTCGCTGTCCCATGAAGGAGATGATGGTCGCCAGGACCTTCTCCCGGTCGTCTTTGAGGGGGAGATTGAGGAGGGCGCCTTCGAATATCTCCCGCAGGCTCATGCCGTATCCCCTGTCCATGATTATCGATACGATTCCCATGGCCTGCCTTCTCAGGGCAAAGGGGTCCTCCGAGCCCGAGGGAACCAGCCCGATCGAGAAGAAAGACGCGATATTGTCGATCTTGTCGGCGAGACTGAGGAGCGCGCCCGTCTCTGACACGGGCATCCTGCCGCCGTAAGACTTCGGCAGATACTGCTCTTCAAGGGCGTCTGCTACCTCCCTGTCTTCGTTGTCAAGGACCGCGTAGTATCTACCCATTATCCCCTGCAGCTCGGGGAACTCCCGGACAGCCCCTGTGATAAGGTCGGTCTTCGACAGCAGCGCCGCCCGCGTGACGCGTTCTTTCAGTCCGGGGTTGACCCTTTCCGCAAGGAAAGAAGCAACAGCGATGATCCGCTCGGTCTTCATGAAGAGAGACCCCAGCTTATCCTGGAAGGTGACCTTCCCGAGGTCCTCCACCCGGCCGGCGAGGGGTTTCTTTCTGTCCTCGGTAAAGTAAAACCGCGCGTCGTCGAAGCGCGCCCGGATGACGCGTTCCGCGCCCACCCTCACCGTCTCGGCGTTGTCTGACCGTGTGTTGCTGATCACGACGAATTTATTGATGAGGCTGCCGCCGTCGTCAAGGATGGCGAAATATTTCTGATGGTCTTTCATCACCGTGACGAGAAGTTCCTTGGGGAGAGCGAGATAGTCGCCGTGGAAGCCGCAGAGCACGGGCACAGGGTACTCCACGAGGTAGTTGACCATCCCGATAAGCTCATCATCCATAAGGGGCTGGCCGCCTGATGCGGCTGCAAGGCCGGTGATGCCGTCACGGATCATCTTCTCGCGCTTGTTCTGGTCGAGGATGACGAAATTATTTTCGAGAAGGCTCATATATGATGCGACCTCTTTCACCTGAAACGAGGCTGGAGAGAGGAAGCGGTGGCCCCGCGTTATGTTGCCGCCCTTGACGCCGTCGATCTCGAAGGATACCGGCTCGGTCCCCAGGATCGCCGTAAACCAGTGGATGGGACGGGCGAAGGTCATGCTGCCGTTGCCCCACCTCATGGACTTCGGGAAGCGCAGAGACAGGACGATCTTTCTGAGCGCCTCCGGCATGACTGCGCGCGTTTCCGACCCCTTCTCCTCGATCAGGGCGACCACATATTCTCCCTTTCCCTTGTTTTTCGTGGCGAGGTCGGACACCTGTATCCCGAGAGATGCCGCAAAGCCTTCGGCTGCCCTGGTGGGGTTTCCCTTATCATCAAAGGCCGCCTTCTTTGAAGGCCCGAATATCTCCTTCACCACGTCGTTCTGCATGGGAGAAACGGCCTCAACCAGCAGGGACATCCGGCGGGGCGTTGCGTATGTCCTGATATCGCCGCAGGAGATCCGGTATTCGGCAAATACCTCGGCGGCTGTTCTCTTGAGGTCGGAGAGAGCAGGGGGGATAAACCGCGCGGGTATCTCCTCTGTGCCGATCTCAAGGAGCAGCGGAAGTCCGGCGTTATTGTCCTGTGTCATTGACGGTTACCGTTTCTTTCTGCGAGCAGGGGGAATCCCATTTCCTCGCGCTGCCGGTAAAATGCCTCTGCGCAGAGTTTTGCGAGGTTGCGCACCCTGGCGATATAGTGCGTACGCTCGGTCACCGAGATGGCGCCGCGGGCGTCAAGGAGGTTGAAGAGGTGGGAGCACTTCAGGCAGAACTCGTAGGACGGCATCACCAAGCCCAGCCTGTTCATCCTGATCGACTCCTTTTCGCAGTCGTCGAAATGGCGGGCGAGGAGCCCGGCGTCGGAGCTGTCGAAATTGTAACGCGATCCCTCGACCTCGCTCATGTGGTGGACGTCCCCGTACAGCAGGTCCTTGTTCCATTTGAGGTGGTATACGTTGTCAACGCCCTGCAGGTACATGGCGATGCGTTCGAGGCCGTAGGTGATCTCGAGCGAGACCGGCTTGAGGTCAATGCCGCCCACCTGCTGGAAATAGGTGAACTGGGTCACCTCCATGCCGTCGAGCCATACCTCCCAGCCCAGCCCCCAGGCGCCCAAAGTCGGTGATTCCCAGTCGTCTTCAACAAATCGTATGTCATGTCTTGTCGGGTCGATCCCGAGCGAAGACAGACTGTCGAGGTAGATCTCCTGGCTGTCCGGCGGAGACGGCTTGATGATCACCTGGTACTGATAATAGTGCTGGAGCCTGTTGGGGTTCTCGCCGTAGCGGCCGTCAGTCGGCCTGCGGGAGGGCTCCACGTAGGCTGTTTTCCACGGTTCCGGTCCGATGACCCGGAAGAATGTGGCGGGATGAAAGGTGCCTGCGCCCACCTCCATGTCGTACGGCTGAAGGAGTACACAGCCCTTCTTTGC
>JAKAGF010000137.1 GCA_021825805.1 Nitrospirota bacterium
CATCTTTTTTCAAGCGCTCAGAAATGTTCGTCCTCCTCATCCAGGCCGACAGCCTTTGCCGCCTTCCCTCCCCTCTCCCAGGCGCTTGTCATCCAGTTGTCCCGCCGTTTCGTCTCCAGGTGCCACGGCGGCACGACAAGGCGGAAGTGATGGGAGATGGCATTGACATGCGGAAACTTTGACCACGCCGGAAATTTTAGTTTCGTCCCTCATAGACATCTTTTCTGTGTCGGATGTGGACCACCATTATAATTTCCTTCTCTAAATCCATAACGTAGAGAACGCGATAATCACCGAAGCGATATCGATAAAGACCGGCAAACTGCCCCGTAAGGGCCTTGCCAAGTTTAAGCGGAGCATGAACGAGATATGTGGTTATCCGCGCAATGACCTTCCGCGTCGTCGCTTTATCGAGTTTCGCAAGGTCTTTCCCCGCGTCCTCGTGCCATCGTACTTTAAAGGCCAAGGCCCTTTTCCAGTTCTTTTGTGCTCAAATATTTTGCGTTCTTCTTATTGAGACGATCAAGGGCAAGAAAAGCGTCTTCGTATTCTTCGAGATATTTCACGAGCGCTTCCCGCATATAAAAACTCTTCGGCCGTTTCGTCTTTTCAGCAAGTTGATTAAGCCTTGCTTCCAGGTCGGCAGGTAATTTCAATGTAAGCATTCATCCTCCTTAATTCGTAATACTAATATTACTTATATTACCTATAATGACAACGACAAGTCAATGAACCGGAGAAGCCAACACACGATACACAATATATCGTTCTTATTCTTGACTCACCCGGTGATCCTTCTTTAGGAAGCGGGATGCCGAAGCTGACTGACATATACAACCGGCTCTAAACAGTCTCAAAATAGTATTCAGACCAGTCTGTCATGCCCGAGGACTTCAGTCGGGCATCCAGGGCTTGGAAACGGCTGGATTCTCGCCACGGTGCGCAGGCACAATATACAATCCGGCAGGCTCTCCGCACTTTTTTTTCAGACGCCTCAGAAGTGTTCATCCTCGTCTCCCGGCGGGAACCCTCCGCGCAGGCCTCTTCTCCTCTCCCAGGCGCTCTTCATCCAGTTGTCCTGCCTGGCGGATTCGAAGAACCACGGGGGGACCTGCAGCCTGAAGTAGACCGCCAGGCCGTTAAGATAGGGTTCATACAGCCTGCGCAGTTCCGCCAGCTCATGCTCCACGCTGCCGTCATGTTTCAGCGGAAGGCCGGCCTGAATCAGGGATTGCCAGAGGTGCGAAAACGCCTTGGCTGAAAGTCGGTCATGCCTCGGTTTCAGCGGGGGACGATTGAATACGAGAGAAATATCCACCACCGCATGCCTGGCGATGGCAAAGGTCAGTTGCGCCTGCCTGGCGCAGGGCCCTTCTGTTGCAACCATGACAAAGGCGCTCGCATCCAGAATCGTGGTCAGCGCTGCGAGCCACGACTGGTTATCATGCTGCGAGCGGAAATACGCCAGTACCGGATACGAAAGATGGCTTTCGAGCACTTCCGCTGTCCACCGCTCCCATTCGCTCAGATGCTGCAGCAGCGCATCCATGTTTTCAGCGTCATGGCATCGCCTCAGCAGCAGCTCGGCTGCTGTCGGAGGGGAGCCGGCGCGGGCATCCAGGAGGGAGATGTTGATCTCGCGGCGGGAAAAAGACTGATTCAGGGCAGGGAGGTATCCGATCACCAGTGCAAGGAAACCGAATCCCAGCCCTGCCTCGACCGCTGTCATCATGCGGGCAAGGGAGGTGACCGGCGCGACGTCTCCCAGCCCAAGGGTGAAGAAGGTCGTGCCGCTCAAATAGAGATACGTGAGAAAACCGGAGGACCCGTCGCCTGTCCTGACAGGGGTGTTGATCCCCCAGTTCATGAGGGCGAAGCCGAGGATGAGCCCTGTGGCCCAGATGCTCAGCAGCATCAGGAGCGACAGGGGACCGAAGTAACTCAGCAAGGTCTCCTGTCTGTTGCTCCGTCTGACGTATGACACCAGCTTCGACCAGACGAGCCAGGCGCTGCGGTAAAAAAAGGCGGTAAGACGAAACTGCCGGGTAACGCGTCGGGGAAGCACTATGGACTCAAAGGCATCCCATAGGATGACAAGGACAAGCGCAACGCCAACCGCGGAAACAACCACCGATATCCAGCCTCCGGAAAAGACTGCGCTCTCAGGCGCCTGAGAAAAGCATATCATACCAGCCTGAAAACACCAGCGTTTTGAAGACGGATCACCCGGACGGAATCGGGGAGGAAACTTGTCCGGACTTCGTTGTAATATAGATTATGACGCAGAGATTGTTTCTTCATCTGGGCGACATCGTGGTGCACAGAAAGTATCATGTTTGGGGAAAGGGACGGGTGGTGGAAGAGAAACACTCCTCCCTTTCCGGGGGATTCTGCATGGTCAGGATACTCTTCGATGACGGCAAGGAACGGACCTTCATCAACGATATGGACCATCAGCACTGCTGTTACTATTTTGACGTCAGACTCGCCTGACAAGGAGATCCCGACCACCAGGATCAGGAAA
This sequence comes from Nitrospirota bacterium, assembly GCA_021825805.1. Classification (GTDB taxonomy): domain Bacteria; phylum Nitrospirota; class Thermodesulfovibrionia; order Thermodesulfovibrionales; family UBA6898; genus JAKAGF01. The sequence goes on from JAKAGF010000137.1 coordinate 2,525, forward strand.
AAACGCCTCCGCCAAAGCCCGTCCAGCGGCTGACCTTCCGGGTGTCAATGCCCCGGTATCTTCCTGCCCGAAGAAGGGCGATAAGGTTTTCCTGGCTGACAATGTCGTCGAATTCAGTAAAACACGACCCTACCTCGGACGGAAGGTGTGCGTCCGAGCCGCCGGTAAAGGGGATGCGCAATCGCCTGGACGCCTGGATCGCCTGGAGATTTGCGTTGTGGAGATTGGCGCCATTGTATCCCTCAAGGGCGCAGATACCCTCTGCCTTATAAATAAAGTCACCGAAGCTGTTTCCCCGCCGAAAGGGGTGCGAGGGTATGACAACGCCGCCCATGGCCGAGACTGTCTTCACAATCTCGACTGCTGAAAGATATTTCAGGGCCAGCCTGTCCGTGTCAACGCCGAAGACAAGACAATGCCCCTCTGGCGCCGAGAATTCCACGCCCCTGAAGATCAGTATCCGGCCGCCGAACTTTTCCCTGAGCTGTTCCACAGGCTCTGACGCCGCGTATGAGTAGTGCTCCGTGAAGGCTATGCCTTGAAGGTCGCGCTCGATGGCGCGGCTTATCATCTCCTCCGGGTCGGCGTCGGTATCACCGCTGTAGCAGGAATGCGTATGCAGGTCTATCCTGAAACTCATATCTACTATTGTAACGGTTATTGCGGTCCGTCTGCCTTACCTGCCGATCCTCCCGTCGGAAGCAGAGTGTAAGCTAACCGGCCGTTTCCTGCTTCTTGAACTTCCGGCCTTTCCAGATCATGTAGATGGCGGGATAGATGATCAGCTCCAGGATCGTGGAGGTGACGACGCCGCCGACCATCGGCGCTGCTATGCGCCTCATGATGTCGGAGCCGGCGCCGTGGCTGAACATGATGGGTATGAGGCCGGCGAGGATGACGCTTACGGTCATGACCTTCGGGCGTATCCTCTTTACCGCGCCGTGCATGATCGCCTCCCTCAGGTCATCGAGAGTATTCAAGCGGCCTTTCCTCTTCCATTCATCGTAGGCGAGTTCGAGATACAAAAGCATGACAACGCCGGTCTCGGCGTCCAGGCCCGCAAGGGCGATGATGCCCACCCAGACCGCTATGCTCATGTTGTAGTTAAGGATATAGAGGAGCCAGAAAGACCCTACGAGCGAAAACGGCACCGCCAGCAGCACGATGATCGTCTTTGTAACGGACTTTGTGTTGAAGTATAGAAGGACAAAGATGATCAGGGCCGTAAGCGGGATCACCAGTTTCAACCTCTCGTGGGTCTTCACGAGATATTCGTATTCTCCTGACCATTGGAGTCTGTAGCCCACAGGCAGCTTCACTGTGGACGAAACCTTCTTCTTGGCATCCTCGACATACCCGCCCACGTCTCTGCCTGAGAAATCGATATAAACATAGTTCGCCAGGAGTCCCTCCTCGCTTTTGATAGCCGTGGGGCCCTTCGTGATCTCTATGTCCGCAATCCCGCCGAGGGGTATCTGGGCTGAATTGCCAGGGGCCCTGGCGCTGACCTGCATAGCCGATGAGTCCGCCGAGAAACTAACCGGGACAAGGACCCTTTTTATCTTTTCAACGTCGTTTCTCAACTCCCGCGCATACCTGACATTAACGGGATACCGTTCCCTTCCCTCCACCGTCATGGTGAGGTTCATGCCTCCAAGGGTGCTCGCCACAACGGTCTGGACGTCATCTACTGAAAGGCCATAGCGTGCGATCTCCGCGCGCTTCGGCTTTATATCGAGGAAATAGCCGGTTGTAACCCTCTCCGCATAGGCGGACCGCGTCCCAGGGACGCCCTTGACCGCACTTTCGATATCCAGCGATATTTTCTCTATCACCTCAAGTTTGGGGCCCATGACCTTGACGCCCACCGGGGTCCTGATCCCGGTGGCGAGCATGTCAGTCCTTGCCTTGATCGGCATGGTGAAGGAATTCGCAACACCGGGGATAGTGACCGCGTCGTTCAATTCATTCTTGAGCCTCTCGACGTCCATATCCTTTCTCCATCCCGTCTCCGGCAACTCTCTGATCTTGAGCCAGGCGAGAATATGGTCGATCAGTGAAGGACTCTTCTGGGGCTTCAGGTTCACCACTGTCTCGAACATCTCAAGGGGGGCGGGGTCCGTGGCCGTCTCCGCGCGGCCGGACTTTCCGAACACCTGGGAGACCTCGGGTACCTGCTTCAGGAGCTTATCCTGCAGCTGCAGGAGCTTCGAGGCCTCCGTGATAGGTATCGCCGGCACGGTCACCGGCATGTAGAAGAGCGTCCCTTCATACAAGGGAGGCATGAACTCACTGCCGAGCTTCAGGAAGGGATATGCCGTCACCGCCATGATTATGACGGCAACGATGATGACCGTCCATTTGAACCTGAGGGCCATCTTGGCGACGGGCTCGTATACCTTATGCAATATGATACTGACGGGGTGGCGCTCCTCCGGGAAGACCGTGAAGAGATACTTGATAACAGGGAGCCTGCTCAGGAGCGGCATCTTCTCATGGATAAAGAGCGTCATCAGCAGGGGAGTCAGCGTAACAGCCAGGAAGGAGGAAAAGAGCATGGCAAAGGTCTTTGTGTAAGCCAGGGGCTTGAAGAGCCTTCCGGCCTGCGCCTGGAGGGTGAAGACCGGGAGAAAACCCACAGTTATAACCAGCAGCGAGAAGAAGAGGGACGGCCCCACCTCCTTCGCCGCATCGATCAGCACATCTATACGAGTGCACTCCTCGCGCTTCCTGGGGTCGCAGGACCAGTCCTCCAGTTTCTTATGGGCGTTTTCGACCATTATGATCGAGGCGTCCACCATGGCGCCGATGGCGATGGCGATGCCGCCGAGGCTCATGATATTGGAGGTGACGCCCAGATAATGCATGCAGATGAACGAAATGATAATCGCAAAGGGCAGCGTCAGTATGACCACAAGGGCGCTCGGCAGATGAAAGAGGAATATGATGCAGACTATGCTCACGGCGATGGAGAGCTTGACGATCTCCTCCTTAATGGTGTCTATCGCCCGGTGAATAAGGTCCGTCCTGTCATACGTTACGACGACCTTCACGCCTTCAGGCAGCGAAGGCTGGATATCGTTTTCGATCTTCTTCTTCACCCGTTCGATGACGTTGAGGACGTTCTCCCCGAACCGCACGACAACGATGCCGCCGACGACCTCCCCTTTGCCGTCGATGTCCACAAGCCCCCTGCGTATCTCGGGCCCGAGCTGCACCGTGGCGACGTCCCGCAGAAATACCGGGGTCCCCAGTCCGTTTACGGCGACTACGATGTTCTCCAGGTCTTTCGGGCTCTTGACGTACCCTCGGCCCCTTACCATATATTCAACCCCTGAGAGTTCGAGGACCCGTCCCTCCACCTCGCTGTTGCTCTTTCTGATCGCCTCCATGATCTTCATGAGCGATATGTTGTAGGCGGCGAGGCGGGTTGGGTCTATCTGTATCTGGTATTGCTTGACGAACCCGCCGACACTCGCCACCTGGGAGACTCCGGGGACGCTCTCGATGGCGAGCTTGAGGTTCCAGTCCTGAAGGGAACGGAGTTGGGACAGATCGTGGTTGCCTTTTTCGTCCACAACCGCATACTCGAAGCCCCATCCGAGGCTCGTTGCATCCGGACCGAGCACAGGGTTCACATCAGCCGGGATCTTGCTCCTCACTGACTGCAGATACTCAAGGACGCGGCTCCTCGCCCAGTAGATATTAGTCCCTTCCTCGAAGATGACGTAGATGAAGGAACTGCCGAGGTAGGAAAACCCGCGCACAGCCTGGACCTTCGGGGCCGCAAGGAGGGTGGAGGATATGGGATAGGTTATCTGGTCCTCAACGAGGTTGGGGCTCCTTCCCGGCCACTCCGTAAAGATGATCACCTGGGTGTCGCTCAGGTCGGGAATGGCGTCAAGGGGGGTCCGTTTTAGAGCCCAGTATCCCCATACGGCAAGGAACGCCACCATCAGGAAGATGATGAACTTGTTCCGCGCGCTGTATTCGATGATTTTGGAAATCATTCAGTGTTTATGCCCGCCCAGGGGCGTGACGCCCTTTAACTGCGATTCAGAATCGATGAGGAAGTTCGCCGAGGTGGCGACCTTCTCCCCGGCCTTGAGACCCATGAGCACCTCCCGGTAACCTTCAGCCCTGAGCCCGAGCATCACCTCCCTGGGCTCGAAGTTCCCTTCACCTTTGTCTACGTAAACGATCTGGCGCATGCCGGTGTCGATGACAGCATCGTCGGGGATCGAGAGCTTCCTGCCGAGATCTATCTTTATCTCAACGGTGGTGAACATCTGGGGCTTGAGCTGCATCCCGGGGTTGGGGATGGTGAACCTCGCCTTGGCGGTCCGCGTATCGCCCGCAAGGGTGGGATAGACGTAATCGATCCTTGAGGAGAATTCCTTTCCAGGGAAATAACTGAGGCTGAGGCGCGCCGCCTCGCCCACCTTTATCAACGGCAATTCATATTCATAGATGTCCGAGGTGATCCAGACCGTGGAAAGGTCCGCTATATCGAAGAGCTTTTCTCCGGGCATCACCCGCATGCCCTGAAGCGCCATCTTCTGAATGACATATCCGCTCACCGGGCTGTACAGGGTGAGAGTCCTTATAGGTTTTTCAGATTCCTCTATCTTTTTGATCTGGGCCTCAGAGATGTCCCATAGCTTCAGCCGCTGCCGGGCGGCGTCCACTACCGCGTCCGCATCCCTGGT
>JAKAGF010000138.1 GCA_021825805.1 Nitrospirota bacterium
AAAGACTGAGTGTTTCCTTCTTCGGTCCTTTTTCGAGGAGAGTTTTTTCCTCCGCGGCCTTCCGCGCGTTCGCCTCCGCTACGTTGAGGTTCCGCTCTTTCTCGTCGAGCTGTTCTCTCGGTATGTATCCCTTTTTGTAGAGTTCCCTGTGACGGTCGAGACTCTTCCTCTCGAAGTCCACCGCTGCCCCGGCGCTTTCCAGAGCGGCGACAGCGCCACGGATATTCTCTTCACGCGACCCCGATGCCGTCTCTTTCAGCCTTGACCCGGCGACCATAAGTTCGGCCTCAACCTCTTTGAGTTTTGCCTTTATGTCGCCATTGGCGATCATTGCAATGAGCTCGCCCTTTTTAATGTAGTCTCCCTCCTTCACCGGAAACGACTCTATCCTGCCTTCGAGTTCACTGCTGATCTCCACCTCGCTGCCGGGGACGATCTCGACCTTGCCCTCGGCAGCGGCATACCGCTCAAGAGTCGTCTTTGCTGCTGTTTTCCCGGCCTCGGGTTTCGGCAGGGCAAAATATCCAGCGACAACCAAGGCTATCAGGGCGACAAGGAACAACCTTTTGCGTTTCATACTCTTATTCTCCCGTCTTCAAGAAATATCACTCTGTCCGCCACTGCCTCGGCCTTGGGGTCATGGCTCACGATTACCACCGCTCTTCCCTGTTCCTTTGCGCGTTTCCGCAAGAGGTCGAGCACCTCGTTGCCCCGTTTCGAGTCGAGGTTCGCCGTCGGCTCGTCCGCAAGGAGGATAGGCGGGTCGCCCACAAGCGCGCGGGCAAAGGCGATCCTCTGCTTCTGCCCCCCGCTCAGATCGCCGGGGAAAAAATAGGCCCGGTCGCCGAGACCGACCTTGTCAAGAAGCCCGAGGGCTTCGGGCCTCGGACTTTTTCCAGCGAACCCCTTCATCCTCAGGACGAGTTCGATATTTTCCACCGCCGTTAGGGAGGGAAAGAGATTAAAGGATTGAAAGACAAACCCGAAATATCTCTTCCTGACATCGGGCAGGGCCTTCTCTTCAAGGCGATTCACCTCCGTTCCGTCCACCGTTATCCCGCCGCTGCTGGGACGGAGAATGCAGCCCATCATCGAAAGCAGGGTGGTCTTGCCGGACCCGGAAGGCCCCATAAGAAGCAGGACCTCCCCTTTTAGAAGACTGAGAGAAACGGCGTCAACCGCCTTCACCTCACTTCCGCCCTCGGTGTATGTCTTGCTCACGTCGCGCAATTCGAGGATTGTTTCCATCTCAGCCCCTGAAGACCATCACCGGGTCGAGGGTCTTTATCTTTCTTACGGAAAAGTAGGCTGAAAAAATACAGCTCATTCCGATAATGATAAAGACAACGGAAATGAGGAGCGGGCTCAGGTAAAGAGGAACGCCTGCCGCTTCGATGGAGGGCCGCATCAGCGCCATGACCGCCGTCCCCAGCGCGTATCCCGCCGCGGCATTGATAAGTGCCTGACTGAAAATAGCCTTGTAGATGTCTTCATTTTTTGCTCCCATTGCCTTGAGGGTCCCGTATTCCTTCATATGCTGGACGGTATTTGCGTAGATCGTCTGGCCCACGATGGCGCCGCCGATGATAAGGCCGAGGACGGCGGTGAGGAAAAAACTCATGCCGATCCCCGTCTGGATCGTCCAGTACTTGACCGTCCGCATGACAAACTCTTCACTGGTCATGACATCGTTATCCTTGAGCAGGGTCCTGAGTGACGCGGCAACGTCGTTCTTTTTGGTTTTGTCCTTTAGTTTGGCGAGGATGTAGGAGGTGAGGCCGGGCTTTATCCAGCCGATAGGCAGGTCCTGTGCCTGGGCATAGGACATGAAAAGGACTGGCGCTGTCGTAAAGCTCCTGATGTCCTGAGAGACCCCCACAAGCCTGAACCGCGACTGGCTCAATTCCCATATGGACCCCTGTTTCAGACTGCCGAGCCTCTGTTCCGAAGTCCTGTCGAGGATCATGTATCGTCCCCCCTTCACATCGGAAGGGCTGCCGGCAATCATCGACCAGGGGCCGCCGATGCCCTTATCCGGATTAAAGCCCACTATCTGCACCTGCTCCTGTCCGCCGTCGGCAAGCTTTAAAAAACCCCAGGTGAGGACAAGCGGCTCGGCCCAAAGGACGTCCGTAAGGGACCCCACCCTGTTTTTTCTTGATTCAGGAAAGGCGTTTGCAAAATCGAAGCTCTGGATGTTCTTCGAGGCTATCCAGATATCAGCATCGCTGTGCCGGATGATGTCGGTTGCGCTGCGCATCATCCCCAGATATATCCCCACCTCGGTAAGCACAAGGATGGCCGAGAAGGTGATGCCGACGATGGTGACAAGGAACCTGCCTTTTTCGTGGTACAGGGTTTTCCAGGCGAGCCAGAACATTATTTCTTCATCCTCAGCCCCTCCATAACGAGGTCAAGACTGTACATCATCATTTTTTCAAGGTCAATGCCCACGATCTCCTCGCGGTAGATGGGGTCATGCTCATAGGCCATGATGATGCCGTTAATCGATGCCCAGAGTATGTTCGCCACTGCCCATGGATCGACTTTCCGGTAATAGCCGTGTTCCATGCCTTCCTGCACCAGATCCCTGACGATAGTCATGCACTCCCGGCCCGTGTCCATGCAGCGCATCAGGAGCTCCTGCGGGGCGCGCGCCCTCACGTCGGGCTGATTGCTCAGGAACATGATCCTGAAATATTTCCTGTTCTTCAGGTAGAAACCATAATAGGCCCTGAAGGCTTTTTCGACCAGCCCCCTATCTCCGGGCGGATGGACCTTGAGGACCTCGAAGGTTCTCCTCAGACGGCCCATGCCCTCGGCCATGATGGATATATACAGGTCTTCCTTGCTCTTGAAATAGAGATAGATGGTCCCCTTGGCAAGGCCGCAGCGGTTCGCGATGTCATCGATCGTTGCGTCCATGAATCCCCTGGCAAAGAACACCTCGCGCGCAGCCGCCAGTATCGCCCGCCGCCGCGCCAGCTGCTCCTTCCGTCTTCTCTCCGTCTTTCTATTCTGACCAGTGTTCATATAATGACTCTCAGTCATTATATGAATCACCCCGGGTGTTGTCAAGAACTTTTTTCAATCGGATACAATAACGGCATGAACATGATCCTTCTCTTTCAGGACGATTTCGTCGGAGCCGGCCGCGTGCGGCTCTCGGGCCAGAGACTGCGGCATGTGCTCGACGTGCGCCGCGCGAAACCGGGGGATGAACTCTCCGTGGGCCTGCTCAACGGAGACATGGGAACAGCGACTGTAAAGGACATAAGTGATGAGAGTCTTGAGATGGATGTTTCTCTCTTCAGTCCGCCTCCCCCTGCGCTTCCCCTTACCCTCATCCTCGCCCTGCCCCGGCCGAAAATGCTCAGAAGGGTTTTTTTCTCCGCCGGTTCCATGGGCGTCAAAAAGATATTTCTTATCAACTCGTACCGTGTCGAGAAGAGCTATTGGCAGAGCCCGTTTATTTCAGATGAACATATAGGGCAGCAGCTTGTTCTCGGCCTTGAACAGGCGAAGGACACGATTATGCCGACAGTGCAGCTGCGGCCGCGCTTCAAGCCCTTTGTGGAAGATGAGCTGCCGGAAATGGCCCGGGATACAACCGCGATGGTCGCTCACCCCGCCGCTGCCGGGCCGTGCCCCCGGAATGTCAGCGGAACAGTTGTGCTCGCCATCGGCCCGGAGGGCGGTTTCATTCCGTATGAGATTGAGAAGTTCAGTGCCTGCGGGTTTAAGCCTGTCACCATCGGCGAGCGTATTCTGCGCGTAGAAACCGCAGTGCCGTATATCATTTCGCGGCTGTTCTGACCCTATCATGCTGCGCTGGGACACGGTTGCGGGGCCGCACAAGTGGCCCGCGTCTTTCTCACTAAATTTATTTTTCCCCTCTTTCAGGCTATAATCATACTGCTCCATGGAAAGGTTCGACATAATCATCATAGGCGCGGGGATCAGCGGACTGAGTCTCGCCCATTATTGCGGCCGCTCAGGCATGAAGACCGCTGTCCTCGAAAAGACCGGCCGGCCGGGCGGCGCCCTCTGCTCGCACCGCACGGAGGGCTTCTGGTTCGAACTCGGCGCCCATACCTGTTACAACTCGTACAGCGCGCTCATAGGCATCATCGAGGAGGCGGGGATCAGGGACCGCATGATCGGCAGGGAAAAGGTCTCCTTCAAGATGCTGGTTGACAATGAGGTGAAGTCGATCCCCTCCCAGCTGCGCTTTCACGAGCTCTTCGCATCCGCGCCCCGGATCTTCAGCCTTAAGAAGGAGGGCAGGAGCATGGAATCCTACTACGGCCGGATCGTGGGGATGGGGAACTTCGACCGTGTCTTTGCCCCGGCCTTCAACGCCGTCATATCCCAGGACGCCCGGGATTTCCCTGCGGAGATGCTCTTTAAGAAACGCCGGCGCCGCAAGGACATCATGAAGAAATTCACCTTTGACGGCGGGCTCCAGACCATTACCGATTCCATAGCAGCGGAAGAGAACATCCGTTTCATCGCCGGGGCCGACATCAGTTCCGTCGCCTATGACGGAAAGGTCTTCAGCGTCTCTTCAGCCAACGCCGCGGATTACGAATCAGAGGCGCTCGCCGTCGCTGCGCCGGCTTTCGAGGCGGCGCGGCTCCTGCAGGGCCCGTTTCCTGATGTTGCCGCAAAGCTGGGGACCATAAGAACTGAAGCGGTCGAATCCATGGGAGTGATGGTCAGGAAGGATGCAGTCACGCTGCCGCCCTTTGCAGGACTCATCCCAGTAAAGGACAAATTCTTCTCCATCGTCTCCCGCGATACGGTCCGGCACCCGACCTTTCGCGGGTTTACCTTCCATTTCAAGCCGGATGTGATGGACCGGGACGCAAAGCTTCGGAAGATCAGCGCTGTCCTCAAGACGCCGCTGCAAGCCCTGGAGGGGATCGCCGAGAAAAAGAATTTCATACCCTCACTGAGGGTGGGCCACGGCAGTATAGTCGGCGATATCGACCGGCTCCTCCAGGGAAAACCGCTTTTCCTGGCCGGCAACTATTTCGACGGCGTTGCCATGGAAGATTGCGTGTCCAGGTCCCTCAGCGAATTTCAGCGGCTGAAAAAAGGCTGACGCACGTGTGTCTGGAATACATAGCAGGGCTAAGAACACTGAAGGCGGAAAAGGGAGGGATTATCTGTAAACATCCGGCCGGGGAGCTGACGCGAATTATCAGTCTTTTTTCGTGTAGATTTCTTATATGAGGCAACGATTCCATTTCAGATAGATTTTTGATGAGGCAATTCGGTTGACTGTATCAGTCATTTCTGGTTAACCTATACCGCTGTTTTGAGGCTGTGGTGGGCGTAGCTCAATGGTCAGAGTACTGGACTGTGGCTCCAGGTGTTGGGGGTTCGAGTCCCCTCGCCCACCCCAAGAAAAGAGGCAGTGGTTATCAGGGATCGGGCCATGAAGACAGGGCGGGAAAGACCCGATCCGCGATCCGGAGTCGCCAGTTTTTTATGTGTGCGCCTGTAGCTCAGCTGGATAGAGCATCAGCCTCCGGAGCTGAGGGTCGGAGGTTCGAATCCTCTCGGGCGCGCCAGTTTCCAAGACCGTGGAAGTTTTTCCGCGGTTCACATAAGGCCTTCGGAAAAGTTGACTGAAGGGTTCTGTATCTGTTTTACTATGTGTCGGTCTTTTGCCGGCAGATGAACGGGCCGTTAGCTCAGTTGGTAGAGCAGCTGACTCTTAATCAGCGGGTCGGAGGTTCGAATCCTCCACGGCTCACCAGTAAACAACAAGGGCTTGCAGCGATTGCGCTGCAGGCCCTTTTTTTGTTATTCTCAAAACTGCACTGGAGTATCCAAATTTCAACCAGGGCTGGAGCATCGCCGGTCCGGGGTTTCGAAAGCCCTCGTGAAATATACAGTATTGAAATCTGCTAAAATGATCCATGCACGTCGTCGCGATACATAGCCTGGACAAGGATAAGGAAACCCTGGCCGGCGCCTTGTCTGCAACCTTGGAGGTGACGATATTTGAGGCGCTACAGCGCCTTCGCGCCCCGGGAGATGGTCCCCTGATTGTTGCCGTTTTCGCTGAAAGAAATCCGGCGGTACAGCTTGTCGTGAGACTTCAGTCAGCCGGGTTCAACTCGTCGGTACTGACGGCTGAGGAGATAGAGGCCGAAGGCGGCGCGAGGATTGTGAGGAGATTCAGTCTCGGAGAGCTTGAACTTGCGGGCGCTACGGAGAAGGGCGACAGCTTTAGCATCCCTTTTCATGATATCGACCTTATTCTGCGCGGCACCTCGATCAGCAGCGATTCTGCTACCGAGACTATAAAAAACCGCTCGGTGAGCCTGGGACGTGCTGTGCTTTCCGGAGGTGTGATGATCACCAAGACGACGAAAAGTGTTCATGAGGTCACAGTCGAGGAACGACAGGGGTTTGTCAACCTCTATTCTGTTGCCGGTTCGACTCTGGTCTTCCGCGAGAACGCAATAGTTTATGATTCACTCGGTCCCGCACTCAGACCGTCGCGGGCGGCGAACTTCATCTGCCTCATTGCCGAACTGCGCAGGCGCTGCCCGGGCGCCCTGTACGACGAACGCCTACTGAACAAGGCCGGACAAGTTGCTCTTCTGGGTCCCTCGCTCAATCCCGAGAGGTATCTCGTCGTGGCCACTGCACTCCTTGCAAAGGTGTTCAGAGGGAAGAACTAATATTCGGCGGGAGCATAAGGGGCGTAAATTTTCCTTCACGGGCTATCGCCATGATACTGATTAAAGCCGGCTGAGAGCATTTTTTGTGTGACACGCTATCAGGGGGATTCATATAATGGCGCACCGGATAGACGGGGATTCGATTAGGGAGCACAAAATATTTTTGGGTGATATGTATGTCCGGGAGATGCAAGGAACAAGCCGTGAAAGTGTCGCCACAATCATTTACCCTCAAGAACTCCGGGGCGCCACGGCGGAGGCAATGAAAGAACTGGAAAGCATAGTCCCCACCAACAGTCACCACCCAAAACTAAAAAAACCATAACCTAATTGAAAAAACTGGCGCGCCTGAAGGGAATCGAACCCCTGACCCACTGCTTAGAAGGCAGTTGCTCTATCCGACTGAGCTACAGGCGCATGGTGTCTGTCAGACAACTGGGATTTTGATTATAAGAGGTAGCCGGAAAACCTGTCAAGGTGACGTTGACTGTGACCGGCTTTTTCT
>JAKAGF010000003.1 GCA_021825805.1 Nitrospirota bacterium
CAAAAGTCGCCTCTGCCCTTGCAGCCGAGAACGTGAATATACTTGCCGGCGCCGGTTACTCTGCCAGCGGCATGCGCCGCAAGGCCACCTTCACCCTGATCGTGGATGATCTCGTGAAGGCGGAAAGGGCCCTCGATAAGATCGGGGCTGAGGAGATCCACGAGTCTTCAGTCATCATGGTCGAGATGGCCAACAAGGTCGGAGCGCTGAAGAGGATTTCGAAGGTCATAGCGGATGCGGGGATCATGATCTACTATTTTTACTCGACAACCAGCTCCGGCAAGACCGCGACCTGTGTCATCAAGACGGCTGACGACAAAAAGACGATCAGGCTCCTGAGTCAGGCATAACCGGTCCGGCCGGCGTCTCGCGTATCCCGTCAACATTCCTGCGGATCTTCTCCGCTGCCTCAACAGTGATCATGCGAGTCTTTGCAGCAACTGTCGGCCGCAGGGCAAACAGGAAAGCCCGGTGCGTAAAAAGCCGGATTGGGTTACAATATGACCCATGAACATACGGGAGCAGACAGAGGAGTTCGAACGGCGGTTTCTTCATCCCCGGGCATGTCTCAGTTCCGCAAGCAAGGGACGCGCGGTGAGGGAAGAAGAGGGGGACATAAGGACCGCCTTTCAGCGGGACCGGGACAGGCTCATCCATTCAAAGGCGTTCAGGAGGCTGAAACACAAGACGCAGGTATTTCTGGCGCCCAGGGGGGACCATTACCGCACCCGGCTGACCCATGTCCTTGAGGTATCGCAGATTGCGCGCACCATAGCGCGGGCCCTGCGCCTCAACGAGGACCTTACCGAGGCGATCAGCCTTGGCCACGACCTCGGCCATACCCCCTTCGGTCACGCCGGAGAGATGGTGCTGCGCGAGATCCATCCCGGAGGTTTCGACCACTACATCCAGAGTCTCAGGGTGGTGGATTTCCTTGAGCGCGATGGCAAGGGGCTGAACCTGACCCATGAGGTCAGAAACGGCATCGTCAAGCACTCAAAGGGCAAGGGGGTGATCATACCCGACAAAAAGACAGAGCGCGCAGAGACGCTGGAGGGGCAGGTGGTGCGGGTATCAGACCTCATCGCCTATGTCAACCACGACCTTGATGACGCGCTCCGCGCCGAGGTGATACGCGAGACTGATATCCCGAAGAAGATACTCAAGGCGCTGGGAGATACCCATGCCAGGAGGATCGATGTTATGGTAAAGGATTTCATCTACCAGTCAGTTGCAACAGGACTGGAAGACCTGCGGATGAGCAGCGAGATGACTGAGGCTGCCTCGGGCCTCAGGGATTTCCTTTACACCAGGGTTTATGAAAGCCCTCTGATTATCGAGGAATTCAGGAAGGCGCAGAAGATACTCCGGGACCTGTACGCCTATTACCTTGAGCACGTTGAAGAGCTCTTTGAGGACATCCCCGCTGAAAAGCGGATGAACAAGCACCGCATGGTCTGCGACTTTATCGCCGGCATGACCGACCGGTTCGCGCTCATGACCTTTGAACGGCTCTTCATGCCCCAGCAGTGGAACGTCCTGTAACCCGCTAATTTCCTTGCTGAAAAAACTCCGGATAGTGCAAAATATCATCTGATTTTCGGAAGGAGAAGAGCGTGGCATTACGTGTGGGTGTGATCGGAGTCGGCTATCTGGGCCGGCATCACGCAAGGATCTATGCAGGGCTTGAAGACGCAGACCTCGTCGCTGTTGCCGACGGCGACGCCGCCAGGGCGGATGAGATGGCGGGGATGTACCATTGCAGGGCCTTTCAGCGGTATGCCGATATCCTGCCGCTCTGCGATGCAGTGAGCATCGTTACCCCCACGACCACGCACTACCGGGTTGCGATGGATTGTCTTGCAGCAGGCAAGGACATCCTTATAGAGAAGCCCATAACCGAAAACCTTGCGGAGGCGAAAGAGATCGTGGAGACAGCGGGCCGGAAGGGACTGATCCTCCAGGTGGGGCATCTGGAGCGGTACAATCCGGGGATCGTCGCAGCGGCAGACATGATCGAACGGCCGTGGTTCATAGAGTCCGAGAGGCTCTCGCCCTTCCTGGGCAGGGGCATTGACGTGGACGTTACCCTTGATCTCATGATCCATGATATCGACATCGTGATCGGGCTGGTGCAATCAAGGCTCATCGACATCCGGGCAGTGGGCGCATGCGTGATCACCGAAAAAATCGATGTTGCCAAGGCATGGCTTGAGTTTGAAAACGGCTGCAGGGCGCTGATTACCGCAAGCAGGCTTGCCCCTGAAAAAAAGCGGGAGTTGAAGGTTTTTCAAAAAGACTCCTTTATATCCATAGACTATCAGAACCAGGAGGTCAGGCGGTATTTCAAGACCGGAACGGAGATAGCCTTTGACCTTATCAAGCCAGAGAGCAGGGAGCCCCTCAAGGAGGAGCTGACGGACTTTGTCCGGTGCGTCAGGGAACGCCGGAGGCCGAAGGTTTCGGGGGCCGAGGCGATGGACGCGCTCGACGTGGCCCTCAGGATATCAGCGCTGCTCAACAGCGGCAAGACGTAACAGCAAAATACTTTTGACGGAGATGGCTGATCATGATTCCGATGGTGGACCTGAAGAAGCAGTTTAATGATATAAAGGACGAGCTCTTTCATACAATCACCGAGGTGCTCGAAAGCTCCCAGTATATACTCGGCCCCAAGGTCGGGGAGCTGGAGAGACAGATAGCCCGGTACCACGGCGTGTCCGAAGCGATCGGCGTCGCCTCGGGTACTGATGCCCTCCACCTGGCGATAGAGGCCATCGGCATCGGGGAAGGCGACGAGGTTATCACCACCCCCTTCACCTTCTTTGCCACCGCAGAGGCGATCATGTATACCGGCGCTGTGCCTGTCTTTGTCGATATCTGTCCTGACACCATGAATATCGACCCGGAGAAGATCGAAGAGAAGATCACCGAGCGGACAAAGGCGATCCTGCCGGTTCATATCTTCGGCCATCCCGCTGACATGGAGAAGATCCTTGCGATCGCCCGGAAACATGATCTCAGGGTGATCGAGGACTGCGCCCAGTCTTTCGGCGCTGCGATAGGGGAAAAGAGGACCGGCGCCTTCGGCGACGCCGGGTGCTTCAGCTTTTATCCCTCCAAGAACCTCGGCGCCTTCGGCGACGCCGGGATGGTCCTCCTGAATGACCCTTCGATCGCCTTCAGGATAAGGATGCTCAGAAACCACGGCTCCCAGGGGGCCTACCGGCATGAGTCCGTCGGCTTCAACAGCAGGCTCGACGAGCTTCAGGCCGCTGTCCTCCTGGTCAAGATGAAGCGGATCGACGAGTATAACAGCCGGAGGCGGCGCAATGCCTCTCTGTACAACGAGCTTCTCACCGATGTCGTCACCCTCCCCGTTGAACGTGCGGGATATACGCACGTCTACCACCAGTACACCGTCCGTTCGGCCATGCGCGACCAGATACAGAAGAGGCTTAAGGAAAACGGCGTCTCTTCGGTCGTCTATTATCCGGTCCCGCTTCACCTGCAGGAGGCGGCGAGCTGCCTCGGCTGCACGAAAGGCGACTTCCCGGCGGCTGAAGAGGCTGCTCAGCAGGTCCTCTCCCTCCCGATGTACCCTGAGTTGGAAGAAGACGCCATACGCCGCATAGCTGACATCGTCAATAATGGCTGAAACAGTCATGATCGTCACGGGCGAGACCTCGGGCGAACTCTACGGCTCGCTCCTGGCAACCTCCCTGAAGAAAAGACTCCCCAGTGTCAGGATCATCGGCGTCGGAGGCGAGCTGATGAAGGCAGCCGGCGTCGAACTCATCTCCGGTTTTTCGAGCGCCTTCGGCGCTGCTGAACTCATCTCATCTCTTTCAGCCCTGAGAGAGACCTTCAAAAGGGCCGTGGATGCCCTCGTGAACCAGAAGCCGTCCGTGCTCATCCTCATCGACTACCCGGATTTCAACCTCAAGCTCGCTGAAGAGGCCGGGAAGCAACGGATCAGTATTCTCTATTACGTGAGTCCGCAGGTATGGGCATGGCGGAAAAAGCGCGTGCACAGGATCGCGAGGCTCGTGGACAGGATGGCGGTAATCCTTCCTTTTGAGGAAGAGATATATCAAGGGGCAGGGCTCCGAACCGAGTTTGTAGGCCATCCGGTGATGGATGAGATACACCGGGCAGGGCAGGACAGAATAAAGCTCAAAAGAGAACTCGGCCTTCAGGAAGATGCGCCGGTGATTGCGCTTCTTCCGGGCAGCAGGCCCCATGAACTGCAGAGGCTCCTGCCCTTGCTGCTCAATGTTTTCAGAGAAAGCAGGAAGGAGTTCTCCACCTGTCAATTCTGCATGCCCTTTGCCCCCAATACAGACCTCAGCAGGCATGAGGAGATGGTCCGGCAGTTCAGGGCCGAAGGGGCAGTGATCACAAAAGGGGAATCGCTCCGGGTCCTTGCGGTCTCCGATCTCGCGGTGATCGCATCAGGCACCGCCTCTTTGCAGGCAGCGCTCCTCGGCATACCGCTGATCGTGATATACAAGTTGTTCCCTCTGACCTACTGGCTTGCGCGGCTCATCGTGAAGGTCAAGTACGTCTCTCTGGTGAACATACTCTCCGGCAGGGGGGTTGTGCGGGAATTCATACAGGGAGAGGCGACCGCCGGGAACATCATGCAGGAGATCAGGCGGATCATGTCTGATACAGGATATCGGGAGGCGATGCTTGCGTCCTTTGAGGAAGTCAGGCGGATGTTTGAGGGCAGGAATGCCTCGGAGCGTGTGGCTGAGATCGTGATGGAAATGGGGGGATGGAAGTAGGTGTGGGTTGTATATAGTCTCCTCTATGCGATAGTTCTCGCCTTCCTCTTTATCCCCCAGTATCTCAAGAGGCCGCCGGAACTGAGAGGCAGATGGCTCAGGGAGAAGCTGGGGAACATCGGATATTCTCCGGCCGGCGACAAACCGATCTGGGTGCATGCGGTATCCGTCGGCGAGGTTTCGGCCTCGATCCTCCTCCTGAAGAAAATTCGCGCAGCATATCCGGGGAAGCGGATCATCCTTTCGACCATAACCGATACAGGGCAGAAAATAGCCGGGGCAAAAGCCCCTGCAGGCACACAGGTTGTCTATCTCCCCTTTGATCTCCTGTTCATCCTCCGGCGCTGCATAGTCAGGACCGATCCCTGCATGATGATCATTATCGAGACCGAACTCTGGCCGAACCTCTTCAGGGCCTGCTCATCGCAGGGCATCCCTATCCTTCTTTTAAACGGGAGGATATCAGGAAAGTCAGGCCGGGGATACAGGCGCATATCCTTCTTTATGAAAGAGGCGCTCCGGAACATCTCTGCCTTCGGCATGCAGGGCGATATCGATGCAGAGCGGCTTCTTGCCATGGGAGCTGACCAGGGGAAAGTGAAGGTTCTGGGGAACTTCAAGTTCGATATGGACGCGCCCGGCAGCATCCCTGAATGGGCCTTGGCGATCAGGGGTCCCGTGATTGTCGCGGGCAGCACCTTCAACGGCGAGGAGGAGCTGATCGTCTCCGCGTGGAAGGAGAACCTCGCCAGGTTTCCATCCCTCACGCTCATCCTTGCGCCGCGCCATCCGGAACGGTTCAAGGATGTGGAGGGTATGCTGGCGGCAAACCGGGCGCCGTATGTAAAACGCTCCTCCTTGACAGGACCGGTCGAACACCGGGAAAACGGCGTCATTCTGCTCGACAGCATCGGCGAGCTGACCGTCATCTACGGCGTCGCGGATATCGCCATTATGGGCAAGAGTTTCAGGGGGACCGGGGGCCAGAACCCCCTTGAGCCGGCATACTGGGGCAAGGCGATCATCTGCGGACCGCATATGGAAAACTTCCCGTTTATAAGAGACTTCTATGCAGGGGACGCTGCCTTTGAGGTCGAGGAAGCGGGTCTTGCCAAAAAGATACGGGAACTCCTCGTTTCTCCTGAAAAGGCAAAGGCAGCAGGGGAAAAAGCGAGGGAGCTATATCTCAGGAACTCCGGAGCAGTCGATCGGGCGATGGGGATTATCAGAGAATTCCTGCCCTGAATACCATGAGGTCAAGAAGAAGTATATGAGCGGATTCCGCGTCCCTGGTAAAAAGGACGCGGAATCTTCAATTCCTGCCGGACGACCCGCCGGGTCGCCCCTATGCTCGGGCTGACTTTCAGGCAGTGCCGCAGTTGACTGATTTCTTCCTCAGCTTGTCTTCGTCTTTGTGCAGATGGCACTTCTTGTATTTTTTCCCGCTGCCGCACCAGCAGGCGTCGTTCCTGCCGAGGTTCGGCACAGACTGATCTTCAGCCGGCACAAAGTATTCGATGATGCTTTTGAGTATTCCCATGTCTACCTCTTGTTTTGATTATTGCGCAACTTTTAAGTATACCAGAGAAAACGATATTGAATCCATTGATGAGACCAGCGATAAGCCACAATATTTCCTGGATAGTGCCCATAGGCAAACAGGGAGCAAAGGGGTATTTAGTTGTTTCAGCTTCCCAGCTTTATTGCAAGATCAGTCACCGGGGTGAATATGAACTTCTTGCCTGCCTTACGCTTCACAAGAAGGCCCATATCCTTGAGAGTCAGCAAATCCGTCCGTGCAGTCTGGTAAGTCACACCGTGTACGCGTGCATGCGTCTCAATAGTATAAATCTCCTGAGGTTTTTCAAGCGCGCTCGCAAGCAGGGCGCGCTGTCTTAAATTCAATGCCGGATATTTTTCAGCAAAGCGATATGCATGCCTTTTCTCTTTTTGCTTCCTTTCAATATATGCATTGAGTTCTTCCAAGGACTTATGTATTGCCTTGAGATTGTAGACGATGAAATACGTGGCGTCGTTATCATCCATTTCGGAATAAAGAAAAGACCGGTAGTACTGGGAGCGCGCACTCAGGATGGCAGTGGACACGGAAAGATACTCAAAAAGCCAATAGTCGTGCTTGATCATGAACCAATAGAAAAGAGCCCTCGCAGTGCGGCCGTTGCCGTCCATAAATGGATGCACATAGGCTATCCAGAAATGAATGAGTATCCCTTTTATGATTGGATTGACAAACTCGTCCCCACTGTCGCTGTTTACAAAAGCGCAAAGGTTCTCCATGGATGGGAGGACGTCAACAGCCTTGGGCGGCACATGGAGAATCTGCCCGTCGCTGTCAAAGACATGTATATCATCGTCATCCGGTGTCCTGAACCTTCCCGCCCATGAAGGAACTTCCAGCGTGTTCTGGGTTATGGAGGCGTGAATTTTATTTATCAGTTCGAATGAGAGTGGCTCTGTCAGATGTTTCTTTATCATCTGCATCGACTGGTAGTTGTTATATATCATCTGCTCAGAGCGGTCCTTG
Source organism: Nitrospirota bacterium (assembly GCA_021825805.1). Taxonomy (GTDB): domain Bacteria; phylum Nitrospirota; class Thermodesulfovibrionia; order Thermodesulfovibrionales; family UBA6898; genus JAKAGF01. The sequence goes on from JAKAGF010000003.1 coordinate 7,336, forward strand.
GGCTTTCTGCCGGTCCTCAGTAGTTCTTTTGCGACGACTCTTGTGGTCACAGCTCCCTCGATCTGGCTTGATGATATGGCCTCATCAACCAACGACCTTATCATATATCTGTTTTTTTCTTCTGAATGCACCGATGGATAGTCAACGAGAAAAGAGCCGCCCGCCTTCTGATCTATAAAATGGATCTCTCTAAGTACGCAATCCGGAAGCCAGTAACCGAACGGACGGCCTTTAGAATCCGTGAGAGATATGTGCCTTGTCTGAAACAATCTCGACGCCTTCAGCATGGCCCATGCTGCCTCAAACGTTACCCCCTCAGGCATTGGCTGGTACTTGAAATCATCCCAGTACATGTACTCGCTGTTAGCTTTCTTTACGAGATCTTTCGTTTTTATCGCCAAATCAGGAGTGATATGTTCTCTCGATATTTTCAGCCAATCTGGAGCTTTTTCCGGTATTTTCAAACAGTTATCTCCAAATACTAATTTGACATGAATTAGTAGAACCTTAGTATTTAGCTTAAGAAGCAAAGCTAAATACTAATATATTTTAGATTAATAGTTAGCGGCTGTCAACAACTACTAATTTTAGAGTAATTAGTAGGAAGTTAGTAGTTGACCAAAGCCCTGCAAGCTTAGTAAGTCTGCCATCGGCGGATCCCTCGAACAATCAGACAGCAATTGTCTCTCGCGACAATCTCAACAGTCAGTGTATGGGTATGTGCCATGACGAGAAAGTGGCCTTAGCAAAGGTCTTCTTAGTAATATAAAAAGCATGGGCATATTCCCGGTCAGCGCACAGAAGGAGAAAGAACTTTTTGAGAAGATGACCTCGCTCGGCATCCGGGAAGAGGAGATCGAAGAGACCTTTATCCGCTCAGGCGGCAAGGGGGGACAGCACGTAAACAAGGCCTCCACCTGTGTTTATCTCAAACACCTCCCTACAGGCATCGAGGTGAAGTGCCAGCAGGAGCGCTCCCAGGCACTGAACCGGTATCGCGCGCGTGTCATCCTGTCTGCCAAGATAGAACAACTCATCAAGGGCAAGGAAAGCGAGGAGATCCAGAGGATAGAAAAAATCCGGAGGCAGAAGCGGAAGCGCTCGAAAAGGGCAAAGGAAAAGATGCTGGCTGAAAAGAAGATCGTATCGCAGAAGAAGAGGCTCAGAGAAGGGGTCCGGACGCATGATGACTGAGCCAAACGTCTTGCCTGCAACATAGATACATAATATGAGCAGGAAGAGCGGCAAGAAGCTCATGGACATATACCGCAGGCTCTTCGCTGTCTACGGCCCGCAGCACTGGTGGCCTGGGGAAACGCCTTTCGAAGTGGCTGTGGGCGCCATCCTCACCCAGAACACCAACTGGGGAAATGTGGAAAAGGCGATTTCCAATCTCAGGAACGCCCATGCCCTTCATTCCCACGACCTTCACAGGATGCCGGCTGGAAGACTCGCGCAGTTGATTCGACCCGCCGGATACTTCAACATCAAGGCAAAACGGCTCAAGAATTTTATCAGCCTCCTCGTTTCCGACTATGACGGCTGCATGAAGCAGATGAAGGCCGACACGCAGGAAAATCTCAGAAAAAAGTTGCTCGATGTAAACGGCATCGGTCCTGAGACTGCGGACTCCATCATGCTCTACGGACTGGACAAGCCGGTTTTTGTCATAGACGCCTACACAAAACGGGTGCTTTCAAGGCATAATATCATGAACCATGATGAATCATACGACGCATTCCAGGGGCTGTTCCACCGGCAGCTCAAAAGGGAGCTCCGGCTGTATAACGAATACCATGCGCTCTTTGTCAGGGTCTGCAAGAATCATTGTAAAACCAAACCGCATTGCGACGGATGCCCGCTCGAAGGAGTCTGAGAAATGGTGAGGATGATCACGCAGATACTTGCCGGTCTGATGCTTTTCTTTGGAGCAGCAACGCTCTTTCCGAAATCCTATTTTGAATTCAAGGCAAAGAAGACGGGCAACGGGATACTGTCTTTTTCCCTCGGCTGCGGGGCTGCCTTCTTCTCCATCATGGCCTTCTATTACGCCTACCTGATACTAAAGGAAAGACTAAGCGGTTTCTGAGTTTTGCTGCCGCCCTTGCTCTTCTTCGCCGGCATCGCTTCCTGAGAAAAGGGCAGGAGGCCCCGTTCCCTTATCATCGGGAAAAAGATCCTCCTGCCTTCATTGCCGGCTCTATCTCAGAATATCAGTGATCAAACCGCACAGTCAGGCCGCCGACAGGGGTGATCTTCCTGTGCTCCGGCAGAAGACCATACTCCACCACCTCTACCCGGGTGAATTGTCCCTTTTTCACATCCTTTTCTGACCAGACCTCCAGCTTCACCTCTGCAGCCTTGCGGACCTGGATACCCTCCAGCCGCAGATGTCCGGCAGGGTCTATACCGCTGATAACAAGCGTGCAACCCTGCTTCTGCGCTGCATCGCTTGACAGGCATATATCTTTGCAGGGACCGGATTGTTTGCAAGGGTCCGCCGGCCTTTTGCCCTTGTAGCCGCCGATGATCTGCCCCCCCACTACGCGCTTGACCGTCACACCGGGCGGCACATGCACTTTCACCTCGCGCAGGCCGGGTTTTGGCCCGCTATTTTTGAAGGTCAGCTCAAGGCTCCGCTCCTTGATCATCTCCTGCGGATATATCCAGAAACTGCTGTAGCCGGGCGCTCCCGGAGCAGGCGCTGCCTTAAAGGTTATGTTCTGCTGGGCGCGATTGTCATCCCAGTTCACCGCCGGAGTGTTCGCAACGCTGTCCTGGGCTGTGTCAACCCAGGCCACGAGACAATGGTGTCCCAAAGGGACGCTCCCCGAAGCCGGTGTCCAGGTATATGTCGTCACCCGGTTCGTGCCGACTGGAAAGCCTCCTCCCGGCACCGTCTCAAGGGTGCAGCCGATGACCTGGCCGGCAGGCAATGGATAGGGAACCGTGCCGGAGGGCAACGCCCATCCAAGGCAGACATTATACGTTGTGCCGGCAGCAAGGTTGCAGCTGCCGTAGTTCCATACCCTTACCTGTATCGGATTTGCAGCGCCCACATTGATGTTGTGGTCCTCATCAGGAGTCCCCGGATTTGCGGTGATATCAGGGCTTTCCCACCAATTGCCTCCTGGATACGGGATAGCTCCGTTGTCATCCGCCGCGTCCCTGATCGTAAGTTCCGTGGTGCACGCAGGGGTATTCTGCACGCAGGCGCGCACGGAAGAGACCCGCACGTTTCCGGCAAAATCCGTCGCCTCGACGCTGACTGAGTAGCTCCCGTTGGGGATAGCCGATGTGTCCCACGTTCCCGCTGCGTTGGGAGAGCCGCCCACGAAATTCGTCACAACCGAATAAATCCAGGTGGCAGAGCAATAATCCGAACTGCTGTCCCATGGGGCCCTGTTGCTGAAGTACGCTGCACTGGCCGCGTTTCCACCGCTGCCGTTCGCTGTCGGCATATTGTCGAAGACAAAGGTATTCTGCCAGGGGCAGTCAGGGTTTGAGTCAGGGCATGCGCGCCAGCGGACGTTGCGCACCCACACGGTGGCAGCGCCGGCAAGCGTGGAGCCTGCGTTGTCACGGTCGCGGATCTGCGCGATGATATCGACTGCTCCTGATACGACCGTGCAGGCTCCGGGGCTGACAGGCTGCAGCTGCACCCAGGGATTCGAATTGTCCTGCGCGAAAAAGATCCCTCCGATCTCCGGCGCATCGGGATCAGGGTTCGGGGTTATGTCAGCCATCGGGTTCAGATAGTTGCCGCCGTTTGTCAGATCATAATGCAGATGGTGATAGTTGCATCCCCATCTCACGAGTTGGGCTATCCTGCCGCCCGCTGCGACAGCGGTGCCGTTGTTGAAGTTGGTGACATAGGAGGGATCATAGCTGCTGTGCTCGAGATGCCAGTAGCGGTAGGTGGTCCCATCCGTTCCCTGAATTGTGGTCCCGTTGTAAGCTGTGCTTGCCGCGTCTCCCAACTGGCTCACAGTTCCTCCGACTGTGGCCCGCACCCACGGGGCTGCGGGGTCCTGGGTCCCATCTGCCTGAAACTTCGGCGTCTCGAGGATGTCGATGCCGGTATGCTGGTACACGCCGCTGAAGTCCTGAAATTCACCGAAACTGTTGCCAATGGGATGCTCGCTGCCCATAGCCTCGATCGGCCAGCCGTGCTGCGCGTTGGCTGACGCCGCGAGCACGAGCAGCGGCAGCAGCCCCGCGATGATCTTCCATAAAAATATCTTTCTCATGTTTTCACCTCCTCGCCTATTTCTTCAATTCCATGAGAACAGCCATCTCATTGGTATAACCGATGATGTACCGGCTGCCGAAGGTCACGTCGATAGCAGGCATCGAAGCGGTCGCCTGCCTGACAGGGAACTCTTTCCGCAGCAGCACATCGCCCTTTGCATCAACAGCCAGGATGCCGCCGTAAGGCCATGTCTCCCGCGGCGGTTCCCCTGACCTTCTCAAAAGGCCAAGGGCCAGGACCCCGGAGTCCATGAACTCCGCATTGAAGATATAAAAAGCGCCCTCGACCTTCAGTCGCGGCCCTTCTTTCAGATCGGCCTTTGAGAGATCGAGGAAGAAGTAGCGGCCCCTGTCGCCGATAACCGCGGCAGACGAGCCGTCAGCGGATAGCGCGAGGCCGTGCACCGGGGTCGGCGCATGGACAACAGTCGGCTCACCTGATCCCTTGAAGATCAGCACGCGGTCAATCTCCTTTGCTGAGGCTGGATTGAGGAGCGCCACTGCTCCCCCTTTGGCTATGGCAGCCTTGCGGAACGAGCCGGCCAGCCGCCAGAGTTCTTTGCCTGAAGATGAAAACGCCGTTGCCTCCTTGTCGCCTATGAGCAATATCGACTCTCCCGAGGGATCAAGCGCAACGGAATGTCTCCCTTCTACTACGACCTTGCCGAGCGCCTCTCCCTGCCTGCTCCAGAATGCAAACTGGAATCTGCCGCCGAGCCCCTGCCAGTCGTCCAGTGGAGAAGATGTCACGATAACGTTGCCCCTGAAGCCGAGATACAGGGCCCCGAAACCGTGAGGAAATTCCTTGAGTTGCAGGTCTGTCAGCTTCTTGCCCATGATATCAAAGAGCCTTGCCGAAAAAAGTCCCCGCCACGCCGGATTAGGCGTGAGATAGGCATAGACGCCTCCGCCAGGGGCGAGCGCCAGCCGGGACTCTTTTTCCGGCTGCTCGGCGATAATTCGGGTCTTTCCGTCCTTGACCTCATACAGAGTGGTCATTGTGGCCAGATACGCGGTGCGGCCGTCAGCCTCGGCAGCCGCTTTCTGCACAGGACCGCTGAAGTCCCGGCTTGTGAGCAACTCCCATACAACCTTGCCTTGCTGATCAGCGGCCGCCGATAGACCTGCCTGTGCCATGAGGCAGCCTATGGCGATCGCACAGAGCAAGAGGAACCATTTCTTCATAACTTTCCCTCCTTTGCTGTACCGGGAATCTGCTTGATGCAGCATATCCCCCTTGTGTTAATGTAATTGCAGTTGGCTTGTATGGATGCTGATGTACAGGTTCCGCCGGCCTGCCTGAACACAACATGCATCCCATAAAAACCCCTCTCCCCTTTCCCCGCCTCCTTTCCCTGCGTTCTTCGCCCTTCATAAAGACAGGGGCGACTGGAAAAAAATCTTTTGGCGATTGCGCTGCTTCAGGTGATACGCAAAATCCCCGCTTCATAAGATAGCAATAGATGTGCCAGGCAGGATTGGGTGGAAAAGCGGTTGATTAACAGATAGTTACGGAACTGCAACAGATGGGGCTTATGTATTTTTTATAGAACCGACGGATAGTTCTCCATGCGGCAGGCAGCGGGAAAAGATGGTCCGCGCTAATTCTTTATGGTAACCATGCGCCTGACAGCGTTTCCAAAAGGCAAACGAATATCACTGACCTCGACCCTTTGAAGGTCAATTCCCCGCATCTCCTCTTCAAGCTTCGGTCCCTTGTTCAGGATAAACAGTCCGTTTTCCCGGAGTATATGACCGGCCTTCTCCACGAAATCGCTGATCCTGAATAAGGCCCGGGAGACGGCCGCATCCACCTTCAGTTCGCGAATATCTTCAACGCGGCCGGTCAGCACATAAAGGCCCTTCAGCCCGAGCAGCGCCTTCATATGCCTGAGAAAGACGCATTTTTTTTCTGAAGGCTCGATGAGGAAGACGTCAAGTTCCGGTCTCATGATCTTAAGCGGAATGCCCGGAAACCCGGCCCCGCTGCCGACATCAGCCATGCTCAGCGCATCATCCGGAAACACCCTGAGAAAAAGAAGAGAGTCGAGGAAATGTTTTATGATAATATCCCTGTCTTCCTTCAAGCCGGTGAGATTGTGGACACGGCTCCACTTTTTGAGTTCGGCAAGATAAGCGGAGAAAGAGGCGATCTGTTCTTCAGTGAAGGAGATGCCCAGCTCCTTCAGGCCTTCCCGCAATAGATCCTCGGGACTGTTCTTCAGTTAGTCCTTCTCCACGACCTTGGCAACGCTGGATATCTTGTCTGCGGTGTCCATGACTTTCACGCCCTGGGTGTTTCTCCCAAGGATCGAGATGTCCTTTGCCTGCATCCTGATCAGCTTGCCGGTGCCTGCGATCATTACCACTTCGTCTTCGTCACGCACCTGCAGCAGACCCACCACCTTGCCGCCCTTTTCGGTGAGCTTGATGGCGATAACACCCTTGCCGCCCCTGCCCTGCAGCGGGTAGTCCTCGATCTTCGTCCGTTTGCCATAGCCGTTTTCGGCCACCGTCAGAACGCCGGTCTTTTCGTCGGCAACCTCAGCCGCAACAACCTCATCCTTCTTGCCGAGCTTGATGCCCCGGACTCCACGGGCCGTCCGTCCCATGTCGCGCACGTCCTCTTCATTGAACTTGATCGCCAGGCCGTTGAGCGTGCCGATGATCAGGTCGTTTGCGCCTGTGGTCTTCCGGACGGCGATCAGTTCGTCGCCTTCATCCAGGGAGATGGCGATGACGCCCTTTCCCCGTGGGTTGCTGTAGGCGGTCAGCGGTGTCTTCTTCACCGTCCCGTTCTTGGTGAACATAACGAGGTAGCCTTCCTTGAATTCGCGCACCGGCAGGGCGGTCGAGACCCGCTCCCCTTCGGAGAGCTGCAGCAGGTTGATCAGGGCCTTGCCCTTGGCTGCCCGGCCGGCCTCGGGCAACTGGTAGATTTTCAGCCAGTAGAGCCTGCCGTAGTTCGTGAAGAAGAGCATGTAGTCATGCGTGGAGCCGATGAATATCTGCTCCACGAAGTCCTCTTCCTTCGTCTCCATGCCGAGAAGCCCCTTGCCGCCGCGACGCTGGCTCCGGTAGGCGCTCAGGGGATTGCGCTTGATATACCCCGTGTGCGAGAGGGTGATGACCATCTCCTCTTCGGTGATAAGGTCCTCGATCGTGATCTCCTTTGTCTCCTCGTCGATCTCGGTCCTTCTCTCGTCGGCATACTTTGACCTGATCTCGATGAGCTCGTCTTTGATGATCTGCGAGACAAGGGCCTCGCTCCCGAGGATCGACTTGAGCCGCTCGATCTCCTTGATCGTCTCTTTGTATTCTTTTATGATCTTGTCGCGCTCGAGTCCGGTCAGGCGCTGGAGTTTCATGTCCAGTATGGCCTGGGCCTGTACCTCGGAGAGGGGATAGTTCTGCATCAGTCCCAGCCGGGCCTCTTCCGGGCTCTTGGCTGCGCGTATCAGGGCGATGATCTCGTCCAGATGGTCGAGGGCGATCTTGAGCCCTTCCAGGATATGGGCGCGCTCTTCCGCCTTTCGAAGCTCAAAGCGCGTCCGTCGCAAGATAACATCCCTGCGATGCTGCAGGAAGTAGGTCAGGATCTTTTTCAGGCCGAGCACATGGGGCTGGCCGCTGACCAGGGCGAGCATGATGATGCCGAAGGTGGTCTCCATCTGGGTATGCTTATAGAGGTTGTTGAGGATCACCTCCGCAAGCTCGCCCCGCTTCAGTTCGATGACAATGCGGACGCCGTCGCGGTCAGACTCGTCCCGGAGGTCTGAGATGCCCTCCAGCTTCTTTTCCCGTATCAACTCGGCGATCTTGACGATGAGGTTCTGCTTGTTCACCTGGTATGGTATCTCGGTGATGATGATATTCTCGCCGCCCTTATGCTCTCTTTCGATCCGCGCCCTTGCGCGTATCTTGATAAGCCCTTTGCCGTGCTCGTAGGCGTCCCTGATGCCTCCGGTGCCGTGGATAAGACCGCCTGTAGGGAAATCAGGCCCCTTGATGGATGTCATGAGCTCTGCCACGGTCACGTCCGGCCGTTCGAGGAGCATCACAAGTCCGTCCACCACCTCGCCGAGGTTGTGGGGAGGGATGTTTGTCGCCATGCCGACGGCGATGCCGGCAGCCCCGTTGACGATCAGGTTGGGTATGCGTGAAGGGAGCACCTTCGGCTCCGCGGTTGTCTCGTCAAAGTTGGGGCTGAAGTCGACAGTCTCCTTGTCGATGTCGGACAGGAGCTCCTCGGCGATCTTCGCAAGCCGGGCCTCGGTATACCGGTAGGCAGCCGCACGGTCGCCGTCGATCGAGCCGTAGTTGCCCTGGCCGTCGACCAGGGGATAGCGCATATTGAAGTCCTGGGCAAGCCGCACCATGGCGTCGTACACAGCCGAGTCTCCGTGGGGGTGGTACTTCTTGAGCACCTCGCCGACAACACCGGCTGATTTTGAGTACTTCTTGTTCGGGAGGAGGCCCTCCCGGAACATGGCGTAGAGTATCCTCCGCTGGACCGGCTTAAGCCCGTCCCGCACCTCGGGCAGGGCCCTGCCGATGATCACGCTCATCGCGTAATCGAGGTAGCTCACCTTCATCTCTTCTTCGATATTGACAGGCAATTTTGACATCAGCCGGAAACCGTCCCTCCCTTAAAGAAATCTTGTTATTTTAACATATCAGACTCCTTTCTTGATACATATTCGGCCTCTTGCGGGAAGGCGTTTTTCGTCGTTTTTTGCGGTGTTTAAATGCACATCCGCCTTTGCCCGTATCTCACAAAACGCAGATAGTTGAAAAATATGGCCGTTTCCCGTATCTTTAGACTGATGAATCTAACGTTGAGGCAAAAGATATTCTTCAGCTATATCGTCATGGTCGCCCTCTCCCTCCTCGTCGGCGTCTATGCGGTGCTGAGCCTCAGGGAACTCAATTCCATAACAGCCGACCTCATCTTCGAAAATATGGCGGCAGCGGAAAAGGTAACAAAGCTCAACGACTCACTCCTTGCCCAGGACCTCTTCGAAAAAAGATACCTGACCCTCAGGCAGCCCGATTCCGAGACCCTCTTCTGGAACCGGAGCCGGGAGTTCAAGTCCTTCCTTGCTGATGCGGGGTCGAGCGCCAAATTCCTGAAGGCCACGTTCGAGGTGGTCGGCAGCAATCATGACGCCTATACTCAGCTTTTCGCGAGAGAAGCGGAACTCATCAAGGCAGGGAAGATTACCGAGGCGGAAGATTTCTCCGCACACCAGCTCAAGTCGGGCTTCACCAGGGTGCTCATGTCGTTGAAGGATGCGGACCTGAAGATCAAGGCCCGCCAGCACGAGCAGATCAACCGGTATGACTCGATGGGCAAGAACGCCTTCACGATAACGATCGTCCTGAGCGTGGTCTCCTTTGTCTTCGGCCTCTTTTTCGCCTCAGTCCTCACGACCCACCTCACCTCCTCCATAGAGCGGCTGAAGGCTGCGACAAACTCCATCCGTAGCGGAGATTTCGACAACCTGCCGGAGATCAAGGGCGCCGACGAGCTTGCCGACCTGGCCATCTCCTTCAAGGAGATGTCCGCCAGGCTGAAGGAACTGGAGGCCATGAACCTTGATGCAAACCCTCTTACCAAGCTCCCTGGGAACCTGGCTATCGAGAAAGAGCTTCTCACCAGGCTGAACGAGACACAAAAATTCTCCTTCTGCCTGGTGGACCTGGACAACTTCAAGGCCTTTAATGACCGCTACGGCTACGCCCGGGGCAGTGACGTCATCAAGTGGATAGGTGAGATGCTGTCGCGGATAAAGAAGGACCTGGGCACGCAGGAGGATTTCCTCGGCCACATCGGGGGCGACGACTTCGTGTTCATATGCGACCCGGAGCGGGTACACCCTGTCTGCTCCAGGATCATCGATGAGTTCGACCGCGGGATCGTTGACTTCTATGACCCGGAGGACACGAAAAAGGGGTTCATAGTCTCGATAGACCGGAAAGACAAGCCCGCGATCTTCGGGGTAATGACCGTATCCATAGCAGTCGTAAACACCGACAGGACCCTCATCCGGGAACCCAAGGAAGTCGCCCTCAAGGTTACGGAGCTCAAACAGTACGCCAAGACCTTTGCCAAGAGCCTTTACGTCATGGACCGCCGCAGGACGCGATAAGTCCCCCGGCTTACAGGTCCGGCCGACTGGTCAGTATTTCAGCTTTGCCTTTTCGAGATCACCCACAACCACCAGTATATACCCTTTGGTATTGAGGTGTTTTTTCGCCACCCGCAGCACGTCTTCTTTAGTTACCGCATTGATGTATGCAGGGTACTTCTCGATATAGTCGAGACCGAGGTTGTAGTACTCGACGGATGTCAGAAAACCGGCGATCTTGTTGTTGGAGTCGATCTTCAGGGGGAAGCTCCCGGTCAGGAATGACCTGGCGTCATTCAACTCCTTGTCGCCGACCGGCTCAGTCATGATCCTGTTCATCTCCTTGAGGGTCTCCTCTATGGCGGTATTGGCGGACTGGTTCTTCGTCTGGAGCCCCACCTGAAAGCTCCCTGCATATTTGTTGGCAGCAAAAAAGCTGTGGACATCATACGAGAGACCTTTATTGTCCCTGATATTGTCCATGAGGCGCGAGGCGAAGCCGCCGCCGCCGAGGATATAATTCATCACGAGAACAGCGTAGTAGTCAGGGTCATCCCGCCTGACGCCCGCATGTCCGAGGATGATATTGGCCTGGGTTATTTCCTTGTTTATGGCGATAACCGCCGGCTTGTCAGGCGAGTAAGGGGCAGGGATGCGCGGGGATGGGACATCCTTCCCGTTCCATCCTCTGAAATATTTTGCGATCAGGCCTTTCAGTTCGTCGCTGCCGACATCGCCGACAACCGTCATAATGGCATTGTTCGGGACATAACAGGTCCTGTGGAAATCAACGATATCCTGCCTGGTGATGCGGGCCACGGAATCCTCCGTGCCTTCCGCCGGCCAGCCATAGGGGTTGTCTCCAAAGACCGCCTTCATGAACGCCTTGGACGCCACTGCGCCGGGCTCCTCTTTCTGCTGAATGATGGAGCTCCGTATCAGCGCCTTGCGCCGCGCCACCTCCTCGTCGCTGAAGGCCGGGTTGAGGATGATGTCGGAAAGCAGGTCAAACCCCAGCTCAAGGTCCTTCCTGAGGACCGAAAGGGTGATGGTTATGAAATCAGCGCCCCCGGAGCTTCCGAGCGATCCGCCGACGAACTCGATGGCATCGCTGATCTCCTTTGAAGATCTGCGGCGCGTGCCCTCTTTGAGAAGGTCCGCGGTCAGGTTCGCAAGCCCCGCCTTCTCATACGACTCCATGATGCTGCCCGCCCTGATGGCAACCACCACCTTCACGATAGGCAGAGTCTTCTTCTCCGCATGAAGCAGCACGAGGCCGTTGGGCAACACGTCACGCCGTGCGATCGGCGCCGCAGCGGCTTCACCCGACTGCAGAAGAAGAAGGAGGACGAACAGCAGCGCGAAGGCCGTTTGCATGAAACGCGCAGTCCGGGATCTTTTTCTCACTTCGTCTCCTTATTCACGGGGATCAGTATCCCCGTGGTCTTTTTTTCGTTAACAAGGTATTTTTCAGCAGCCTGCCGCGCCTGTTCCGGAGTCACCTTCCGAATCCCTTCCAGATAAGTGTCGATCAGCCTCCACCCTCCGATCATCTCGAAGTGGCCGATGGTGCGCGCCTGCATGTAGATCGAGTCCTGCTCCATGATGAACGACGCCTCTATCTGGTTCTTCGCCTTGAGCACCTCGCGGTCAGTCGGGGGCTCCTTCCTGATCTTCTCGATCTCAGCGGCTAAAGCTGCTTCTACATCCTCTATCTTTTTCCCGTGGGCAGCCGTAGCGCCGAAGAAGAACAGGAAAGGATCGCGGTACATCCCGTCATAGTTAGCCCATGCGGACAGGGCAACCTGCTTGTCATAGACAAGGGACTTATACATCCGGGAGCTCTTTCCGCCGGAGAGGACGCTGCCCAGCACCTCCAGGGCATAGCCGTCCTCCTGCTTGATGTCAGGCGCCTTGTAGGCCATTACAATATAGGGCAGCTCCGCCTCCTTCTTTACGAAGATGCGTTTTTCACCGTACTGCGGGTCTTCGGCAACAGCGCTCTCCCTGATGACGGGTCCCCTGGGGATGCCGCTGAAGGCGTCTTTGATCCTGCCGAGCATCTCATCCGCTTTCACATCGCCCACCACAATAATGACCGCATTGTTGGGCGCATAATAGGTGCGGTAGTGGTTGACGAGATCGTCCGGGGTCAGGGTCTTCAGATCAGACATCCAGCCGATGACCGGCCACCGGTACGGGTGGTTCTTGAATGCCGTTGCAAGCAACTCCTCATTGACGAGATTCTGCGGGTCATCTTCGTACCGGAGACGCCGCTCTTCCATCACCACGTCACGCTCGGCGAGCACCGCCTCCGGCGTCAGGATGAGGTTCTGCATCCGGTCAGCCTCCATCTCAACGGGCAGGCCTATGCGGTCTGAGGCGAGGAGTTCGAAGTACCCGGTAAATTCATGGGACGTGAAGGCATTGTCCGTGCCTCCTGCCCTCTGGATCGTCTGCGAAAAGGTCTTTGGCCCATACTTTGTCGTGCCCCTGAACATCATGTGCTCAAGGAGGTGGCTGAGGCCGGTCTTGCCGGTCTTCTCGTCCCGCGAGCCGACGCGGTACCATATCTGGAAGGTGGCGGTCGGCGCCTTGTGGTCTTCGAGGATGAGGACCTTGAGCCCGTTCTCCAGCGCAAACTCCTGTACGTTGAGGCCGAATGCCCGCAGAGGGACCAAAAGAGAAATCAACAACACTGCAAGGGTTATCTTTTTCATAATCTTTATTTTAACCCTATTTTCCCGATACTGCCAACTCTCAGGAACCGCGCGTTTCATGGGCGCCGAACTTGCCGTGCTCCACGTCTTGAAGGACAACGCAACATAGTCTGTCTCATCATTTTCCAGTATTGCCCGAAAAAATTCTATCGCGTACAATACGACAATGAGAATCGAAGACCTGAGAAAAATCGGCGAGCAGCTTCTCAAGGAAATCCCCGTGCTGAGGCGCTCTCCCCATCTGAAGGAGCCCCTCGGCACAGGCGCGGGCGGAGACAAGACCTTCCCGATCGACCGGCGGGCCGAGGAGATCATCATAGCGGGCCTCGAATCATGCGGCGACTCCTGCACCATTATCTCGGAGGAGGCGGGACTTGTGGATATCAGGGGCGGCGGCATGCGGGTTATCATCGACCCGGTGGACGGCAGCAAAAACGCCGTCTCCGGGATCCCCTTCTACTGCAGCTCGATAGCGGTTGCTCAGGGCGAGACGATGGCTGACGTCTACCTCGCCTATATCATCAATCTGCTCACCGGCGACGAGTTCTGGGCCGAGAGGTCTTCAGGGGCATGGCTGAACGGCTCGCGCATCTCCACGCAGAAAGACGATACCTTCTATCTGGTCGCCTATGAGGCCCAGACGCCCGGAAAGGATGTGCCCCGTATCATTCCCCTTGTATCACATTCGAGAAAGACGAGGTGTTTCGGATCAACCGCCCTTGATCTCGCCTATCTCTCCTCCGGGGCTGTAAGCGTTTTTGTCTCGCCGTCTCCGTCGAGGAGTTTTGATTTCGCTGCTGGGTGGCTCCTGGTGAAAGAGGCGGGCGGGATCATGACTGACCTCAACGGCGCTGAAATCAGCGGCGTGCCCCTCGGCCTGAAACGGGCTGCTCCCCTTCTTGCCGCAGGCAACCGGCAGTTGCACCGCAGGGCCGTGGAACTCCTTCAGAAGGAGAATGGTGGGTAGATTAGTCATCCTGCTGCGTGCTGTCGCGGCCCTTGCCGGGTGGTATATCGCCCGGAAGAAAGGCTACAACGCCATTCTCTGGGCCCTGCTCTGCGGCATCGTGCCTCCGCTCGCCCTTGCGCTCCCCTTCTTTCCGGCAAAGGCAGGGGATGGCCGGAGATGCCCCTTCTGTTCCAGGCCGGCGTCCCGGCTGGATACGGTCTGCGCGCAGTGCGGACGGCCTCTTCCCATTGAACTGGCGCAGTGCGGACGGTGCGGGGCCTATGTCCCTGACAGAGGATCATGCAGCCGGTGCAACGCTCCGCTGAAGAGGACTTGCTGAAGCCCGCGGAAGGACCCTACCGGATGTATGCCTCGGTCACGTAACGACGCATCATGCGGTGGCTGTTGAAATAGTAGGCGTTCTTTCCTATGGCGTTTTGCATCATCCTGATCCAGGTGCGCCGGTCCCCGTAGAACGTTGGGATGATGGCGTGCTCCAGCTTGCGATACAGGTCCTCTGCATCACGCGCGTCAGCGTCAGCGCCCGGGGTCAACTCGTGGGGCGGAGCGCCGATAGCCCATCCCGTGTACCCTTCAATATGCCCTTCTATCCACCAGCCGTCAAGCACGCTGAAGTTCATGACGCCATTGTGCGTTGCCTTCATGCCGCTTGTGCCCGAGGCCTCAAGCGGCCGCAGGGGCGTGTTCATCCAGATATCCACACCGGAGACGATCTTCAGCGCGGTCTTCATGTTATAGTTCTTGAGATAGACGATCTTGATCTTGTCCCTGAGCCGCTCGCCGTATCTGATAATATTCTGAATAAGCTGCTTGCCCGGCTCGTCCTGGGGGTGCGCCTTGCCGGCGTAGACGAGCTGTATCTTCCCAGCGCCTATCCGCTCCAGCCGTTCGAGGTCCCTGAAGAGCAGATCAGCGCGCTTATATGCGGTTGCCCGGCGGGCAAAGCCGATGGTAAGGACATCAGGGGACATCTCGACCCCTGTCTGCTCCCTGACATGCAAAAACAGCTGACGCTTCGCCTCTATGTGCGCCTCCCAAATCCGGTCGTCAGGGATGCGGCCCACGCGCACAAAGAGTTCAGGCTCATTTGCCCATCCCGGAAGAAACTCGTCATACAGCCTCTTGAAGCTGTCGCAGGTCCAGGTGTAGGAATGCACGCCGTTGGTTATGGCATGGATCTCATAACCGGGGAACATGCTCTTTGAAACCTCGCCGTGCTTCTTGGCAACCCCGTTTATATAACGGCTCAGGTTCAGCGCCAGAAGTGTCATGTTCAGCAGGTCATTGCCCGCAAGGTCCTTAAGCACCGGGATGGGAATGATCTCTCCCATGATGCGGCCCACCATATCATACGGGAATTTGTCGTGACCAGCCTCCACCGGCGTATGGGTCGTGAAGACGCAGAGGTTCCTTACGCTCGTCTTGTCCCAGACGAGCTTTTCGTCCCAGACATCCTCGATAGGCCGTTTGAAGCGGTTCAGCAGTTCCAGGGTCAGGAAGCTGGCATGACCCTCGTTCATGTGAAATTTTCTTATCTCAAGGCCCATCTCGCGCAGCATGCGGACCCCGCCGAGGCCGAGGACAACCTCCTGCTTCAGACGGTAGGGCTTGTCCCCGCCGTACAGCGAAGAGGTGATATCCCTGTCTGTCTGGCTGTTCTCCGGCATGTCGGTGTCAAGGAAGAAGACCGGGATGCTCCCGCCTGTAAGACTCTGCACCGTATACATCCACGCCTGGACAGCTACCTCCCGACCTTCGATCAGCACCGTCACCTTCCAGGGGAGGAGCTGCATGTAGTCCGCCGGGTCCCACCGGGAGGGCTGCTCCACCTGGCGTCCCGTACCGTCGATGTCCTGGGTGAAGTATCCCTTCCTGGCCATTAGGGTCACCGCCACCATAGGCAGCTTCAGGTCCGCCCCGGAGCGGATGGTGTCGCCCGCAAGCACCCCGAGCCCCCCGCTGTACGTGGGGATATCGTTGTGCACGCCTATCTCCATCGAGAAGTACGCGATCTTGGGTTCACGGGTAAGTTCATCAATCATGTCGCTTAATTTGCTCATGGAAAACTATTTTATGCTATTTCTTGGCCGGACACAACTTTTCACGGGCAGAGGATCCTTTTCCTCAGCGGCGGCCGGGAGATTTCCGGCATCGCCAGGCTGCTGTGCGCTCCCGGACCCGCCTCCTCCCGCAACATTGAAAAATAACAGGGGGTTTTGTTAGTATTTTTAATGTCTGAGGAACAAAGAAGGGCAGGTCTTCTTCTCAGAACCGCGGCAAAAATCATCGATTTCATCCTCATCGCTGCGGCAATGGAAATAATACCTCGGGCCGGGTTTTTTGCGGGACTCATGTATCTTCTGCTGGGCGACGGCCTTTTCGACGGCAGGAGCATCGGCAAGAAACTCCTCAAGCTGAGGGTGGTGGAGGCGGAGACAAACGCGCCGTGCACCTTCAGGGACTCCATACTGAGGAACAGCACGCTGGGGCTCGGCTACATCCTCTGGATCATCCCCTGGGTCGGATGGATCTTTATCTCAATCGCCCTGGCTTTGGAATTTATTCTCATCATCGGCAGCAGCGACGGCATGCGCCTTGGTGATGAGATCGCTAAAACAACGGTAGTAGAAAACTGAACAGCCGACTGGAGGCGCCATGTTTTTCCATGACATACTCGGACTCTTCTCAAACGATCTTGCCATAGACCTCGGCACGGCAAATACCCTGGTATATGTAAAAGGCAAGGGCATCATCTGCGATGAACCCTCAGTGGTTGTCATCCGCAAGGACAACAAGAAGACGATAGCGGTCGGGGTCGAGGCAAAGCGGATGCTCGGCAAGACGCCTTCGAACATCATGGCGATACGGCCCATGAAGGACGGCGTCATCGCTGACTTCGACGCAACCGGCGAGATGCTGAAGTACTTCATCAAGAAGGTCCATAACAGGAGGAGCTTTGTCTCCCCACGGGTCATCGTGGGCGTTCCCTCGGGCATCACCCAGGTGGAGCAGCGCGCTGTCAAGGACGCTGCCGAGGCCTCGGGCGCCCGGGAGGTGTACCTCATCGAAGAACCGATGGCAGCAGCCATCGGCGTCGGCCTGCCGGTGGGCGAACCCTCGGGCAACATGATCGTTGATATCGGCGGAGGCACCACCGACGTGGCGGTAATCTCCCTTGACGGGGTCGTCTACAGCAAGGCGGTGCGCGTCGGAGGGGACAAGATGGACGATGCCATCATGGCCTACATCAAGCGGCGGTACAACCTCATGATCGGCGACACCACCTCCGAACAGATAAAGATCGAACTGGGGTCGGCCTTCAGCCCGGGCACTCCTGAAAAACGGGTTATGGACATCAAGGGCCGGGACCTCATCTCCGGCATACCCAAGACGATCACGATCAATGAGGACGAGATCCGCGAGGCCCTTTCCGAGCCGATCAACATCATCATGGACACGATCAAGGTGGCCCTCGAAAACACCCCCCCTGAACTGGCGGCCGACATCGTCGACAGGGGCATTGTCCTGGCCGGGGGAGGAGCGCTCCTGCGCGGCCTCGATTCCCTCATCAAGCAGGAAACCGGGCTTCCGGTGATCATCGCGGAGAACCCGCTCAAGGCGGTTGTCATGGGCGTCGGAAAGATGCTCGATGAATTGGAGATGCTCCGGAGAATTGCCATAAACTAACGATGCAGTGATGCCAAGAAAAAAGACCCTCCTCTTTTTTGCTGTAATCATTTCGGCGTTCGTCCTTATGTCCTACCAGAGCAAGAAGGGCCGGCAGCCGGCCGGCGGCATCCTGGCCGGCCCGCTGAACGCGTCCCATGCAGCCGCGCGATCCCTGTCCGACTTCCTGCTGCGGCCCTTCAGGATGATGGCAGCCCGCGACGAGGAGAACCAACGGCTGAAGAAGCAGGTGGAAGCGCTCTCAATGGAAAAGGAGCGCTTCCAGGAGGCGCTGATCGAAAACAGGCGTCTGAAGGAATTGCTCAGGTTCCGCGATACACAGACTTCTTCCGTCGCAACCGCGCGGGTCATTGCCCGGGGCATGGACAACTGGGCCCATACGGTCCTTATCGACAAGGGCAGCCGTGACGGCGTTGCGCGGGAGATGGCGGCGGTCACCCCGAAAGGACTTGCCGGGAAGGTTATCAGTGTGTCGGAAGGCTACGCAACGCTCCTCCTCGTGTCTGACATCAATTTCGCGGCAGCGGTGCGGCTTCAGGGCGCCAGGAAGGAAGGCGTGCTCGCCGGCACCGGCTCCAGAAAGTGCATGCTGAAATATATACCATACGAGGAAGAAGTGAAACCCGGAGATATTGTCATCACCTCGGGCCTCGATTCCCTGTTCCCGCGGGGCATCCCCGCCGGCTATGTATCGAAGGTGGACAGCAGCGGCAAGGGCGGCAACTTTCAGTATGTCGAGGTCATCCCCTTCCAGGATGACACCAAAATGGAGGAGGCGCTCATCGTCAGATGAAATACCTCCAGTGGGCTGCTGCTGCGTTCCTTGTTTTTTTCCTGCAGGGAAGGATATCGGTCCTCGACATCACCCCTGACCTGACCGCTGTCCTCGCCTTTTGCGCCGGCATACGCCACGGTGAGACACGGGGGCTCTTTGCAGGCATGGTAATCGGTGGGCTTCAGGACAGCATGTCCCTGTCAATCATCGGGCCGAACCTCCTCGGAAAAGGGATGGTGGGGTATTTTTCATCTTCTTTTTTATCAGGAGGGATCCTCCGGTGGACGCCTGTCCTCGGCATTGTGGCTGTTTCCCTGCTCACGCTTGTTGACAACGCGGTTGTCTATTTTGCACGGGGCTTATTCGACAAAATCCCTGCCTCCCTTTCGACCGCTCTCTTCGTCTCGGTAATGCAGGCGATCCTGAACGCGCCGGCCGGCTTGTGCATAAGACCTCCCCATGCTGACTGAGAAGATCACCACAAAAAACATCGCCGTGTTGAGCGCCATCGTCATCATCGGCTTCTCGATCGTTGTACTGCGGCTCTGGCAGCTGCAGGTCCTTCAGGGAAGCGAGTTGCGAAAGATATCCGAATCGAACCGTCTCAGGGTCATCGGCGTGCCGGCTCCACGCGGCATCATCTTCGACCGCAACAGCATCCCCCTTGTCAAGAATTCGCCTTACTTCTGCGTCTCGGTCATCCCTGATGAGTTCGTCCCCGCCACCCTCCCCGGCCTTGCCCGATTGCTTGAGGCGCCGGAAGAGGCGCTCTCCGCAAAGCTGAACAGGAAAGGCCAGAGCCCCTTCATACCGGTCCGGCTCAAGGAAGGTCTTTCCTTCATGGAGGTGAGCCGCGTTGAGGCGCGCAAATCCGACTTTCCGGGGCTGTTTATCGATATAGAGGTGAGCAGGGACTACATCTATGGAAGCACCGGCTCCCACCTGATCGGCTATCTCGGCAAGCCCACGCCGGACCAGCTCAAGGACGAGGCGTTCCATGACGTGCCCCCTGATGCCTTCATCGGCCAGTGGGGGGTCGAGAAGCTCTTCGACAAATCGCTGCGCGGCACAGCAGGCCGGCGTGTCATCGAGGTCGATGCCCTGGGACGGGAGATACGCCTCCTGAAGGAGGTGCCGCCGGTCAAGGGGACCGACATCACGCTGAGCGTTGACATCGCGCTTCAGCAGGAGGCTGAAAAGGCGTTTGAAGGCAGGCCCGGCGCACTTGTCGCCTTGCAGCCTGATACGGGTGAACTCCTCGGGCTGGTCAGTTCGCCCTCCTTTGACCCCAACGAATTCTCGACCGGCATAAGCCCTGGCGCATGGGCCGGTCTCATGCAGGACAAGAATTTGCCGATGCTCAACAGGGCTGTTCAGAGCCAGTACCCGCCGGGCTCCACCTTCAAGATCATCATGTCGATCGCCGGCCTGGAGGCAGGCGTGATCCACGACGACACCGCGGTCACCTGCAAGGGTGGTCTCAGTTTCGGCAAGTGGCACTTCGGCTGCTGGCGCAAGGGGGGGCATGGTTCGGTCTCCCTGCACCGCGCGGTCGTGGAGTCCTGCGATGTCTATTTCTACGAGGTGGGCAAGCGTCTGGGCATCGACCGGATATACGACTATGCCGCGAGACTCGGGCTCGGGAGGGAGACGGGCATACCCCTGTGCAGCGAGAAAAAGGGGCTTATCCCGAACACCGCGTGGAAGATGGCTGCCAGGAAGTCGCCGTGGTACATGGGCGAGACCTTTGTGAATTCCATCGGCCAGGGGTATGTCTCGACAACGCCGGTCCAGATGGCGGTGATGATGGCCGGTGTTTCCAACGGAGGAAGGATTTACCGGCCGCTGCTCCTGAAGGGATCGGCCCCTGCCCTTGTCTCAACAGCAAACGTGAAGGCGGAGACGCTTGAGATAGTGAAGCGGTATCTGTCCGGCGTTGTCAATGAGCCTGGCGGCACCGCCCACAGCGCGCATTCCACCGTGACCACCATCGGGGGAAAGACCGGCACAGCGCAGGTCGTCGGGATACGCAAGGATTCGAAATATCTTTCGGAAAAATTCAGGGACCATGCGTGGTTCGTCGCCTTCGCGCCCGTCGAGAAACCGGACATCGCCCTGTCGGTCCTTGTTGAGCACGGAGGCCACGGCGGCAGCGCCGCGGCGCCCATAGCAAAAAAGGCGATCGAGGCATACCTGCTTCCGCCGGAAAAGAAGATGGAGATACTCGATGTTCAGGATTGACCGGAGGCTCCTGCAGAACTTCGACTGGCTCGCGTTCTTCGCCATTGTCGGCATCGCCGTCATAGGCGTGCTGACCATATTCAGCGCCACACGGCAGCCCCTGGATAACTCGCAGTCCCCCCTCTTCATCAAGCAGATCGTCTGGCTCTTCATCGGCGTCTGCGGCCTCGTCGTCTTCGTGAGTTTCGACTACATCTGGCTGAGCAGGTTATCGATCCCGGTGTATATCGTGGCCGTTGTGCTGCTCGTCATCGTACTGATCACCGGCAGGGTCGGCATGGGCGCCCAGCGGTGGCTGAACGTCGGCCCAATCGCCTTCCAGCCCTCTGAGTTATTCAAGCTCGCCTTTGTCATCATGACCGCCCGGTTCCTGAGCCTTGACCATCGGCCCATCAGCATGACACAGCTTGCGCGGATGGCCCTCATCATAGCCTTGCCGCCCTTCATCCTCCTGATCAAGCAGCCTGACCTCGGCACAGCGGTCGTAGTTGCCGCGATCTTTTTCTCCATGCTCCTTGCCCGGGGCCTCGAACGAAAGACTCTGATATTCATCATCATCCTCGGTCTGGTCTCCCTGCCGTTCCTCGGCAACATCCTCTGGACAGGTCTGAAGGATTATCAGAAGAACCGGATCATATCCTTCATAGACCCCGAGGCTGACCCCTCGGGCATCGGCTACCACATCAACCAGTCGAAGGTGGCTATCGGCTCGGGTGAGCTAATCGGGAAGGGCTTTCTCCGCGGCACTCAGGGGCCCTTCAGGTTCCTTCCGGAGCGGCATACCGATTTCATCTTCGCGGTCTTTGCGGAGGAATGGGGTTTTGCGGGGTCCCTCGCGCTTCTGGGGCTGTATCTTTTTGTGATCATGCGGGGCCTCGATACGGCGAGGAAGGCGAAGGACGAATTCGGCAGGATGCTCGCTGTCGGCGTCACCTTCATGTTCTGCGTCTATTTTTTTGTCAACGTCGGGATGACCCTCGGCATCATGCCGGTGGTGGGCGTGCCCCTGCCGTTCATGAGCTACGGCGGGACGGCGCTGCTTTCAAACTTCATCGCAGCCGGCGTCCTGATCAATGTCCGGACCAGGCGGTTCAGCCTCTTTTATTAGGACCTGATTTTTTGTTATAATTTCTTTTCGGATGTATTGAAGACGCTGTTGCAGTGGCATCAGCCCTTTCGCTGCTCGCTGGTTACGATTCATTCTCAATGGCGGTGTAGCTCAGATGGTTAGAGCATGCGGCTCATATCCGCAGTGTCCGGGGTTCGATTCCCTGCACCGCCACCAATTTTTGACAAATGGAAACATATCCTGATCGTTTGGACAGGGTATGCTTCCCCCCAACCCTCGTCCTAAAAGTGCGGTAACTCACAGTAACAACTGCCCGCGCCGAAAGCGAGCACCCTGCGTCTTTCAAATAGAAATAGTTAAATATGGTGTTCCTGGAATTCTGGAATTGTGCTGTCAAGCATTTTGCAATGCAAGTATCAACGTCCTCTTCTTATCTCCTCCTGTGGAGTCAACGCCTATCGGGGCGAAACTGCACACTGTCTATGATCCCATTCTCGTTTTTGAATGCAAACGCCTTCCTGCTCCCTCGACGGATCGTGAAAGAGAATACGTCACTGGTGGAGAAGCTCTCAAGAGTGGTGGGCTTCAGCGATTCAAGCTGGGGCTTCATGGTGCAAATTTAGCTATCGCTGCCATGATCGGTTATGTGCAGAGGCAATCCTCACGTCACTGGCATGAAAGAATCAACGGTTGGATTTCTGAACTGGTCAGCGATGCAGCAAAAGACACGTGCGATTGGAGTTCCAGAGAAGTCTTGGGACCGTTAGAAGAAGATGCATCAAAAGGCATTGCGCGTTGTCGATCTATCCATAGCAGAGGAAGGCAAGCTTCGAGGAAGGAGATATTAATTTATCATCTTTGGGTAACAATGACCACTCGCAATTAAAAGCGATTTACAGTATCCCGCCAATTCCACATCTCGCAAAATTCAAGAAACAGTAAGATCCTCGGAATCAGATAGGATTTGTTAGGAAAAGGGTAGCTTGCCGAAGTCATGCTATCTTTGCTCTGCCTGCGAAGGCATAGGACAAGCTTGGAGGCGCGAAGGCGTGAGCTTGCTTCTGGCATGAGCTTGAAGTATGGCGCGGAGCGTAGGCGTTGCCCGGAGAGGAGCGACGTACTTGAAACGATCCGCTTGCATAGCCTGAATGTTCCGTGCGAAGTCAAAGGATCATGAAGGCTCTCACTGCAAGGGGCATAACAGAACTGTAACCCCGGACTTGATCCGGGGGACGGGGGCTATGGCAAACGCGTGGCTGTGAATGGCGGGCGGGGGCCTATCTTACCTTTTCCAATAGCCATTCTTTGATAAGCAGGTCTTCGCTTTTATGGAGTTTCTTTGCTTTGCTTCTGATTTTTCTGAATAGTTCCATATCGAGCCCAACATATTTCTTTTTTTGCAATTTGAACTCGATTCCCGTGACCTCTTTTACATCTTCAAATTCAAATATATCGTGTTCATCAAAATAGTCACTTGCCTCTGAAATGGTAATTTCTTTATGCTTACTTTTTTTCATATCGCCTGCGCTCCCGTTTGTTCATATCTCTCGTCGTAATAATCAAAGCTTTTCCATTAAGTTTCATAATGAAAAACACTGAAAGATAACGTCCGGCCTTCGTTCTGCCGAGGGCGCTGTACAAATCCTCTCCTTCAATATTGCCGCTTTCTCTCTTGAATATCCTGCATCTGCCCGTTAATACCTCTTCAACCTCGAGTGGAAGAATATTATGTTTCCATGCAAGCTTTTCTACAACAGCGTCCAGCCATATTATATCATTAATAACGAATGACGGGCGTCCTCCCATCTCTAATACTGACCCCTGTCCAGCGTTCTGTATTGTATCGCCTCCGAGATATGATGTGAATGCAGCTCTTCAGACATCTCAATGTCCGCGATGGTGCGGGAGAGTTTCAATACGCGGGTGTAGGCCCGGGCGGACAGGCCGAGCTTCTGCATGGCATTCTCAAGAAGGGTCTGCGCATCCGGCCTGAGTCCGCAGTATTTCTTGATATGCCTGGTCTTCATCTGTCCGTTGCAGTATATCCTCTCCCCCTTAAACCTCCTGAGCTGCAGTTCCCTCGCCGCAATCACCCGCTCCCGTATCTTCTCCGAATGCTCCCCCACGTAATCAGTGGACAGCTCCTTGTAAGGAACAGCCGGGACCTCGATATGGATGTCGATCCTGTCGAGGAGTGGGCCGGATACCCTCCGGCGGTAACGGTATATCTGCCCCGGCGTGCAGGTGCACTGGTGGCGGGGATCGGAAAGATAACCGCAGGGACAGGGG
>JAKAGF010000004.1 GCA_021825805.1 Nitrospirota bacterium
AATAGAGCAGTCATTTTCTTCTTGCATAATGGCGCATGGGCATGGTATCCTATATATAGAATTTTAGAAGTTTTTGCCGTTTATGAGGCCACAAAGACTTTTGACTTTGTGGCTTTTTTATTTGCCGAGACCTTCTGAGATTTGAGTCTACAGATAAGGAGGTTAAAGAAATGGCTAATGGAACAGTAAAGTGGTTCAATGACAGCAAGGGTTTTGGATTCATCACCAATGATGATGGAAGTGAAGCTTTTGTCCATCATACTTCCATCCAGGGCAACGGCTTCAAGAGTCTTGCCGAGGGTGACAAGGTGAGCTTTGATACCGAAAAGGGACCTAAAGGACCCAAGGCAATCAATGTCGTTAAATTATAATTAAGGGGAAGAGGGCCCCTTCCCGTGGAGGGGGCCCTCTCATCAGAGGGGAAGATGAACAACAGCATGAACAACAGGAAGAATGCGTCAAGGATGGAAAGGCAGCAGCGGAAGCTCGATGCAGGTTTCGTGGATGCCCTATTCCCGGAGGTTACCGGTATTGTCGTCAGCATGATATACCATCAGAGGGGCATCCAAAAATCATTACCCAGGGTGGTTAATTTCTTCCCCGGCAGTTATGCGTTGTTCAGGATAGACTGCTTGAACAAGGAATGTGTCGATGGCGGGTTTGATCTCACTCAGGTTATCACCGGGATGATCAGAAACCGCAGGGAGGCTGCAAAAGGAGATCTCAGTTGTGAAGGCAACTCCCCTTCTGCCGATCATTCGACTATTGCCTACGAGGTTGCCATACAGTACACATAGAAGAGCTTTTCTTGCGTGTATAAACCGCGGCGAGTCTCTTCCCGCGGGGATACACCCTGGGAAACAAAAAAGGGCATCCCTGCTGGGGACGCCCTGAGAAACAATCTTCTTTAAGCGGCTATTTTTTCTTCATCTGTTTCTGCATCTCCTCCATCTGCTTTTGCATCTCTTCCGCAGCCTTTTTTGCGTCTTCTGACTGCTTCTGCATCTCTTTCTGCCATTGTTCGGCAGCCTTGCCCGCCTGCTCAGCCTGTTTCTTCATCTCTTCCGCCTGCTTCTGCATTTCCCGGGAGGTCTCTTCTAATTGCCGCACCGCCCTGCGGGCCGCAAACTGGGCCGAGATGGTGAACAGGATGAGGACAGCAGCTATGATGCCGAAGACAAGCCACGCCTTTTGCGAGGGGATCTTGTGAACCTCAACGCTGGCGATGACGATATAGTATGTCATTATGAGCAGACCTATTGCGGAACCAACATAAGGCACAATGCCCAGAATAGTCGTGATGGGGGTGAGTGCGCCGGCATATGCAGCGCAGCGGTAGGCTGTTTCATAGGATTCCTGAGAGCCCATAAGTTTCCATATAACAAACAGTATCGCAGCGCCTACAAAGCCGAAGATCGCGACGAAGATGGGAATCAGTATGACTGAGGACAGTCCGGCAGCAAGCCCTGCGACCGGGTGCAGACCTACGACCATTAACACCGCCTGAATGAGGCCACCTATGACACCCATCACGACCATAAAAACCAGCGGATCGAGGAACCCTCCGGTCTTCGGCATCTCCCTGAAGAATGCCTGGGGCGCGGTTATCACCTTGATGGCTGTCTGAGGGATTGCAGCTACGTCAATTCCTTTTGTCTCCATGCAAACTCTCCTTTTTCAAAATAAAATTAGGGTAGCGGTTTTTATTATGTATCCCACACGCAGAGGCTGAATACTTTTTTTGTTGTCAGGGAATGAATGAAACAGTCTTGCGGTTCCCCCGATCTTCTTATGCTTTCCATGAAGCGCCCGCCAACAAGAAATGATTCATAACTTTATCACAATCGACCTGCACTTACAATAGCTTTTTGCGGTAATTACGCCGGGCGTCTATATATTGTTTATATAGGCAATGCTCATACAACACTGCAATTATAAAATATAAATCTGAGGACGCCTGATGTCCTCGCTGGATAATCTATGTAAAAAATGCAGGGGTATTCAAGCCGAGTCTTCTCCTTTATCCGGAAAAACTTTATATATCAAGGGAATGGAGAGCAGGCCGCCAATGGCATCTGACTTGCAAACCATTAAAATAGAAGTAGAAGGGCCTGAGATCCTGTGGTGTTGTAGGGGACGTCCAAAGCTGACGAGATATGGGGATATCTCGTCAGCGGAGGGTGCTGCTTTTGGGAGGTACGAGGTCGATGATGGCTATCTCCGGGGGGGAGAGAAACCGGATCGGCGGCCCCCAGGTGCCTGCGCCCCGGCTGATGTACAAGGAACTCCTGTCGTTTATTCTGACGAATCCCGACTGATGAGGGTAATAGAGCCACGTAAGAATGCTGAAAGGAAATATCTGTCCCTTGTGCACATGCCCTGAAATCTGAAGGTCATAAAGCCCCGCTGCCCTTGCGTCAGCGAGCGGCCTGTGTTTGAGCAAAACCACGAAATTCTCCTGAGAGACCTCTGAAAGTAATTCATGTTCTGATATGTTTTTGCTCAAACCGAAGAATTTCGCGGCAGGGTCGTCTACCCCGGCTATGGTGATGAACCCGGCAACCGGGACCGCTTCCCCCCTGAGGAGAGTGAACCCTGAATCTTCGGTGAAGCAGCGGGAGTTGTCGAATCCGGCGTAGAATTCATGGTTGCCGGTAATGGCGAATTTGCCAAATCGAGGATTGATCTGTCGCAGCAGGTCCGAGAGTCCGTTGAACCTGCAGACCTGGCCGTCCACAAGATCTCCGGTTGAAACCAGTATGTCGGCCCCTGCTTCCTTCACCTTCTCAAGGATCCTTTTCAGCCGGTATTCCCTGATGATCAGACCCAGGTGCACATCGGAAATCTGCACGAGCCTGATACGTCCGGCAGCAGTCGGCGCCTTGGGGGTTTCTATCACTATGTGTTCTGTTCGGATATTCAGGGCCTCAACAAAGCCGTAGGCAAAGGTCAGGAGAGAAAGAAACAACGGGATGAAGAAGATCAGTCTTTGGGAGGGCAGGAAAGCTGAGACCCCTTTTCCAGCGAGCGCTCCGGCGCCCCAAACAATAAGGCGGTATATGTCAAAGGCAGCGGCATACGAGGAGAAGAGGAAAAGTATTCCCAGCCAGGAGTACCCTGCAAACGCAGCGATGCGGGCCGCGGCTTCGTATCCCGCTTTTTCCAGAAAACGGATGAGGACAGGGGCCGTAATCATCAGGAATAAAAAGAGGCCGACGACGATACCGGCGCCGGTCCCAAAGGCGATGGCTGTTTTTGCCCGCAGAAAGGCATAGAGGTGCATGCCGGCATAAAGCAGGAAGAAGGTCAACAGGAAGAGGCTCATTTGTTTTTCCGGCTGAAGAGTTTCCTGCCGGCGACAGGGTAGACCATATCACCCGTTACCATGGCGAGGCGGTTTATGCCGTTGTATGTGATCACTGTCATCTCCTGCAAAGCGAGCTGTCTTATGAGATTATATCAAATCCCCGCGCTGACCCGGCATTTCGGGTATAATTGCCTGAGAAAGGAGTTGATGAAATAACCTATGCACAGGCTCCTGCTCCCGGCAGTCATCGCCGTCGTCTGCACGGCCATCCTTTTTGCTGTCAGGGGCGTGGCGTTCAGACTGCTCCGCCGCTGGTCGGAAAGGTCGGCGACCGGCTCCGGGTATGTCGTCGCCCAGGCGCTTCGGATCCCGTCGGTTTACTGGTGCGTTGCGATCGGTATCTATGCAGGGATCGCTGTTTCAGAATTGTCCGAGAAGCACATCTTCTATCTGAGCAGGACGATCCATGTGATCGTGATATTCTCGACTACCATGGCAGCGGCGAATCTTTCAGGCAATGTCTTCAGAAACTATGTGCAGCGGTCGAATCTGCCGCTCCCCTCTACAGGTCTTGCGTACGGCATACTGAAGGGTTCGATCATCGCCGTGGGTATGCTGGTCATACTTGCTGTCCTCGGGATATCCATAGCCCCGCTGATCACGGCCTTGGGCGTGGGCGGCCTTGCTGTAGCCCTCGCGCTTCAGGACACCCTGTCGAACCTCTTTGCCGGCATACATATACTGATCGAGAAATCGATCCGGCTGGGAGATATTATCCGGCTTGAGTCGGGTCAGGAGGGCTGCGTAGAGGATATCACATGGAGGACCACGAGAGTACGGACGCCTTCGAACAACAGCATCGTGGTTATTCCCAATAACAAATTATCCCAGAGTGTTGTGACGAACTATTCCCTGCCCGAACAGCGCATTGCGGTACAGGTGCAGGTATGCGCCGGCTATGACGCTGACCCGGACCTTGTGGAGAAGGTCCTCCTCGATGAGGCGCGGCAGGCAGCGCGTGAAGGCGCCCTCATCCTCGACGAACCGTCCCCTTCCGTCAGCCTCGCGCCGGGGTTCAGGGAAAGCTGCATGGAGTTCACCCTCGTCTGTCATGTCGCTGCTTACCACGATCAGACGCCTGTCCAGTCTGCCCTGAGAAAGAGGATACTCAAGAGGTTCAGGCAGGAAGGCATAGAGATCCCCAATCCCCAGCGGACTGTTTTTATAAGGGACGAAAAGGGACAGCCCCGGCTATAAAGGACCGTGAGGACAGACCCCTTTTCTATCATCAACAAATATCTTGACAAGGGTTCTCTTGTTTACAGGGTCCTTATGGAACACGGGAGGGCCGTTGCAGACAAGTCCCTGCTGATAGCCCGTTCCGTGGCTGATCTTCATCCTGACCTGACGTTCATCGAAGAGGCGGCGATGCTCCATGATATCGGCATATTCATGACGCGGGAACCGCGGCTTGGATGCAACGGAGACAAAGACTATATCTGCCACGGATACCTTGGAAGGGAACTCCTCGAGCAGGAGGGACTCCCGGCGCACGGCCTTGTCTGCGAGCGGCATGTCGGGGTCGGCCTGACCGTCCGGGACATTGAGCGCCAGAACCTGCCGATCCCAAGGCGTGAGATGCTGCCGGTTACCCTTGAGGAAAAGATCATCTGCTACGCTGACAAGTTCTTCTCGAAAAGGATTGAAGCCCTCCGGGAAGAAAAGGGAATAGAGGAGGTCAGGAGGCGCATTGCCGGCTACGGACAGGACGATCTGGAGAGGTTTGAAAGGCTGCATGCTCTTTTTAGTAGATGATTCTTTCGAGGAAAAGCCCGTGGGCCGGCGCTGTCGGGCCTGCCTTGGTCCTGTCGCGAGACTCCAGTATCTCCCCGCAGGCAGCGACCGGTATCTTTGACCTGCCCACCTCAACGAGCGTTCCGACGATGTTCCTCACCATATGCCGGAGAAAGGCGTTTGCCTCGATCCTGATCTTTATGTACTTGCCCGGCATGGAAGCAGTCATGAACGATATCTCCCCCAGATGCGCCATAGCAAGGGCATGGACAGTCCTGACCTGGTGTTTTGAACTGCACCCCGAACCCATGAATGCGGAGAAGTCATGCTCGCCGATGAGAAGCTGGGCCGCCTTTTCCATAGCGCCTGGATCGAGCGCGCAAGGGATCGTCCAGCAGTAGCGTGACAGAAAGGCGGAATGGGACCTGTTGATGGAGATGAGATAAAAGTAGCTTTTCTGCCGGGCGGAATATCTCGGATGAAAGTCCTCCCCTGTCTCTTCAGCCCGCAGAATCCTGATATCTGAAGGCAGTTTTGCGTTCATGGCGCGCATGATGACTTCAGGCAGGAGCATGGAGGATGTCGCAAAGGCCGCCACCTGACCAAGGGCATGCACGCCTGCATCGGTCCTGCCGGCGCCGGTGAGTCTGATCTGTTCTCCGGTAATCTGTTCGAGGGCGGCGCGGATTGTGTCCTGGATCGTCCCGCCTTCCTTCTGGGACTGCCATCCGTGATAGCTTGTGCCGTCGTATTCGATCAACAGCCTGATGTGCCGCATGACTATAGTTTCCCTGTTATATTTTTCACAAGTCAAGCCCGTACCCACCTGATATATAAATGATTTTATTTAAAAAACCTGCCGCAATCTTATTGTCAGGCTCACTTTTTTTGTTTTGACAAATCCGCTGCATGTATATATAGTAGTCTGTTTTGTAAATATGGATATAGCCCTTGCCACAAGAAACAGTAAAAAGGCCGAGGAGTTGACAAGGCTCTTCTCCGGACTGGGAGTCCGCTTCCTGACTCTTGATGAGTTCCCGGACTGCCCGGAGATCGTGGAGGATGGTAAAACCTTCAGGGCCAATGCTCTTAAGAAGGCTGTGGCAGTTGCTCGTTTTACAGGATGTCTCGCGGTTGCCGACGACTCGGGGCTTGAGGTTGACGCCCTTGGCGGCGCCCCCGGAGTCTTTTCGGCCAGGTATGCCGGTATTGATGCTGATGACAAAAAAAACCTGCGTAAGCTCCTGAAAGAATTAAATAAATTTCCCGGGAAGTCACGGGGGGCCAGATTTGTCTGCTGCATCGCACTCGCACTCCCGGACGGTCATTACAAGACCTTTACCGGGGAGGCAAGAGGAACCATCGGAAGAAGGCCTGAGGGGGAAAACGGGTTCGGCTATGACCCGGTCTTCTATCCTGAAGGGCGCTCGATGACCTTTGCCGAGATGTCCGCGGTAGAAAAGGACAGTTTGAGTCACAGGGGGAAGGCAATGAAAAAGTTATACGCTTATTTGAAAAAGTCATTGTAAAAATTGTGAAAACATAATTTATACTTAACAAAGTATCACTATCAGGTCACTATATAATTTGAAAATCAGAATAATAAGTAAATCTTATTCATTTATCAGAAATATGAATTTGACTAAAAAAAATGCCGGGCTTTATAGTTATATGGTTTTCAGTCGTCCCGGTATCTGTATTTTTATGCTTCCTGGTCGAAGAGCGGTCTGTGCGCTCGGTCCAAGGTAATAAGCTACGGCAGTTTGATATACGGTCCGTTATTAAAATATATGAAGCAAAAAAACGCAGAGGAGGAAACATCAATGTCTTTGATTAAACCGCATGGATCAGACGAGTTGAATCCGCTCTTTGTCTATAACTCGGCTGAAAATGAAGCCTTGCAGAAAGAAGCTGAAGGTCTGGTTTCCATTGTCGTGAGTTCGGCGACCGCGGCGAATGCAGTGATGCTGGGCGGCGGGTACTTCAACCCCTTGACCGGCTACATGAACAAGGCGGATGCGCTGTCCGTTGCCAAGAACATGAAAACGACCTCCGGCCTCTTCTGGCCTGTTCCAATCTTAAACTTAGTTAAGGACGCCGGGAAAATCAAGGCCGGCGACCGTATCGCCCTGAAAGACCCGAACGTCGAAGGCAATCCGGTCCTCGCCGTGATGGATGTGAAGGCGGTCGAGACATTCAGCGATGAAGATATGGCGATGATGTCTGAAAAAGTTTATCGGCCCAAGCCACCTGAAGCGCATCCGGGTGTTGAAGCATTCAACGCCCAGGGCAAGGTTTGCATATCAGGTCCGATCAAGGTCTTGAACTTTTCTTACTTCCAGGATGAATTCCCGGACACCTTCCGTACCGCGGTCGAAATCCGCAACGAAATCACCGAGCGCGGCTGGAAGAAGGTTGTCGCCTTCCAGACCAGAAATCCTATGCACCTGGCTCACGAAGAGCTTTGCCACATGGCAATGGATCGCCTGGGTTGTGACGGTCTGGTGATCCACATGTTGTTGGGCAAACTGAAGAAGGGCGATATCCCCGCGCCTGTTCGCGATGCCGCGATCCGTAAAATGGTCGAGCTGTACTTCCCGAAAAACAGCGCAATGGTTACGGGCTACGGTTTCGATATGCTGTATGCCGGCCCGCGCGAAGGCGTATTGCACGCCATATTCCGTCAGAACATGGGAGCAACGCATTTCATCGTTGGTCGTGACCATGCAGGTGTTGGTGATCACTACGGTCCATTTGATGCGCAAACTATCTTTGATAAAGAGGTCCCCGCCGGTGCGCTGAAAATTGAGATCTTCAAGGCTGACCACACCGCATACTCGAAGAAACTGGGCAAGGTTATGATGATGTGTGAAGCCCCTGATCACACAAAAGAAGACTTTGTTCTGCTTTCAGGCACTAAGGTCCGGGAGATGCTTGGCAAGGGTATCGCCCCGCCGAAAGAATTCTCGCGTCCTGAAGTGGCTGAAATTCTTATTAAGTACTATCAGAGCCTTGGAAACTGATTTCCTGGCTGCCTCGGTGCAGCGCAGGCTCAGCGGCACGAGGCCGACGCATGGCGAAGGACTGACCGAAGAGGTCGAGATAAAGACACACAAATACTCGGAAGGCGCATAAAACAGTAATCGGTAATGGGCGAAGAGATTATCACTCATTACCCGCAACGTAATGTGAGAGGGGGTGAAGTAGAAGGAATTAACCGGCAGCACATGCAGGTGCAGTTGATCTGAGTCTCTTAAAACATTAAAAGGAGGTTATGTAATGCCAAGTTTTGTTATCAGCGAGAAGTGCGATGGTTGCAAGGCACAGGATAAGACGGCATGCCAGTATATCTGCCCTCACGATCTGATGGCCCTCGACAGAGAGAAGATGAAGGCCTACAATCAGGAGCCGGAGCAGTGCTGGGAGTGCTTCAACTGCGTTAAGATATGTCCTCAGCAGGCGATCGAGACCAGGGGTTATTCGGACTTTGTTCCCCTCGGGTCCAGCAACGTCCCCATGAGAGGCACAGACTCCATAATGTGGACGATCAAGTTCCGGAACGGGATCCTCAAGAGGTTCAAGTTCCCCATCAGAACAACCTCCGAAGGTTCCGTCGATCCCTATGCAGGCAAGCCGGCGCCGGACTTTGCGAAGCTGAAGCAGCCCGGGTTCTTCAACGGGCCTGCCAGAACAGAATAGGAGGAACTAATAATGGAAAAAGAAACCTGTACATTTTCATATTGCAAGCGGCCTG
Source organism: Nitrospirota bacterium (assembly GCA_021825805.1). GTDB lineage: Bacteria > Nitrospirota > Thermodesulfovibrionia > Thermodesulfovibrionales > UBA6898 > JAKAGF01. The sequence goes on from JAKAGF010000004.1 coordinate 8,856, forward strand.
AAGTCACCGAAGTCGAGACTGATCTTCTGATCATGGGCGGTGGTATGGCAGGATGCGGCGCAGCGTTCGAAGCATGCCGCTGGGCCAACGAAAAAGGACTGAAGGTTGTCCTGGTTGACAAGGCTGCAACCGACAGAAGCGGCGCGGTCGCCATGGGTCTGTCCGCCATCAACACCTACGTGGGCGAGAACAAGGTTGCCGATTACGTCAAGTACGTTCGTAACGACCTGATGGGCATCATCAGGGAAGACCTCGTATTCGACCTCGGCAGGCACGTCGACAACTCCGTCCAGCTCTTTGAAGAGTGGGGGCTCCCCATCTGGAAAAAGGGCGATGACGGCTTCTCCCTCGACGGCTTCCAGGCCCGGGACGCAGGCAAGGCGATGCTGAAGGACGGCGGAACGCCTGTCCGCTCCGGCAAGTGGCAGATCATGATCAACGGCGAGTCCTACAAGGTCATCGTGGCCGAGGCCGCCAAGCAGGCCCTTAAGAGCAACCGGGAAAAAACCGGCATGGCTCAGAACCATTTCGAACGGGTATTCATCGTGAAGGCCGTTATGGATACCAACGGCAAGAACGTGGCAGCAGCCATCGGCTTCAGCACCCGCGAGAACAAGATCTACTCCTTCAAGGCGAAGGCCATGATCTGTGCGACCGCAGGCGCCGTCAACTGCTTCAGGCCGAGGTCGGTCGGTGAGGGCATGGGAAGGACCTGGTACCCCGTCTTCAGCGCAGGCTCGGGCTACGCCTTCGGCATGCAGGCCGGCGCAGAGCTCACCCTGATGGAGAACAGGTTCGTGCCCGCCCGGTTCAAGGACGGCTACGGCCCTGTCGGCGCATGGTTCCTCTTCTTCAAGGCCAAGGCGACCGATAGCTTCGGTGAAGACTATTGCACAAACAAGGAGTACTTCGACGACGCGGTTGCCAGATACGGCGACTATGCGAAGGGTCTCGGCACCGCCATCCGTAACCACCTCATGATGAGGGCGATGAAAGACGGCAAGGGCCCGATCCTCATGAACACCCATACGGCAATGGCCGAACTCGGGAAGACCTTCAAGGAGAAGCTCGGAGACAAAGAGGGCGCCAAGAAGATGAAGCACCTCGAGGCCGAGGCCTGGGAAGACTTTCTCGACATGGCCATCGGACAGGCGTCCATCTGGGCGGCAACCAACACCGAGCCTGACAAGGTTCCTTCCGAGATCATGCCGACCGAGCCGTACCTCCTGGGTTCCCATGCAGGCTGCGCCGGCTTCTGGGTTAGCGGCCCTGGCGACCTTCCGGGCACCCCTGAGCACTACAGCTGGGGCTACAACCGGATGTCCACCGTTCCCGGCCTCTTCATGTCCGGCGACGTCGTGGGCGCCTCCGGCCACAAGTTCTCCTCCGGCTCACATGCAGAGGGCAGGATTACCGGCAAGGCTGCACTGGCATACATCTTGGACCATGCCGACTACAAGCCGTCCCCGAAGCTCTCACTCGACGAGATTGCGGCCGAGCTGTATCTGCCTTTCGAGATGTATGAGAAGTACAAGACCTATACGACCGATCCCACGATCAACCCGAACTACATCGGGCCTAAGTCTCTGCAGCTGAGACTCCAGAAGATCGCGGACGAGTATTTCGGCGGCGTTGCGACCTGGTACATGACCTCCAAGACCATGCTCGAGGCAGGACTTCAGAAGCTCGAACTGCTCAAAGAGGACGCAGGTAAAATGGCTGCGAAGGACCTCCACGAGCTGCTCCGCTGCTTCGAGAATTACCACCGAATCCTTTCGGTCGAAGCGCATGCACGGCACATCCTCTTCAGGGAAGAGTCCCGGTATCCCGGCTACTACTACCGCGGCGACTTCAACAAGATCGATGATGCGAACTGGAAGTGTTTCACCAATTCCAAGTACAACGCAGAGAAGAACACCTGGGAATTCAAGAAGGTTCCCTATGTCCAGATGTATCCGTAGTTGAATACCGTTCGGGGAGGGCTGAAGCCCTCCCCGAATTTCTCTCCCTGTGTAAACTGCACACCGCCAATTGCAAAGCCGGTCTTTGCACTTCGCGGTTTGCATGTTGCACGATTCAGTAATCGACATACTGCCTAAAGGAGGATTAACGATGGCAGAGAATAAAACCGTTCTGGTTGTGGGTGGAGGTTTCAGCGGGCTGACCGCCGCCGTCGAGGCTGCCGAAGCCGGGTGCGACGTGGTTATCGTCGAGAAGAATCCATATCTCGGCGGACGCGTGGCGCAGCTCAACAAGTATTTCTGGAAGCTCTGCCCGCCCAACTGCGGTCTGGAGATCCAGTTCAAGCGCATCAAGAACAATGCGCAGGTTACGATCCATACCCTTGCGGAAGTGCAGGAGATCAAGGGTGAGGAGGGCAATTTTGACGTGACTCTGAAAGTGGGGCCACGGTACATAAACGACAAGTGCGTAGGGTGCGACGCCTGCGCCCAGGCATGTCCTTCTTACCGGAGCAATGAGTTCAATTTCGGCATGGACAAGACCAAGGCCGCGTATCTGCCCTTTGACCAGGCCTTCCCTTTCCAGTACGTCATTGATTCCAAAGCATGCTCCAAGGACTGCGGCCAGGCATGCGCAGCAGCCTGCAAGTATAGCGCGGTTGACCTCAACATGAAGACTGAGACCGTGCACCTCAAAGTCGGCTCCGTAGTGTTCGCAACAGGCTGGAGCCCTTACAACGCGGGAAACATGGACAACCTGGGCTTTGGGTCAGTGACGAACGTAGTCACAAATATGATGATGGAGAGGCTGGCAGCCACCAACGGTCCCACGGCAGGGAAGATAGTGCGGCCGTCGGACGGCAAGGAAGTCAAGAACATAGCCTTTGTGCAGTGCGCGGGCAGCCGGGATGAGAACCACCTCCCCTACTGCTCCTACATCTGCTGTCTCGCCTCCCTCAAGCAGACCCTGTACGTCCGCGAGCAGTATCCTGATTCAAAGGCGACCATATTCTATATCGACATCAGGACGCCGGGTCTCTACGAGAACCGCTTCCTGAAGAAGGTGCAGGATGACGCCAGCGTAACCTTTACAAAGGGCAAAGTGGCCAGGATTACGGAAGACCCCGCCACCAAGGATGTGATTGTGGAGGTGGAGGATATCCTCGCCGGGGGCAAGATCAAGGCATCGTTTGACATGGTTGTCCTCGCCACGGGCATGGTGCCTGCTACCAAGGACTCCCAGACGATCAGGGACCTCTCCTATACCCCGGACGGGTTCGTGGATGCCGCGGCCTCGAAGAAGGGATTATACGCTATAGGGACACTGAAGAGCCCGGTTGATGTAGCGCGGTCTGCGCAGGATGCCACGGGTGTCGTGGTCAAGAGCATCCAGAGCTTGAACAGGAGGTAGGGATGGAAAAGAAATTCGGCGTTTACATATGCAAGGGCTGCGGTATCGGAGAGGCTGTTGACATAGAAAAACTGAAAAAGAATGCAGGGATTCCCCCTGCCGCGATCAAGGACCATCCCATTCTCTGCAGCACCGAAGGGCGTGAGTTGATCAAGGCTGACATCAAAGAGGGGGTTAACACCATCACCATCGGCGCATGTTCGCCCCGCGCGAAGTTCGAGGAGTTTGATTTCCCGGGGACGATCACCGAGAGGGTGAATCTCAGGGAGTTCGTTTCATGGACCCAGGAGCCCATGGCAGCCTCGACCCAGAGCGCTGCCGAGGACTACATGAAGATGGGCTACATCAAGACGCAGAAGGGCAACATGCCCGAGCCGAACATCCTTCCGGACCTGAGCAGGACGATCCTTGTGATCGGAGGCGGAGTCGCAGGCATGTCGGCTGCCCTTGAGGCGGCAAAACTCGGCTACGAGGTTGTCCTTGTAGAGAAGGAATCCCAGTTGGGCGGTTTTGCCCGCAGGCTTTATAAGAAGATACCCATGGGGTCTTTCACCAGGGAGACCCTCATTGTCGATCCGGACATCGACAAGATGGCGAATGAGGTGACTGGGACCTCCAACATAAAGGTCTATACCTCCTCGCTGATCGAAAAGACGGACGGCCAGCCCGGGCTCTTCGATGTGACCATATCGAAGAACGGGAGCTCCGAGACTATACGGGTCGGAGCCATCGTTATGGCAGCAGGGTGGAAGCCGTATGACGCTACAAAGCTGGGATACCTCGGCTACGGCGTGTCCAGGGATGTGGTGACGAATATCGAGTTTGAGGAACTGGCGAGAAAGGGAAAGATCGTCAGGCCTTCCGACGGCAAGGAGGCCAAAAAGGTGGCCTTCATACAGTGCGCCGGACAGCGGTCATCGGATCATCTTCCCTACTGTTCGTCAATGTGTTGTGCCACCTCGCTCAAGCAGGCAAAATATGTTCGGCAGAACTCCGACGCCCTGGCGATGATATTCTACAAGGACATCCGGACCCCCGGCAGGCTCGAAAATTACTACAAAGAGGCACAGGACGATGCCGGTGTTCTTCTCACCAAGGCTGAGGTGAAGGGTGTCAGCGATGCCGGCAACGGCAACCTGCTCATCGACATGGAGAACACGCTGCTCGGGCAGCAGGTGCAGGTGGAGGCCGATCTGGTGGTGCTCGCCACTGGGCTTGTTCCCATGAGCCGTGGACCGCAGGAATACCTCGACGGACTGACCGAGGCCGGCAAGAAGGGCGATGAGGCCCGCAAGGCGTATCTCGCAGATACTCCGAAACCCGACTTCATTCTGAACCTGGGATATCGCCAGGGACCCGAGATCCCTTCCCTGGAAGGCGCCTGCGGGTTCGCCGATTCGAACTTCATCTGCTTCCAGTATGAAACCCGGCGAACAGGCATCTATGCGGCCGGCGGGGTGCGTCAGCCGATGAACATGTCCGAGGCGATAGAAGACGGCGCAGGCGCAGCCTTCAAGGCGATCCAGTGTCTGGACCACGTGGCCAAGGGCATCGCAGTGCATCCGCGCGCCTGGGACGCCACCTTCCCGGATCCGATGATGATCAAGTGCACCTCCTGCAAGCGGTGCACGGAGGAGTGTCCTTTCGGCGCGATCGATGAGGACGAGAAGGGAACACCCTTCTACAGGATCAACCGCTGCCGCCGTTGCGGCACCTGCATGGGCGCCTGTCCGGAGCGCATCGTCTCTTTCAAGGACTTCAGCGTTGACATCGTTGGGTCCATGATCAAGGGGATCGAGGTGACTGAGGACGAGTTCAGGATCGTGGTGCTCGCCTGCGAGAACGACGCATACCCAGCCCTCGACAGCATCGGCGTCAGGCGCGGCAAGATCAATCCCAATGTCCGCATCATCCCGGTCCGCTGTCTGGGTTCCACGAACCTCGTGTGGGTCACGGATGCCTTTTCCAAGGGGATCGACGGCATGTTGCTGCTGGGCTGCAAGTACGGTGAGAATTATCAGTGCCATTTCGTGAAGGGCAGCGAGCTTGCGAACTATCGCTTCAGCAAGGTGAAGGAGACGCTGGACAAACTGCAGCTCGAATCAGACCGGTGCCAGTTGGTTCAGGTGTCCATCTCGGAGTATGACAAGCTGCCCGATATCATCAATGACTTCGTCAGCAGGGTAGAGGAGATCGGACCGAACCCGTTCAAGGAATTCTAAAGGAGGAACGATACATGGCTGAACAGATTAAACCAGACCTGAAATTCATAAATGCGGTGGTCAGCGGCGGAGGGGAGTCCCTGAAGAAGTGCTTCCAGTGCGCGACCTGCTCGGTGGTCTGTAACGTGACGCCGGAGAACAAGCCCTTCCCGAGGAAGGAGATGGTGCAGGCGCAGTGGGGCCTGAAGGACAAGCTCTTCAGCAACCCCGACATATGGCTCTGCCACCAGTGCAGCGACTGCACCGCCTATTGCCCGAGGGGAGCCAAGCCCGGAGAGGTTTTGAACGCTGTGAGGAAGCTGAGCATAGAGGAGTTTTCAGTCCCCGGCTTTATGGCCAGGCTGGTAAATCAGCAGAAGTTTCTCCTGGCGCTCCTTGCAGTGCCTGCGCTGCTCTACATATTGTTCATAGCCTCGCAGGGTTTTTTCAGCGGCGTCGAGATACCTACGGAAGATGGGAAGATCGTTTATGGAAAATTCCTTTTTTCCCTGTATTATGTTGACACGGTTTTTACCGCAGCAGCCCTCTTTGCGGTATTCAGTCTGTTTCTTGGGATTATGAAGTACTGGAAGGCTATGACTGCCGCTGCCCCAAATGTTAAAATGGGCGACTTCAGCACGGCCCTCTCCGATACAATTATCGATATTCTCGCCCATAGCCGCTTCAGGAAGTGCGAGGTCACCAAAGGGAGGGCCACTGCGCATATGCTGGTGTTTTACAGCTTTGCAGGCCTTTTCATAACTACGATTCTGGCGTTTATCAAGGTTATCCCCGAATATTTCGTGCATTTCGGGTATCCCATGCATCTTGATGAAACGTTCTCCGCGGGTCTTACGGTTGTTTATAAAACAATCGGAAATATCAGCGCCGCAGCCCTGGTCCTCGGCATTCTTCTTGTGATGTCCAACAGGTTCAAGAACCAGGGAAAGGCGGGCCTTGGGAGCTATTATGACTGGCTTTTTATTTTACTTGTTGCCGGAGTCGGCATAACCGGACTGCTGGCCCAATTCCTGAGATTGGCCAATACCGTGATCGCCTACCCGACCTACGTGGCGCATCTTTGTCTGGTCTTCTTCCTCTTCGCATATGCCCCTTATTCAAAGATGGCCCATATGGCATACAGGACAACCGCCCTGGTCTATGCAAAGGCATCTGGCAGGGACCTGGGGAAATAATAATAACATTATAAAAGAAGTAAGGCTTAACGAGGCGCTTACGAGGAGAAACGGAGCAGCATGGCTACAGTAAAAGAGATTCTCGGCGAAAGCCGCAGGGACATCATCTCGATCGACAAGGATAAGACAGTGGCCGACGCGGTCAACAGGATGGTGGAGGACGAGGTCGGAGCGCTTGTCGTTGTGGACGGGGGCAAGCCGGTGGGCATGTTCACGGAGCGCGACGTCCTGAAGTGCTGGACCAGAAAGGGCGAGCGTCAGTTCAAGGATATCAGGGTCAGCGAGGTCATGACGGCAAACCTCATTATCGCTGAACCGGAAGACGACCTCTGCTATGTAACCACCATCATGATCAAGAACAGGATCAGGCACCTGCCGGTGCTCGACAAAAACAGGATCATAAACATGCTGTCCATCAGGGATGTGGTGAAGGCGCAGGTTTCAGACCTCAGGGCCGAAAACCACTATCTCAAGGATTATATCTCGGACAAATATCCGGGGTGAGGCTTTTTTACGGAACGAGTAATGATCAGCATACCAATCAGAATAAAGGAGGTGAGTCCGAGGGGGTTTCGGTCTTCCGCATTGTTTATGTTGAAATCTTATAGATTAATCTTTTCAAAGGGAGGAATTGCATGAGTTCAACAATACTTTTTGCCTTGGGTTGCGGATTGCTCGGCGTTATATACGCCGTGATGACCGCAATGTGGGTATCAAAGCAGGACGCAGGAAGTGCGAAGATGCAGGAGATCTCCAACGCGGTCAAGGAAGGCGCATATGCGTTTCTTGCACGCGAATATAAGACAGTGGCGATGGTTGCAGTGGTTCTCGTTGTTCTTATCGCGGCGATGAATCTCGGTATCTGGACCGCTATCGGCTTTATCGTCGGCACAGTAGGATCAGCGCTTGCCGGTTTTGTAGGCATGTGGGTCACTGTCCGCGCAAACGTGCGCACAACACAGGCCGCGCACAAGGGCCTCCAGGCTGCGCTCAGCCTTGCGTTCAAGGGCGGCTCGGTTACCGGCGTCATGGTTGTCGGTCTTGGAATTATAGGACTTGCGGGCTTTTATACGATTGCAAAGGCAGCAGATCCCGAGATGGTATTCCATGCCTTGGTGGGTCTCGGATTCGGATGCTCACTCATGAGCGTGTTCGCGCGTATCGCGGGTGGTATCTACACAAAGGCTGCTGACGTAGGCGCTGACCTCGTTGGAAAAGTCGAAGCCGGCATTCCTGAAGATGATCCGAGAAACCCTGCTGTTATTGCAGATAACGTAGGAGACAACGTAGGCGACTGCGCAGGCATGGCAGCCGACCTTTATGAGACATACACGGTTACGCTTGTTGCGGCAATGCTCCTGGCAAAGACGGTTTTTGGCGTGGGCAGCGACTGGATTGAGTTTCCGATGCTCCTCGGCGGAATATCGATCATCGCATCCATTATCGGGACCTTTGCGGTAAGGCTCGGCAAAAGCCAGTACATCATGGGCGCCCTCTATAAGGGGCTTGCCGTTGCAGGAGTTCTTGCGGCAATAGTATTTTATTTTGTGACAGGCGAGTTCCTGAAAGGCGCTTCAGCTCAGGCTTCATTAATTGCTCATTCGTCCTTTACACAGATGAACGTTTTCCTCATGGCGCTCATCGGTCTTGCATTGACCGGGCTGATCGTGGTTATAACCGAGTACTTCACTGCATCGCAGTATCCCCCGGTGAAACACATTGCTAAGGCCAGCCTGACCGGTCACGGCACAAACGTAATCGCAGGCCTCGCGGTCAGCATGAAGTCAACCGCTGCGCCTGTTATAGTTATCGTTGCCTCAATCCTCGGCGCCTATTCACTGGGCGGTGGATTTAACGGTGATGCAGCCGGCGGTCTTTTTGCTATCGCATTATCAGCGGTTTCGATGCTTTCGATGACAGGTATTGTTGTTGCGATCGACTCGTATGGACCGATAACGGATAATGCAGGCGGTATCGCGGAGATGTCAGGACTTCCCGAGGCGATCCGTAACATCACAGACCCATTGGATGCAGTCGGCAACACAACGAAGGCTGTTACAAAGGGTTATGCAATCGGTTCAGCAGGTCTTGCAGCCCTGGTCCTTTTTGCGGAGTATTCAAGGTCATTCAGCACACAGCTTTATTTCGACCTCTCAAACCCGATGGTTTTGGCGGGTCTTTTTATCGGCGGTCTGCTCCCTTATTATTACGGCTCACTCCTTATGGAAGCTGTCGGCAAGGCAGCAGGCAGCATCGTCGAAGAAGTCAGAAGACAGTTCAGGGAGATTCCCGGCATCATGGAATATAAGGCAAAGCCGGAATACGGGAAGTGCGTTGACATCGTTACCAAAGGCGCTATCAAGCAGATGATGGTCCCTGCGCTCATTCCCGTGGTAGTCCCGATCGTCGTTGGTCTTCTCCTTGGCAAGGAAGCCCTCGGAGGGGTCCTTATCGGAAGCATTCTGACCGGACTCTTCCAGGCTATCGCCATGACGAGCGGCGGCGGCGCATGGGACAACGCCAAGAAATCCTTTGAAGAGGGCGTTACCGACGATTCAGGTAAAGTTCACAAGAAGGGAAGCGATGGACATAAGGCCTCTGTCACCGGCGACACGGTCGGGGATCCTTACAAGGACACCGCAGGGCCGGCGATCAACCCGATGATCAAGGTCATCAATATCGTCGCGCTGCTGATCGTTCCGCTTCTGTAGCCGAGCGGCGCAGGAGAGGCAAAACAGAAGGGGGCTGTCCCGAAGATATTCGGGACAGCCCCCTTCCATGTGCTCGGTTGATACTCAGACGCCCAGTTTCTTCTTCAGCCAGTCCTTGATCTCGTCGGTTATGGCGCACATCCCATTGACTGGCGGAACCACAGGGTTCTGAACGGCGCGCTCGACCATCTCAACGGGGATTTCATTTATGACGCCTACGGTATTCATTATGTCATCGTAGGTGAGCTTCAAAAGCATGACCATCGGGGGCGCGCATTCAGTTTCGACATAGAAGACATAGCCTGCTATCTCACGGAGCTTCTTAAGGTCCTCCGGACGGGAAAGGAACCGCGGCTCCATTACCATCTGCGGCGTCACGTCAAGGCGTATCATCGAGAGGATGTCGGGTCGCCTCTTGATGTCCTTAAGCTCCTGCAACTCGTAGATATTTTTTTCACATGAGCTGTCTTGCTCCATCTTCATCACTCCTTTTTCCGCCTACAACCGGGACAGTAATCCATTATAGCATATCTCCTGCCGGCGAAGACGGCGCGGGCTGCGGCAGGAAAGACACAAGCTGGTTGTTGTATAATAATTCTCACTCAAGACGCGGGCAGAACCTCCAGTCGCGGAATCCACGAGGCTGAGGTTATCCTCATTTGATTAACCAGGGTATAACAAAAAGGAAACAGCCATGGGAGCAGAACAAAAGGGTGACGGCCTTCACCCCAGCGATATAAAGAAGTCCCTCGAAGGAAAAATCCAGAAGAGCGTTGTAGTTCCCGAGTATCTTACAGGGAGATCGCGCTTCAAGTTTGCGTGCCATCCCGGAATCCCCTGCTTTACCAAGTGTTGCAGCGGGATCCGGATCTTCCTTTCGCCGTACGACATATTCAGACTGAAGAAGAGGCTGGGCATGGCGAGCTCGGAGTTCCTCATGGCGCACACGGTCCCCATGACCATAGACGGCTCGCCCCTGCAGATCGCGGGCCTTAAAATGAAGAGTGACGAGCAGCGGTCGTGCCCTTTTGTCACGCCGGAGGGCTGCACGGTATATTCCGACAGGCCCCTTATTTGCCGCTACTACCCCGTGGGCATGGGCTTCATGAAGAAGTTCGACCGCAAGACAGGCGAGGACTTTTTTATCATGATCAAGGAAGACCATTGCCTGGGCCATGCAGAGGATAAGGGATGGACCATTGATGAGTGGCGGAAGGATCAGGAATCCGACATCTACGATTCAATAAATCACGACTGGCTGGAGGTGGTGTTGAAGGTCAAGACCCTGGGGTCAGTGGAGTTCAGCGCGAGGTCCCTGGAACTGTTTTTCATGGTAAGCACTAACCTTGACCTGTTCAGGGACATGGCATTCAGCGAGAGGTTCCTCAATGCATATGAGTTAACCCCGTCTTTTATCGAGAAGATCAAGACCGACGAACTGGAACTCCTTAAGTTCTCTCTTGCATGGCTGCGGTTTACCCTGTTTGGGGAAGGAGATATCAAGGTGAAGGAAGGGGCGCGGGGAAAAGGCAGGGAGCGCCGGCAGGAGACAGGGAATTAGCAGCCGCCGGAGTTGTCGGCATGCGTCGGCTGCCCCGCTGTCAGCGCAGAGGGCTGCGGAGGTCTGAGGAGTGAAGCCCCCCCGTATTACCAGAAACCAGGCTGTTTTCATCATCGTCTTCCTCGCCGGCGCTGTTTTCGCAAACAGCCTTTTGGGGGAGTTTGTCTATGATGACACGCCGGGGATCGTCAACAATGTTGCGCTGCGATCGCTGAAGTTCCTTCCAAAGTTTTTTACCGGCGGCTTGTGGAGTTTTACCGAGCTCAGGGCGAAGGATGATTTTCTATACCGGCCGCTGTCCTTAATCTTTGGCTTTATTTCATATCAGGTCTGGGGAGCGAATCCCTTTGGTTATCATCTCGTAGGCCTTCTTCTTCATGCGCTGAATTCGGCGCTGGTCTTTTTCCTCATCCGGAGGGTGCTTGTAACAGAGGACAGTCTGTCTCCTTTTCTGGCGGCTGTGCTGTTCGCTGTTCATCCTGTCCACACGGAGGCTGTCAGCTGGATAGGGGGGGGCGTTGACCTGCTTCTGACCTTTTTCTTCCTCTCGTCTTTCTTGTGTTATCTCAGCTACGTTGAGAGTCAAAGACCCCGGATCTTAGCCCTGTCGCTGCTTTTGTTCATGTTTTCTCTGCTGACGAAAGAGGTTGCCATTGTCTTTCCCCTCGTCATTCTGGCCTGCGACGTTATCATCCGCAGACGGGTTAACCCTGCTCCCATAGCTGTCTTTGGCGTTATGGGAGCAGTTTATTTCGTAGCCAGGGGCATGATTCTCGGCAAGACTCTTGGCACCCTCCGCTTCTCCCTTGACGGGGCCGGGCACGTTGCCTTATTTATTGCGGAGGCGCTCAAACTTACGATCCTTCCCTGGCCCCTCGGGGTCTATCCAATGCCTCCTCGGTCCGGTCTGTTTGTCATTGTGGTTGCCGTGATTATGCTGGGTGTATTTCTTGTGCTGTCCGTAAAGAGCAGGGCCTGTCTGTTTTCCTCCTTCTGGTTTTTTGTTACCCTCGGACCGCCTCTGCTGCTCGCCTTTCACAGCCGGCCGATCTTCGCGGAAAGATTTCTCTATCTTCCGACTGCCGGACTGGCGATTCTTCTTGCCTTTGCCCTGTCCGTTCTCCTGAGGAAGAAGGCCGGCCTCGCCCTGGCCGCGGTTGTCGCGGTCACTATGGTTTTCGGGGCAGCCACGGTTTTTGCCGGCGCAACCTGGCGTAATGATGGCGTCTTTTATGGCAGGATGATCAAGCGGTTCCCCTCATTCGCCGGCGGCTATTTCGGCCTCGCCATGTATTATGAACGGAAAGGCGCAATAGATCAGTCGATTGCAGCCTATCTGAATGCCCTTGATCGCTCAGTAACCGTAGAAGACAAACTCTCAGCCTATGACAACCTCGGCAGGCTATGCGGCATCAGCGGGGACTACGACAGGAGCATTGAATTCTATAAACAGGCGCTTCTTCTGGAGCCCTTCAACTCAGGGTCCCTGGTGGGCCTGGGGAACAACTATTGGGCAAAAAAAGACTATCAGTCAGCGCTCAGATATTATGAGGAGGCGCTGGCGGCTGACAGCGAGAATTATGTGGCAGCCCATAACCTTGCCCTTCTGCATGATCAGATCGGGAACAGGGACAAGGCCGCGTTTTACAGCGCAATAGCCTCACGGTTGAAAAAGGCCGACTGATTGCGGGTGCTGTCTTGATGATACGTTCAGAAGAAGAAAGGGGGATTCATCAGGATCATCCCCCTTTCTTCTTTTTGGCAGTCTCTTCTCTCAGCTCAGGTGCTTATTGACCAGCTTGGTCATCTCGAACATTGACACCTGTTTTTTCCCGCCGAAGACCTTCATCAGGTTGGCGTCGGCATTGATGTTCCTCCTGTTGACGCTGTCCTGCAGCTTATTCTTTTTTATGTAGTCCCAGAGCTTCTTCGTTATCTCCGTGCGGGGCAGCGGCTTGGCGCCGACAATCGCCGAGAGGGCGTCGCTCGGTTTCATCGCCTTCATGAACGCTGCGCTCGGCGTCCGCTTTGCCGCTTTCTTCTTTGCCGGTTTTTTTGCAACCTTCTTAGCCGGCTTTGCTGTCTTTTTCACCGCCTTTTTTGCCGCCGTTTTCTTGACGGACTTAACCTTGGCTCCCTTTGCTGCCTTCTTTGTTGCCATATGATCCTCCCTGGTTAGGATTATTTGACAGGCAAAATGCCTATATCCTCTGAGCAATAATGTACATGATTTTAAGCTGTATTGCTATCGCTAATCAACATTATTCACGTGTTTTCAGGATGCGGCGCCAATTTTTCCGGTGATCGCATGAAGATTTCCGCGATTCAGCCTCGCGCGGCACTGCCGCTGACAGCTGTATTTTAGACTGCATGCCGTGCCGGCAGTATGGCTGCGCATCACGCCCCATGATGTCAGAGCCCTGTGGGATGGTCAATAAACTCCACTGGGATTCTGAAGCGTCTTGCAAGCGTATCCCCTACGGCGCCGACCCCCAGAGTCTCTGTGGCATAGTGGCCGGCGAAGACAAGATTTACCTTCAACTCCTCGGCGAAGGTATACGCGGTATGGGAGGGTTCCCCGGTGAGGAACGTATCTATCCCGAGCCGCTCTGCGTCATGGATGGCAGACCATCCTCCGCCCGAGACGACACCAATGTTTTGCACCCTGTCCCTGAAGATAACAGCCCTGGAACGGGTATCAAGGGCCTTGTCAACGGACGAGACAAAGGCCGAGGCATGAACCGGCCTGCGCAATTCGCCCCAGTAGCCGATCCGCCTGCCGTGATATTCCCCGAACTCTCCCTTTTTCTTCAGAGAGAGTCTTCTGAGGAGTTGAATGTTATTGCCGTATCGCGGATGCCAGTCAAGAGGCAGGTGGCAGGCATAGAGGGAGATGCCGGAATCGAAGAGCATCTGTATCCTCTTTTTTATCACTCCCCGCAGGGACCTGATGCCTCCCCAGATGAGGCCGTGATGCACGACCAGGAGATCAACTCCCCGGCCCCACGCCTCTTCGAATACATATTCGCAGGCATCCACGGCAACGGCAGCCTTCCCGACAGGACTGTTTCCTTCGACCTGAAGTCCGTTGCTGCTGTCGTCTTTTGGGAATTCGGCGAGACCGAGTTCAGCGTCCAGGAACGAGACGAGTTCTTGTAGGGGGATACCTTTTTTCACCTGGCCTGGGTGAGGGCGGTGGCGGCGATGGTCGAGCAGGTGCCTTCGAGATTCAACTGGAAGGCGTCCCAGCTCCTGCAGTCAGGGCAACGGCCGGACCATTCGTCGGAGTTATAGCCGCACTGAGCGCAGCAATAAGGCAACCGAAGGGACTTGCGGATATCGATCACCTTCTGGTACTCCCGCGCAGCCCGATCAGGCTGGTTTCTTCGCATGTAGAGGTTCCCCAGGAGTTGATGGAGTTCCGGGTACTGCGACACCCCGGTGTCCATCCCCGAGAGGACCTCAAAGGCGTCGTCGATCATCTCGAGGCGGTAGAAGAGTTTGCCGAGAAAAAACTTCGTGACCGGGTCGGTCGGATTCCGGCTGATGCTGTTCCGGTAAATGCTGATGATCCGCGAAGGCTCTCCAAGGCCGATGAGGAGGTCTTCAAGACGGGCCATAACGATTTTTGATCCGGTAGACTCGAATGCCTTCTCCAGGAGGTTCACAGCCTCCTCGCTCTCGCCTTCCCTGAGCATCGCCTCGGCGAGGCCCAGGGTGGCTGGGACGAAGTCTTTTTCGATGCGAAGGACCGTTTTGAAGGCCTTCTTCGCCTTCTCGAGCTGGTTGTTCTCAAGGCTGTGGCGGCCGTATTCGTATTCATACCCCACGAGATTACGCTGCTCACGCCGCTTGTTCTTTTCGATATGCTCATGTTTCAGGATCGTCTTCTGCAGATAGACGAGATCGTCCCATCGTCCCTGCCTCTCGAGGATGTTCCTCTTCCGGTAGAGGGCGGTGAGGTTCGCGTCGTCGATATCCAGGATCTCGTCGAGATATTTCAGGGCGTCCGACCACCGGGCGGATTTTTCGAGGAGCGCCTCGAGCGCAAAAAGTGTTTCGATATTCTGCGGACTGATCATCCGGGCCTTCTGGTAGAAGGAATTGGCCTTCTGCAGATCTTCCTCAGCAGCCGCGATCTCGCCTGATCTCAGGAGCGCGTCCACATGGTCAGGCTCGTCAGCCAGTATCTCGGCGAGCAGGTCCTTTGCCTCATCCTCCTTGTGGGAGAGCAGGGCGTTGAGCGCCTTGGAATAGAGCCCCTGCACCTTGATGTCCTGTTTCTGCTTCTTCTGGTATTGCCAGTTGTCGATGAACCGTTTCGTGTCGCGGATGGCAAAATAGACCAGGGTAATCAGGATCCCGATGGCTATGGAGATGAGAGTGAAGGCGAACTTCGGGACCTCGTAGGCGTCGCTGAAGGGGATGGTGACGGAGATCGTCTCCTTGTTATAAATGGCAAAGAGAGCGAGACCCGACAGGAAAAGCACCAGGATCAGTATCGAAAACTTGCCCATCAGTGGTGGTACCCCCGCCTGTTTATAATGGTAAAGGCCCTATAAATCTGTTCGAGCAGGAAGAGCCTGGACAGCTCGTGGGTGAAGGTCATCCTCGACAGGGCGATAGTCTGATCCGCAGCCTCCTTCACAGCTTCGGAGACGCCATACGCCCCGCCCAGCATAAAGTTTACAGCCGGGGCGCGGTGTCGGATAAAATCAGCGAATTCGAGTGATGTCATATTTTTGCCCTTTTCGTCCAGGAGGATGTATCGGGTCTTGAGGCCGAGGATCCGTTCCCCTTCCCGCTCCCGTATCCGTTGCTGCTCCCTTCCCTTTTCTTCCCTTAGCTCGGTTATCGAAAGATCGGCAAAGGGTCTCAGGAGGCCGGTATACTTCCTGATGCCTTCATCGATGAACCGCTCTTTTGTCTTTCCCGTCCAGATCAGCCGTATCCTCATCAAACCCCACTACCTTCGCATCCATCCAGAGCTTCTCAAGATTGTAATACTCACGCGTCTCCCTTTCAAAGACATGGACAATGATGTCCCCGTAGTCGAGGAGCACCCAGTGGCTGTAATCGAGCCCTTCAATACCGAGAGGCCGTACCCCGTTGTCCGCGAGCTCATGTTCGACGGATTCGGCGATGGCCTTTACCTGAGTGGTGCTTTCCCCGGAACAGATGATGAAATAATCGGCTATGATGGTCAGGCCGTCGAGATCGAGTATGATGAGGTCGTCGGCCTTCTTCTTGAGCGCTGCTCGAGCTGCCAAGAGTGATAGATCTCTACTGTTTAAAGGTCTTTCCTGCCTTTCGTTCAGTTTTTCGCTGTCAGTCTTTTTCGGCACAATACAATCTTTCAGAAATTATAAATGATTCGACATTCTCTGGCAACAGGTATTTTACGCTGAGCCCTGAGCGTATGCGCCTCCGTATGTCCGTTGCCGATATGGCGAGAGGGGTGTTCCTCAGCAACACCGCCTCCCTGGACGTTTTCAGGGCAATGCGCAGCGACTCCGGAGAGCCCTCGTCCAGTTGTTCAAGGACGTCCTGCCCGATCCTCGCATGGGGAGACTTCATGAGGTCGGCAAACCTGCTGCCTGGTCTCAGGAGCACGGCAAAGTTCGCAAGTTCGAGCAGACGGTCAGGGCTCCGCCAGTTGGGTATGTCGAGGAAGGCGTCGATGCCGAGCATGAAATATATCTCAGCGCCGGGGTGAAGGTCACGGAGTTTTTCAAGGGTATTGACAGTGTATGACTTTCCCGGGGCAGCGCATTCGATATCAAGGACCTCGAAAAAGGGGTTGCCTGAGATCGCCCTGTGCGTCATATCGAGGCGGTGTCCGGCAGCGGCCAGTTCCCTGCTCTTCAGGGGGGGGGTGCCCGAGGGAATGAAAAGCACCCTGTCTAAGGCGAGGATCTCCCGCGCCTCTTCAGCCGCGCGGAGATGGCCGTGATGGATCGGGTTGAAAGTGCCGCCGAAGACGCCGAGCCTCATCGCCCCCTTATTCCCTCAACTGTCCGTTGCCGAAGACGATGAATTTCGTGCAGGTCAGCTCCTCCAGCCCCATCGGCCCGCGCGCATGGATCTTGTCCGTGGAGATGCCTATTTCAGCGCCGAGTCCGAACTGGAAGCCGTCGTTGAGCCGCGTTGAAGCGTTTATGAATACAGCGGATGAATCCACTTCCCTCAGAAAGCGCATGCCTTTTGCATAGTCTTTTGTTACGATGGATTCTGAATGGGCAGAACCGTACCTGGCGATGTGCTCCATCGCCTCTTCCATGTCCTTCACAACCCGCACGTTGAGTACGAGGTCGAGGTATTCTTTGTAGTAGTCCTCTTCCCTGACCGGATCAGCGAACGGCAGGACCCTTCTTGTCTCAGGGCATCCCTTAAGGACGACTCCCGCCTTTCGGAACCTCTCAGCCATGGAGGGAAGAAACTGCTTCGCTATTTTTCTGTCGACCAGCATGGTCTCCATTGCATTGCAGGTGCCCGGCCGCTGGACCTTCGCGTTAAAGCAGATTTCTCCGGCCATGCCGATGTCGGCATCCCGATCAACAAAGATGTGACAGACGCCTTTGTAGTGCTTCAATACCGGGATGCGCGAGTTCTCGGTAACCGTCCTGATCAGCCCTTCTCCTCCCCGGGGGATGATGAGGTCAACCGTGCCCTCCAGCTTCAGAAGCTCCATCACCGCCTCCCGGTCCGGGATATCGATGAAGGTGACCGCCCCTTCATGCAGGCCCTCTGCCTTTACCGCGTCCCTGAGGGTCCTGACAATCGCCCTGTTGGAGTGGATGGCCTCGGAACCGCCCCTGAGGATGACTGAGTTCCCTGCCTTCAGGCAGAGGCTCGTGGCATCGGCGGTAACGTTCGGCCTTGACTCGTAAATGATCCCGATGACGCCTATGGGAACCCGCATCCTGCCGACAGTCATGCCGTTGGGACGCTGCCACATCCTGATCACCTCGCCCGCAGGGTCAGGGAGGGCCGCCACCTCCACCAGTCCCTGCGACATTTCGTTTACGCGCTTTTCGTTAAGGGTAAGCCTGTCGATCATCGCACCGGAGAGCCCCTTTTTCCTGGCAAAGGCCACGTCCTTGGAGTTTTCCTTAATGAGTTCCTTGGAGCGCCTCTTGAGGGCATCAGCCATCCTGATAAGGGCTGCGTTTTTCTGCCCCGAGGACGCGCGTCCGAGGGAGCGGGCCCCTGCCTTGGCCTCCGCAGCTTTCGTGATCACAAAATCCTTTATATCCATACAGCCGCCTCCTGACAATGATCACATCTGATCTTTTAGCATACAGGATACGCGGAAATATTTTAAAGGGGAGGGACTCTACAGCCGGTTCAGGACGCTGCCCTCTTCGCCTGACGGCGGAAGGCTCTTGCGGTACTGAAAATAGGAGGTGAGGACCTTCTTCACGTAGTTTCTGGTCTCCGCATAGGGGATATCCTCGATAAACTCGTCTCCTGAGCGGTATTTGCTCTGTTTTTCCCATTTGCGCACGACTATCTCTCCGGCATTATAGGCGGCCAGCACATGGGAAAGCGATACGAATTCATTCTGCAATGATTTCAGGTAGTATACGCCGAGATGAATGTTGGTCCTCGCCTCATGAAGGTTCGCTTCCTTTGTTACGTTGAGTTTCAGGTTCTTGGCGAGACGGTAGGCGGTAGGCGGCATGAGCTGCATAAGACCCCGCGCGCCGGTAACCGACCGGGCATCAGCATCAAACCTGCTTTCTTCGCGCATTACTGAAAGGGTGAGGAGGGGATCGACCTCGTGCCGCCTTGAGAGTTTCTCCACATCGTCCCAGTAGGCGAGGGGATAGCAGAAACGGTGGAGTTTTTCCGAATAGGGGAGCTTCCCGGCGAGCCCGACGGAGCGCCTGAACTCGCCGAGTTCATGAAATTTTGAGATCACGTAATATGCCGCCGCTGGGCTGTCTATGCTCCTGGACATATAGGAAAGCTCGTCTATAGCCTCCCTTGTCATGCCGATGGAGATGAGCGCCTCGACCCGCTCAGCGCTCACCTTGCCGTTGCCCATGATGCCGCCTTGTTCAGGATGGGATGCGGTCTGCGCCTGTTTCGAGTTCCTGAGATGGGCGAGCGCACTGTAAAAATTAGCGCCGGTCTTCATTAGCGCAAGGTAGAGATTTCCGGCATCCTCTCCCAATGTCTCCATGCTGCGGGCCTTCCAGTACAGATATTTCGGATCTTCCGTTTTCTTGAAAAGACGCGAAAAGGTGTCTGCGGCCCTCCGGTAGTCACCGGAGCGATAGGATGTCCAGGCTATGCCCCAGAGGGCTTCGTCTGAAGAAGACGGATACTTGTCAAATACGTCCTGATATATCTTAAGGGCTTCAGAAAAATCACCGTCCCGCCGCCTGTCGGCCGCAACAGCCAGCAGGAGATCGGATGCCCGCTGGTCATGCCTTGCCAGAAGGTCCTTGAGCGCTGCATCGAATCTTTCCCTGTCGCCGGCCCTGTACAGCGACTGGGCACGATGATAGGTATCGTTCACCTTTGCATACACAGCGGCGGCATCCCTGTATTCTTTCTGTTTAAAGAGAGATTGTCCGATACTCCTCATGATCTCAGCCCTGTGACTTCCGTCATCAGCCGCAAGGGCCATGCGGAGTTCCTTCTCAGCCTCCTTGTATTCGTACCGCTTCATGAGGTTTGAGGCCCTCTCCATGAGCTCGGCTGTCTTCATCTCCTTTGGGGGCGCCTCAACGCAGGCAGAGGCGGACTTCACCCCGGCCTTTATGCAGAGATTCTTGAATACCTCGGCTGCCCGGGCCCCTTTGCCTGATTGTCTGAGGAAGAATCCATACGCGAACAGGACCTCGCCGTCTTCCGGGAAATCCTTCAGATAGGAATCGAAGATACTTGAAAGATTCTCGCCCGTCTCCCCGGCCTCTCTCATCTCATTGCCCTTCGCCTTCTTTACAAGCGGAGACTCGGGATGCTTCCTGAAGAGCTCGCGGGAGCTTTCCAGGGCCTTGCGGTGCTCCCCGATGCTATGGTAGGCCTCTGCAAGATACAGGAGGGCATAATCAGCCAAAACAGGGAATTCCCTGACAGCAGCCGAAAGGTCTCTGACAGCTTCCTCTGGACGGCCCGCATCGAGCGAGGCCTTGCCGCTTCTGAGGTATTCCTTGCCTTCAAGACCCTTTGCGGCAGGCGGCAGGCAGAGAAAGGCGACGCATAACATGGCGATAGACAACCAGACTGTCCGGCTGGGGGTATGGGCGCTGGCAGGCAAAAACACAAGCCTTCTTTTCATCCTGATACGGGTAACCATGGCAATAACTTCTTTATATATGATAGACAAAACAACATATTTCAGCAATGATTCGCAGCGCCCGGGTCTCTCTGCCGAAATAGCATAATTGGCATGGGCTGTGGTATATTTTTTCTAACATGATCAAAGACCTGAGGCTCCATGGCAGCATTGGCGATGTGGACTTTTTCGCCTTTGCAACAGGGGCCACCGCCTATAACACCTATTTTTACGAGGAAGAGACCAGCCGCATCCGATTCTTCTCCAGGGGCCACGAATTCACGGTCACCGAAGACAGCGTCCTCTATAAAGGGACAGGCGGCAGCTTCTGCGAGTATATGTTCGGCGTCGAAAAGCCGGTAAAGGATATCGAGAAGCTGGACGTCAACAACCGGCTTATCATGTTCGGCGCCTTCCTGGACGAAAAGGAGAAGGTTGTCTTCACGAATAACACGGAGGGCATGGAACCCTTTGCCCGGCTCTTTTTTCAGGGGCATGCTGTTACGAACTACTATTTCCTAATCTCTTCGGAGTTCGAGGGAGACTACCGGAAGCGGCAGAAGCAGGTGCTCAAGTCCGTGGGGAAGTTCCTCAAGAGGACCACCCTTCTTTCGGATGACCGGGATACGGAACTGCTTGGCAGCTTCTGCACCGAACTGGGGGAAAAGAGGTCCATTGTCTTTATATTCAAGCTGATCAACCGGGCCAACAGGGAGTACTATGAGGCGTACAGGAACTTTTACTCCGTCAACAGGGAACTTACCCCGCAGGATGAGCTCTATCTTGATGAACTCGTCCAGAAAAACAATATCGACGGCTACCAGCAGGAACGGATGAAGATAGACGTGATGTACCGGCACCCGGAAAACAGGGTGGTGGTGGATGAATACCGCGACGTTCTCCTCAAGAGCCTGAGGCGTGATACTCTCCACACCTCTGAATATGCGCGGCTGAACCGCTTGCGGACCCTGAGCATCAGGAATAATATCCCCGTTGTCCTCTTCGACACCCTTGACGAACTCCTCCTGAAGGGCAAGAAGATACAGGAGACAGAGGAGACCGAATACCTCAAGGATGCCCGTGCGATCCTCGAAAACCTGTTCTTCAAGGACCCCTTGTTAAAGCAGCATATCATCAAGGACGATATCGTCCGGCTGATCAGGGCCAAGCACCAGGCATACTCGCAGAACGACCGCGGGTTCGAGCAGATCCTCCTGGACATCGGCAAGGCCTGCGACGAACTCTCGCGCGAGACGGACGATTTCAGTGTCTTTGAGGAGTTCAGCTCCATTGTCACCTACTTCGACCGGTATGACAATGTCCAGGCGCTTCTCAGCCAGCCGGCCTTCATGAAGAAGGTGGAGTTCAGGGAGGAGTCCCTCAGGAGTCTCATCGGCAACAGGAAGGCGTTTGATGATCTCGACAAGAACCTCTTCAAATCGATTTTCATAAAAGACCTTCTTGCCAACAAATACATCACCGGATACGGCAAGCGCAAGATACAGGTGATACTCAAGGGCATCGACAACATACAACAGGGAGAGGCGTCGCTGAAAGAGGTGATGGCCGAGTTGAGGAGCCTCAATGAAGAAGAGCGGCTCTATCACGAGACACAGGCTGCCCTCAAGGAAAGGATGCGGAGCTTCTTCCCCGGCCTTGAACTCAAGGAAGTGAGGGAGAAGATCAGGGCTGATATCACCGCTGAACTCGCCGAACGGGGGATTGCCGACAAACTGCCTGTGAAGCTCTTCGAAAAGGTCTTCCTCGACCTTCGCAAGGAGTCGATCTACCTGAACCAGATATTCCCCAAGGTCATTCATACAATGGATTCAGCGCTCAGGGAGGACTTTCTCGAAAACAGCGGGCTCGACCGGTTTTATATCGAATCCCTCGAACGGGAGTACTTTGAGGAGAAGGACCTCGACCTTGCCTATCTCGACCTGATCAGGGAGGGGAAGGAACTGTCTGTAACTGGAGGCGGCGAGCGGATTTGAACCGCTGCATAAAGGTTTTGCAGACCTCTCCCTTAGCCACTTGGGTACGCCGCCGTTCTAAATGAGAAATGAGAATCTGGAAACCGGAACCGGAGCGCTGGTTATTACTTCTCCGTTCTTATTTCTCGGGTCTCATTTGAATTTATATGGAGCGGGAAACGGGATTCGAACCCGCGACCCCAACCTTGGCAAGGTTGTGCTCTACCAACTGAGCTATTCCCGCATTCTCAACTCTACAGGGCTGTAT
>JAKAGF010000139.1 GCA_021825805.1 Nitrospirota bacterium
ACCTGTTCGGCAGCCTGCGCGTCCTCAGAAAAAAGATCGCGGATGAACATAAGGTCCCTCCCTATGTCATATTCTCCGACAAGACCCTCCTTGAGATGTGCAGACAGCTCCCGGTTACATTGCAGGAAATGAAAAGGATTGCCGGCGTCGGCGACGCGAAACTTGAGCGGTACGGCGATGATTTTATCCGGGAGATCAAAAGGCATCGGATTGACAATTCCGCTGATTCAGCGACTCTTGCCGGCGCCTCTGCAAAAACGGCGAAAAAAGGTGAAACCCTCAGTGATACCTTCGCGCTGTTCAACAAAGGCATGTCACTTCCGGATATCGCCAGGCAACGCAATCTATCGCCGTCAACCATAACCGCACACCTCGAACAGCTTATCCGCGACGGCCGCGACATCGATATAGACCGCCTCGTGGACCCGGCCAAACAAAAAGAGATCGAGGGATTTTTTCTGTCCGCAGGGCAGTGGACCCTGAAACCCGTTATAGAGCACTTCAGGGGCTCGGTGAGTTATGAAGAGGCGAAGCTCGTGAGGGCGGAAATGCAGAGGGGAACTACGGAATAAAGCCTCTTTTGGGGGAAGTCCCGCATTTTATGCGGCTGTGATAAAATACCGCAGTCATGGTAAGTGCTTAATTTTAGGGGGATGTAATGGGCCGGAGGGGTGCGTGAAAGAGCTGGTTCCTGCTGAAATTATCGAAGGCAAAATCTATTTGATTCGTGGACATGGAAAAAAAGTATGATGCTCAGTTCAAGGTCGTATTTAACGCGATTCGGCAGTTGATGACGCCTTCAGAGACGAAGAAGGGGAAGATAAGGTTCCGGATGGATGGGGAAAAGGGGTAGGATGGTCGCGAACAAGAGAGCATAGTTAAGCGCACAACTAATAATGGCAATCAGCACGTTGATACCGAAGATGCGAGAAAAATGATCCTATTTCTTCCCGCATACAGGGCAGGCGGGGTCCTTGAATCCCTTGAAGGTCTTGAAGCTCATGTCATGGCCTGACCAGACAAGAAGTTTTCCCTTCAGAAGCGTGCCGATGCCAGTGAGAAATTTGAGCGCCTCCATCGCCTGGAGAGTCCCGATGACGCCGGGTGTTGCGCCCAGGACTGGAAAGACCTCCTTGGGCGGGGATTCAGGGAAATAACAGCTCAGGCAGGGCGTCTCAGGAGATTTGATAAAGGTAAGCCTTCCGTCAAGCCCCCAGATGCTGCCGTGGACCATTGGGATATTCTTCCTGATAGCGCACTCGTTCAGGAGATATCGGGTCGGAAAGTTATCCATGCAATCCAGAATCAGCACGGAATCTCCGACCAATACATCAACGTTTTCAGCGACTATCTTGTCGGTAAAGGCGGTCACCGATATGTGCGGGTTAAGTTCCTCAAGGGTCTGCTTTGCAGAGACCGCCTTGTTGATCCCGATCCTCCCGTGGTTATGGAGAATCTGACGGTTGAGGTTGGACCAGTCGGGTGAGTCAAAATCGCATATCCGGATATCGCCGACGCCGGCAACAGCCAGATAGATCGCGACAGGGGAGCCGAGACCTCCTGCGCCTGCTATAAAGACCGTGGACTTCTTGAGTCTGGACTGGGTCTCTTCACCCCAGCCTTCCATCATCATCTGGCGGTTATATCGTTTGAGCTCTTCCTCGCTGAATTCCATTGACACCTCGCGTCAAGACGTGCCCCAGTATATCAAAAGGACCTCTTGTCCTTCAAGAACAGGGCAGGGCAGTGATTGACAGGGAGGCATAATCATAGTAGCCTTTTTTTACAGGGGGGATTTTATCAGGACCGCATGAAACAACAGGATTCATTATCCCCTGCAGCAAAGGAGGCTCCTATGATACACCTTGAGGTCAACGGAAAAAGGCATGATCTCGACATCGGCCCTGATGTGCCGCTGCTCTGGGTCATCAGGGAATATCTGAAACTCTCCGGCACCAAGTACGGCTGCGGCATGGCCCAGTGCGGAGCCTGCACCGTGCATGTTGACGGCGAACCGACCCGCTCCTGTGTCACGCCGGTGTCGTCCGTTTCAGGCAAGAAGATAACAACCATTGAAGGCCTTGGCGCGTCACGGGCGGGCAGAGCCGTCCAGAAGGCGTGGACAGCAGAGGATGTCCCTCAGTGCGGCTATTGCCAGTCAGGACAGGTCATGCAGGCTGCAGCCCTGCTGGCTAAGAATCCGGGGCCGACTGATACTGATATTGATGCGTCCCTGTCCGGGAACCTCTGCCGTTGCGGCACGTATCAGCGTATTCGAAAGGCGGTCCACCGCGCAGCCGGGATTATGGCGAAAGGAGGGAAGCCATGAAGGGGATCGTAAACATAAGCCGCCGTGACTTTCTCAAGACCGGCGCAGCGATCAGCGGAGGACTGATCCTCGGCCTTCACCTGAACCTGCCCGAATCCGTTAATGCTGCAGCTCAGCAAACACCCCCTCTTGTTCCAAACGCCTTTATCCGCATCGGCTCCGACGATACCGTGACCATCATCGTAAACCATTCTGAGATGGGCCAGGGCGTCTACACGTCGCTCCCCATGCTTGTTGCCGAGGAACTCGAGGCGGACTGGACGAAGATCAGGGTGGAGTCCGCTCCCGTTGACCCTGTATACAACCACACCGCTTTTGGCATGCAGATGACCGGCGGCAGCACCAGCGTCTGGAGCGAATACGACCGGCTGCGCAAGGTCGGCGCCGCGGCCCGGGAAATGCTGATCGCAGCAGCAGCCGAAACGTGGAAGGTGAACAAGAAGGGTTGCAGGGCTGAAAAGGGCGTTGTAATACATACCAGCGGCAAGAAGCTTCGCTACGGCCAAGTCGCGGACAAGGCAGCAGCCATGCCGGTTCCCGCTGAAATCAAACTCAAGGACCCTGGGAAATACAAAATCATCGGCAGGCCGACTCGCCGCCTGGACTCCCCCGAGAAGGTGAACGGGAGGGCCATGTTCGGAATAGACGCATCGGTGGCCGGCATGCTCACGGCGGTTATCGCGCATCCGCCGGTATTCGGTGGAAAGGTCAGGAGCCTTAACGCTGATAAGGCCAGGGCTGTAGCCGGGGTCAAGGACGTGGTCCATGCGCCATCAGGGGTCGCGGTGCTTGCAACGGGATTCTGGTCCGCGCGGACGGGTCGTGACGCCCTGGAGATTGTCTGGGACGAAAATCCGAATGCAAAACTCTCTACCTCCGGCATGCGGGAGCAGTACGCTGCCTTGGCCAGGACCCCGGGTGCTGTGGCGAGGAAAGAAGGTGATCCTGAGGCAGCCCTTGCGAAGGCGGCGAAGAGACTCAGCGTGGAGTACGAAGTTCCCTACCTTGCCCATGCAACCATGGAGCCCCTTAACTGCACGGTTGATCTGAAGCCGGACTCCTGCGAGATCTGGGTTGGTACGCAGTTTCAGACCGTGGACCGCAATGCAGCTGCCGGCATCGCCGGGCTCAAACCTGAACAGGTCAGGATCCATACTATGTATCTGGGCGGCGGGTTCGGCAGGCGCGCCAATCCGGCCTCTGACTTTGTCAGCGAGGCGGTACACGTGGCAAAAGCGGCCAGGGTCCCTGTCAAAGTGATCTGGACGCGGGAGGATGATATGCGGGGGGGCTACTACAGGCCCATGTGGTACGACCGCATCGAGGCGGCCCTGGATGAAAAGGGGGACCCCCTCGCCTGGAAGCACACCATCGTAGGTCAGTCAATCGTCGCTGGAACACCTTTTGAAAAGGTCCTTGTGAAAAACGGTATTGACAACACGTCCGTGGAGGGCGCGGCTGATCTTCCCTATGCGATACCGAATGTCATTGTGGATTTGCACAGCCCCGCCATCGGTGTTCCGGTATTGTGGTGGCGGTCCGTCGGCCATTCGCATACTGCATTCGTTGTGGAGAGCCTTATTGACGAGCTGGCCCATGAAGCAAAGAAAGACCCCTATGAGTACCGTCGCGGGCTTCTCGCAAAACATCCGCGACATCTCGGCGTACTGCGGCTCGCGGCGGAGAAGGCGGGCTGGGGCAAAGCCCTGCCGCCGGGACGGGCTCTGGGCATTGCTGTTCATGAGTCCTTCGGCAGCTATGTGGCGCAGGTTGCCGAGGTATCGGTCAGCCCGATGGGGGAGGTGCGGGTCCATAAGGTTGTGTGCGCTGTTGACTGCGGCATGTTCGTTAACCCTGAAACGATAAAGGCCCAGATGGAATCCGCCATCGCCTTCGGCCTTTCAGCGACGCTGCACAGTGAGATCACCCTCGAAGGCGGACAGGTACAGCAGAGCAACTTCCACGACTATAAGGTCCTTCGGCTGAACGAAATGCCTGAGGTAGAAGTTCACATCGTGCGGAACACGGAAAAACCCGGGGGCATCGGCGAGCCGGGCGTGCCGCCTGTCGCTCCTGCGGTCTGCAATGCGGTCTTTATGCTGACCGGCAAACGAGTCCGTCGGCTGCCTGTCAGGCCTGAAGATGTAAAGCAGACATAACAGACTCGATCTGCTCAGGAAGAGAAATAGGAAGGATATGGAACTTTACGAAGAGCTGCTGAGACTCAAGAAAGACGGCAGATCCTCCTGCCTCACGACCATTGTACAGTGCCTCGGCTCATCTCCCCGGAAAGAAGGTGCGAAGATGCTCGTCAGGAACGACGGGTCTGTCATGGGCTCCCTTGGCGGAGGCTGTCTCGAAGCAGAGGTGATCCAACATGCCCTCATGTCAATGAAGGACGGCGCCCCCCTGACCGTGCCCTTTGAACTGACAGAAAAGCATGGCAGCCTCGTCTGCGGCGGTAAAGTTCTCGTGTATATCGAGCCGGTCGTGCCCGAGCCTCATCTCGTGATCCTCGGTGCAGGGCACGTGGGCAAGGCGCTTGCTGCTGCTGCCCGTTTTTCAGGGTTCAGGGTTACCGTGGCAGACGACAGGGAAGAATATGCAAACAGGGAGAACATCCCTGACGCGGATCAGATCATTGTCCATGATTTCGGGTCCGTCTTTCAGAGGGTGCTGACTGACAAGACATCCTACATCGTCATCGCAACCCGCGGCCATAACCATGATCTGGACGCCCTGAAGGCAGCGCTTCAGACCGGGGCACAGTATATCGGGCTGCTGGGCAGCAGGAGAAAGCGGGCCCTCCTATTCAAGACCCTGGTTGACGAGGGTTTTTCTCAGGAAGATATCCTGCGGGTCATTATCCCGGTAGGCCTGCCGATCGGTTCCGTTACGCCTGAGGAGATAGCTGTCAGCATAATGGCCCAGATAATCCAGAAGAGGAGGGAAAATGTCGCATCAGGTATCAGCCGTTCTTCTTGCAGCAGGCTCGGCAAGGAGGATGGGACGGCTGAAACAGCTCCTCCCCCTCGGCGCTAAACCGGCTATCGCTCTCTGTCTTGACGCGATCACGGAAGCGGGAATCTCGGATATTGTCGTTGTCCTCGGTCCGGAGGCCGGGCGGATAAAAGATGTCCTCAGCCCCTCCGTAAAGACAGTGCTGAATAAAGTTCCACAAAGCGAGATGGCAGAGTCCGTGAGGATCGGCCTCAGCGCTGTCGATGAAAATGCAGATGCTGTTCTTGTCTGTCTTGCCGACCATCCGCTGATTCTGCCGGCCACCCTGAAGGCGATGATAACAGCGCACTGTCAGGAACCGGCAAAGCTCATTATTCCGAGGTTCGAGGGAAAGAAGGGCCATCCCTGTCTCTTCCCCGGCCACATTCTGAGGGATATATATTCACAGGCAAACCTTCGGCAAATAATCGCCTCGCATCCTGAAGACCTTTTCTTCCTCGATGTCGCTGATGACGGAGTCGTCCTGGATATGGATACTGAAGCGGATTACGAAATGCTGGTGAGGAGACTCGGGCGGTGACGCGTGACGAGGATAAAGCGTATCCGTTGAGAAGATTCCTTTCATGCATTAATATATTGCAGACTCATTTTGAGCACTGAGAGGAGCTGACAGGCATGAGCAGGGTGAAGAGTGCCTTTGAAAAGGCGATGGAGAAAATGGAGACGATCGGGAATCTCTCCATCGAGGAAAAAGAAGCGATCAGGGACAGCGATAATCTGAGGACGCTTCTGGCTTCATTTTACAGGGGCGAACTTTCCAAAGAGGCGTTATGGCAGAAGATGAAGGATTTCAAGCCCTCGCTTCTGAAGGAGGCGCAGAAGAGCATGATCAACTCCCTGAGACTCAGCAGCCTGCCGGAGGAATTTCAACTGCGAAGCAACGGCATCCTTGCCATAGAATCCTTAAAGAAGACCCCTCGCAGCTCTGTACTGGAGAATGTCCTGGGTTCTATCGGAAAGGTCCAGAAGGAATATCAGGAGGTAAAAGAAGGGGCAATCGCGGAGTTGCGGCAGGCGATTGAAAGCAACCCTCAGATGAGGATGCGTCATGTGAAGGCAGCAGACGGCAGGTCCTACCCCATGGCAATGACCGTGGATGAGGCGATACAGGCGCGGATGGCCGAGTTCCTTCCGGAACACGAAAAGAGATATGAGACGCTGTTTGCGAGGGCAGCCGAGAAGCTGCTTGCAGAGCTTCAGTGACGGAAGACCTGGGCGCTCCTGAAGGTTTATTTTATTTAGTCAAACACTGTCATATAAATACTGCATAATGGCGTGCAGCCTTCGACCGGATCATGATGCTTCCTGCGAGAGCATTACATCAGAGCCGGGCTGTGATACACTTTTCATAAAGTGAAAGAAGGAAAGGCACATGTTTTTTCATTGCTACCCACAGCCGGCGTGGCGCTCGCGCTGCTGGCCGTCTTGGGGACAGTGATTGCAGGCCAGGGCACACGATGGGAAGTCTGGCATTTTCGCATAGGCCTTGCCGTGCTCAGGTGGTCGGTATACGCCGGCATTTGTTCTTTTGTTTTGTCCGCGGGCAGTATTTTTTCAAGCCTTATTACAAAAAACCGCAGGGCCCTGGCGCTGGCCGTCGCCGGCAGTATCATCAGCTGTCTTCTTGTCGGCATTCCCGCCTTCTGGTCAAGGCAGGCGCGTCAATTACCGGCCATTCACGATATAACAACCGATACTGACAACCCGCCGCAGTTTGTCGCCATCCTCCCCCTGCGCAAAAACGCGTCCAACCCTCCAGGCTATGGAGGCCCTCAGATAGCCGAGCAAC
>JAKAGF010000005.1 GCA_021825805.1 Nitrospirota bacterium
TTCTTCCGTTGTGCTTGATACCATCGGCGCCGGGGACGCGTTCTTCGCCTTTACAGCTCCCTGTTTTGCCCAGGGCATGCCCTTGGACATGGTCTCCTTTATCGGCAATGCGGTCGGGGCCCTGGCCGTGCAGATCGTGGGCAACAAGAAGTCAGTCGAACGGCATGAACTGCTGGCTTTTGTCTATAATATTCTTATGTAGCGCGAGAGGGGAAGCATGATGAAGGCCTTTGCCGAACAGTATTACAGCGCTCTTGTCGGATTCATCAACGGCATACGGGCGACCGACGGGACAGGCGCCTGCCTTTCTTTTGCCGAGGGCGTTGACCGCGCCATAGGGCTCGTCACGGCGATGGCCGGGGCCGGACGCAAGATCATGTTTATCGGCAACGGCGGCAGCGCCGCCATCTCAAGCCACATGGCGACGGATTTCTGGAAGAGGGGCGGTCTGCGGGCGGTCGCCTTTAATGACAGCTCCCTGATCACCTGCATCGGCAATGATTACGGATACCGGAGTGTTTTTGAGAAGCCGATCGGGATGTTTGCCGACAAGGGCGATATCCTGGTCGCCATAAGCAGCTCTGGCAGGTCCGAGAATATCCTCCTCGGCGTTCAGGCGGCCAGGGCCAAAGGATGCGGCGTTGTAACGCTCTCCGGATTTGACGGCAACAATCCTCTTTCCCGTATGGGAGATATCAACTTTCACGTCCCCTCCACGGCCTACGGGCCTGTTGAGGTCATCCACCATTCGATTTGTCACTGCATCCTCGATACGATCCTGCACGAAAAGAAGGCCTGAGATACAGCCGGAGACCCTGCTGATGGATGAATTCAGGATAGACAGCCACAAGCTCATGTTTCACCCAAGGGAGGTGGCGAGATGGCTCGCCGGGGAGGAGATTTTCCCGATCTATCTCGAGATTTCTCCTTCAGGCGCATGCAATCATCGCTGCACTTTCTGCGCTCTGGATTTCATGGAGTACCAGCCCCGTTTCCTCGATACCGCTGTCCTCAGGGAGCGGATATCCGAGATGGCCGGGCTTGGGGTCAAGAGCATCATGTACGGCGGAGAGGGCGAGCCCTTCCTGCACAGGGACATCGGCGACATCATCGTCTACACGAAGCGCTCCGGCATCGATGTGGGCATAACCACCAACGGAGTGCTCTTCTCCCGCCGCCTGGCTGAGGAGATCATGACCAGCGTTTCATGGATCAAGGTGAGCCTGAACGCCGGCAACGCCGAGACCTATGCAAAGGTCCACGGGACAAAGGCCGCTGACTTTGATCGCGTCATGGAGAATCTCTCGGCAGCGGTTGAGCTCAACAGGAAGAGCCGGGCGAACTGCACGCTGGGCGTCCAGATGGTGTTGCTGCCGGAGAATGCCGGGACAGCGGAGCAGCTTGCGGAGACAGCGAAACGGATAGGGCTAAGGTACCTGGTCATCAAACCCTATTCGCAGCATCTCAGGAGCCATACGCGCAGATACGCGGAGGTGGATTACGCCGGTTTCAGTCATCTCGGGGACGTTCTCTCGCGGTTCAACGACGACCGCTTCAGCGTCATCTTCAGGGAGCGGACGATGCAGAAGATGAAGAGGACGAAGCGGGGCTATGAAAGATGCCTGGCGCTCCCCTTCTGGGCATACATCGATTCTGACGGCAACGTGTGGGGGTGCAGCGCCTTCCTCGGGGACGAGGCATTCAGATACGGCAGCATCCGCGAACATACCTTTGAGGAAATATGGCGCGGACAGAGGAGACGGCAGTGCATGGAGATGGTCGCAACCGAGCTCGACCCCGAGGGCTGCAGGATGAACTGCAGGATGGACGAGATCAACCTGTATCTATGGGAGCTCACCCACCCATCGGCGCATGTGAATTTCATATGAGAAAACGATGACAGACGGAATTGACAAGGAAACGCTTTTCAGGCTTTTCGAGACGATGCTCAGGATCCGTCTCTTCGAGGACCGGGTCGTCAGGCTCTATCCCGGTCAGGAGATGAAATGCCCGGTTCATCTCTGTATCGGGCAGGAGGCGATAGCGGCAGGCGTCTGCCTTCACCTCAAAAAAGAGGATTATATCTTCAGCACCCACCGTTCCCACGGACACTGCATCGCCAAGGGGATGGGCCTCAGGCCCCTTGCCGCTGAACTCTACGGCCGCTCTACCGGATGCAGCAGGGGACGGGGCGGCTCGATGCACCTGACAGACCCTGAAAACGGGATTCCGGGGACCACCGCCATTGTCGGGGGGTGCATCCCGATCGCCGTGGGCGCTGCACTCTCGGCGCAGATGAAGAGGAACGGCAGGATAGCTGTCGCATTTTTCGGTGACGGGGCCGTGGAGGAGGGGACCTTCCACGAAGGCCTCAATTACGCCTCGCTCAGAAGACTCCCTGTCATCTTCGTCTGCGAGAACAACTTCTATGCGACCAATTCTCCGCAGAAGGCCCGGCAGCCTGAGGTGAACATCGCCGACAGGGCGGCGGGATACGGAATGCCCGGCGTCGCCGGAGACGGCAACGACGTGATGTTTGTTCATGACTCCTGCAGGGAGGCTGTCGAACGGGCGCGGTCGGGCGGCGGCCCGACGCTCCTTGAGTTCAGGACGTACAGATGGAAGGCCCATGTGGGTCCTGATTCCGATATCGCGGCAGGCTGCAGGCCTGCCGCTGAATACGAGGAATGGGTCCGCCGGTGTCCTCTTGAGCTGTGCGGGCAGCGTCTGATAAAAGAGAAGGCGCTCACGGAAGACGACATCGACAGACTGACCGGCAGTATCGAGGCTGAGATTGACGATGCTGTGGAGTTTGCCATGAACAGCCCGTTCCCGCAGCAGTCGGAGATACTGGATCATGTGTATTAAAGGCCTGTTAAACTGATGCCGTGGACAAGGATTCAGGCTGACGACTCCAGGAGACCGGGAATCTTCAGAAGCAGCCATGCTGTCAGGGAGATCAGCTACCGGGACGCCATCAGGGAGGCCCTAAGCCAGGCCCTTTCAATGGACCCTGACGTCTTTCTCATCGGCGAGGGGATCGACGATCCTGGGGGTGTCTTCGGCACTACCAAAGGACTCAGGGAAGTCTTCGGCTCAGAGAGGGTGATGGACTCCCCTATCGCGGAAAACGGCATGACCGGAGTCGCCATTGGCGCGGCTGTTGCCGGCATGCGACCTGTCCTGATCCATATGCGGGTCGATTTTCTCCCCATGAGCATGGACCAGCTCATCAACCATGCGGCAAAATGGAGCTACATGACCGGCGGGCGGGTGAAGGCGCCCCTCACGATCAGGGCGATCATCGGCAGGGGCTGGGGTTCGGCTGCGCAGCATTCGCAGAGCCTGCAGGCGCTGTTTGCCCACATCCCCGGACTCCGCGTTCTTATGCCGGCGTCCCCCTATGACGCCAAGGGCCTTCTCCTCGGCAGCATCGCCTCAGACAGCCCCACGGTCGTGATCGAGCATCGCTGGCTGTATGATCAGAAGGAGGGCGTTCCAGAGGAAGCCTATATTATTCCCGCCGGAAGGGGGACCATCCGGCGGGAGGGCACGGACATTAGCATCGTCGCCTCATCTTATATGGTGTACGAGGCCCTGCGCGCGGCCGATGAGTTGGGGAAAAAGGGTATCAGCGCCGAGGTGGTGGACCTTCGCTCTGTCTTTCCCCTGGACGAAGAACTCATTATCGCATCCGTCAGAAAGACCGGCCGGCTGATCGTAGCGGATACCGGGTGGAGGTCCTGCGGGGTCTCGGCTGAAGTGGCTGCCGTTGCCGCTGAAAAGGCCCATGCCGGTCTGAAGGCCCCGGTGAGGCGCATCTGCCTGCCCCCGGCCCCGACCCCCGCCAGTCCGGCGCTTGAGCAGGCGTACTATCCCACCTTCCAGCAGATCGCGGCTGCTGCCGGAGAGATCCTGTGACCCCGTACAGGATCAGTGTCATCATGCCGTCTCTGAATGAGGAGAAAAACGTGGAGGCTGCGGTCAGAAATGTCATCAGCGGCTATGAGCGTCTCGGGATCAACGGAGAGATACTCGTGGTCAATGACGGCAGCGCCGACAGCACGGGCAGGATAGCCGAGGGGCTTGGCCGCATCTACCCCTTTGTCCGGGTGCTTCACCATGAAGCACCCCTGGGTATCGGCGCGTCCTTCCGGGATGGCGTCCTGAGCGCCCTGGGAGAGGTGGTCACGATGATCCCGGGAGACGGTGAAAACGACGCGTTCGAAACTCTCAGATACCTGCCTGTCATGGACCACGTCGATATTCTCATACCCTTTGTTTATAATAAAGACATACGGTCCTGGAGGAGGAGGGTGTTGTCGGCGCTGTACCGTGGTATCATCAACCTCTCCTTCGGCATGACCCTCAATTACATGAACGGCACTGTGATCTACCGCACCTGCATCCTGAAGGATGTCACCTTGAAAAGCGCCGGATTTTTCTACCAGACCGAGCTTCTGATCAAATGTATTCGGAGGGGATATCTGTACGCTGAGGCCCCCTATGCCCTGAACCAGCGGACAGGGGGCGTCTCCAAGGCCACCACCTTCAGGGCGCTGATGAGGGTCGCGGGAAATTTTTTCTCCATTCTCGCTGATGTCTACGCCAGGCCCGGCAAGAAGACTATCCACCCTGATTCGGTTACCGCTGAGCGGTGGAGGACCCTCGGCAACGGCGAGGAGGACTGAGGGGCCTGAGGCATGGAAGACAGGCTGATTCTTGACGGACATAAGCTCCACTGGCATCGGGACCGCGTTGAGGCGTGGCTGCGTGGAGAGCGGATCGCCCCTATTACGATCGACTGCGCCCTAACCAGGGCCTGCGGCTACAGGTGCGAATATTGCTACGGCCGGCTCCAGGCCAACGATGAAAAGCAGATGACAAGGGATGTGATCTTCCGGTTCCTCGATGACGCGGCAGAGCTCGGGGTCAGGGCGATCAGTTTTGTCAGCGACGGTGAGAGCTCCTGCTCGCCCCACCTCTACGACGCCATACTCAGGGGAAAAAACAACGGCCTTGACATGGCCCTCGGCACGAACGGATTCCTGCTGAAGGACGACCGGCTTGAAGAGGTCCTGCCCGCGCTTACCTATCTCCGGTTCAACATCTCCGCAGCAGACCCGGGCAGGTATGCGGGCATCCACGGCTGTCCTGAGTCCTGCTTTCACAAGGTCGTCGGCACGATCAGGAAAGCGGTGCGGATAAAGCGGGAGAGGGGGTTTGCAGTGACCCTCGGACTGCAGATGGTCCTGCTGCCGCAGTATGCTGACCAGGTCATCCCCCTGGCAAAGCTGGGCAGGGAGCTGGGGGTTGATTATCTCGTCATCAAGCACTGCAGTGACGATGAGAACTCAAGCCTCGGCGTTGATTATTCAAAATACCACGACCTGGCGGATGTATTGAAGCTTGCCGAGACCTTCTCGGACGGGACATATCTGGTAAAGGCCAAGTGGTCGAAGATCCTCAGCGGGGGCAAGCGAAGTTATTCCCGGTGCTATGGACCTCCCTTTATCATGCAGTTTTCAGGCTCAGGTCTCGTTGCGCCCTGCGGCATGCTCTTCAACAGCAAATACAGCAAATATCATATCGGAAATATCGTGGACACCTCCTTTAAGGAACTCTGGAAGGGAGAGCGCTATTGGGAGGTCATCAACCTTATCGCCTCGGAGAGTTTTGATGCGAGGACCATGTGCGGTTCTCTCTGTCTCCAGCACAAGGTGAATGAATTTCTGTGGGAACTCAGGCACAGAAGGGCGTCCCTTGCGCACGACCCCGGCGAGGTCCCGATGCACTGCAACTTCATATAGATGGCCGGAGCCCTGAAAGTGAGAATACGGGAGATGATCTCCCGCGTGAAGACGATGAGCCGCCGGCACATCGCCCTGATTATTTTCCTCATCTGCCTCACGCTCTTTCTTTCCGCGCGGGCCTCTGACGAGTTCCGCTGGTCTGATTGGGGTTTCGGGGATGCCCAGACCATGCTCTCCCTCAGGCAGTGGGAAGAGGGGGGATGGTTTTCCAACTATTTCCTCTTTATCCCCCAGGGATACGCGCGCGTTGTGCATCTCTTTGACGATCCCCAACTCAGGCAGCATGCCCACGGCACCTGTCCGGGCAGTTCGCCCCGGATCGGCCCCCGGCTCTGGTATACGCATTATCCCGCCGGTTATCTGACGCCCTACGCGGTTTTTTTCCGGCTCGGCCTTGACGGCCTGTTTGAGGTGCGGATGCTTTCCATCGCCTTCTCCATCGCGGCCCTTGTCCTCATGTACCTTGTTTTTGCGAGGATGACGAGTCCGCGCGTCGCGTTGCTCGCCGTCGTCTTCTACGGTCTGACGCCGACGTTCCTGGGATATGCGGATACGCTGGCCAACCAGCCGCTCGACGATATGCTGCGGTTCGGATTCATGCTCGCCATCGTTTTGTCGACGCGTGCGGCATCTTCCCGCCACCGCAGGCTCTGGACCTTCGGCGCCTGGGCGATGGAGTTCATGCTCTCCCTCTCGTCCTTTGATTCGGTCTTCTTCATATACCTGTGGATCATCGGCTGGGATATCCTCGACCGGCAGGGATTCCGCTGGAAAAGGTATCTCATCTTCAGCCTCGCGCCGCTGACTGCTCACGGCCTGCAGTTTCTCCAGAATGTCTGGTACCTCGGCTTTGGGGACGCGCTTATCGACATCAGGGACGCCTTCCTGCTGAAAAACGCGGCTGATCCCGGCTACAACGCCGGCCAGGGTAGGCTGGGCGTCATAATGGGGAGTATCGGCATACTCCTCAACAACCTCTATACACCGGGTATCTTTATCGCTGTCATGCTCGGCCTGTACGTTATTTACAATGTGTTTCTCAAGGACCGCGATGAACAGGAGCTGCCGGCCATGCGCATACTCATTGTCCTTTTTTTCTGCGGCATGGCTTTCATCATGATCCTGCCCCACGCTGCGAGGATGCCCTATGAGTCGCGCCAGATGATACCCTTTGTCTCCCTCCTGGCGAGCAGTCTGGCCTGGTCCTTCTTTGTTGTATTCAAGAGCAGTGTCTTTGGAATCAACGCGGGCGAGTCCCTGTTCAGGAAGATCCTGAGACCGGCCTATCTTCTTCTGACTGCATGTCTGCTCCTTGTCTTTTCTTTTCAGTTCCTTCTGAATAACCGCCGGCCGGTGTACTATATCCCCGATGCAGAGACGGACGCGCAGTTCGCGCGGGCTGTAGAAGCAGGACGGTATGATCTTGCGAAGTACCATCAGCTCCGCGAGGAGGTCCTCTTCGCCACAGGGCTCAGGAATGTGCCTACCGCGTCGGAACCGGTGTATTTCAGTCTTGAGGCCTTCCGGATCTTCTGGGACCCGAAATACGTTGCCGGTTATCCCCAGATCATGCCCATCACCGAATATTACACCGGGAGCAGGCCGGTCCTCTGCTTTGATACCGCCGAGAGGCTCGCACGCGACCTGGCGTATTTGGTCCGGAAGAGCCCCTATCGTTTTTCTCCGGTGCTCGTCTCCAATGACAAGGGCTCTGTGGACAGGGTCCTGGGGTATCTCCGAGGCGACGGGATACTCACCGGGATCCCCCTTTCCGGTTATGTGTTGCAGGAGCGGTATATCATGGACCTGACACATGCCGTGCGGTGGGGCGGCAGATGACGCAAAAGGGCTTTATTAAAAGGGTAGTTACGGTATAAAATACTAATATTTCAAGCCGAATGACGTACCTTCGATTGTATGCTCATCCGGCGGACAGGGGCGACGCATGAAGGTGGTTATTTTGGCGGGGGGACAAGGGACGAGGATCAGCGAGGAGACCTATGTCAGGCCCAAGCCCATGGTCGAGATCGGGGGCAGGCCGATCCTCTGGCATATCATGAAGATTTATTCCCATCACGGGTTCAATGATTTTATTATCTGCCTTGGTTTCAAGGGATACATGATCAAGGAGTATTTCTCAAATTACTTCCTGCACATGAGCGACGTCACGCTCGACCTGCGCGACAATTCCGTTGAGGTCCATCAACATTATGCCGAACCGTGGAAGATTACGCTGGTGGACACGGGTCCCGAAACCATGACCGGCGGCAGGATCAGGCGCGTTGCTCCCTATATCGGCGGGGAGCCGTTCATGATGACCTATGGCGACGGGGTGTCCGACGTCAACATCAGGGAACTCGTCTCCTTTCACCGGAAGCACGGAAGGACCGCGACCGTGACGGTGACCCAGCCGACAGGACGTTTTGGGGCGGTTAGTGTCGATGACAGCAACGTTGTCGCTTCGTTTCGCGAAAAACCTGCCGGTGACGGTTCGTGGATTAACGGCGGTTTTTTTGTGCTCGAGCCGGCTGTCATGGACCTCATCAGCGGTGATGACGTATTTTTTGAGCAGGAACCGCTTGAAAGTCTTGCGGTCAGCGGGCAACTCATGGCCCATAGGCATTCCGGGTTCTGGTATGCGATGGATACGCTGCGCGACAAGAACCACCTGGAGGCCCTCTGGCGGTCAGGAAGCGCGCCGTGGAAGGTCTGGAGTTAGGTATTGAGCGTGATTAACAGGGACTTCTGGCGCGGCAGAAAGGTCTTCATAACCGGGCACACCGGGTTCAAAGGCTCCTGGCTTTGCCTCTGGCTTCGGGAACTGGGAGCCGACATTACCGGATATGCCCTTGATCCGCCCACTGCCCCGAGCCTGTTCGAGCTCTGCAACATCAACCGGCATGTGCGGTCGATAATCGATGATGTGCGGGACGGGGACGCCCTGGCCTGCGCTATGACCGCGGCTGCCCCTGAGGTGGCTATCCACATGGCTGCGCAGCCCCTCGTGCGGGAGGCATATGCGAGGCCCGTGGAGACGTATGCGGTCAATGTCATGGGTACGGTCAATTTTTTGGAGGCTGTCAGAAGGTGCGGTTCGGTGAAGGCGGTTGTCAATGTCACCTCGGATAAATGCTATGAAAACAGGGAATGGGTCTGGGGCTACAGGGAAGATGAGCCTATGGGAGGCTACGACCCGTATTCGAGCAGCAAGGCCTGCTCTGAACTCGTAACAGCCGCCTACCGCGCGTCTTTTTTCCCCTTTGACATGTATAAGACGCACGGAGTGGCGATCGCGACTGCGCGTGCGGGCAATGTCATCGGCGGCGGTGACTGGGCCGGCCACAGGATCATCCCTGATTGCATCAGGGCCGTAGTGAGCGGGGAGCGGATCGTCATAAGGAACCCGCATTCCATTCGCCCCTGGCAGCATGTCCTGGAGCCCCTGTCAGGCTATCTTGGCCTTGCCCGGCGGCTTTATGAGCAGGGAACTGATTTTGCCGGAGGGTGGAACTTCGGTCCCGATGACTGCGATGCCAAACCGGTCGAATGGCTTGTCAGCACGTTCTGCAGAAAGTGGGGGCAGGGGGCCTCGTACAGGGTGGAACAGGATCAGCGGGGCCATGAGGCGCATTATCTGAAGCTGGACTGCTCCAAGGCGAAGGCGAGGCTCGGCTGGCAACCGCGATGGAGCCTTGGGAAGGCGCTTGACACCATCGTCGAGTGGACGAAGGCGTATAAAGGGAAAGAAGACCTCGCTGAGGTCTGTGTGCGGCAGATCAGAGAGTATTGCGGCGCCGGAGGCGCCGGCGCCGCATGAGCCGGCCTCAAGACGTGGAAAAAGAGCTTCGTGAAAGGGTGATTAGGGCCGCTGTCCAGTATTATGTCTTTACGCACAAGAAGTCAGAGTCCTTCTCTCCTGGAGACCGCATCCCTTTTGCGGGGAGGGTATTTGACGAGAAAGAGATCATAACGCTTCTTGATTCTTCTCTGGAATTCTGGCTGACGGCCGGAAGGTATGCCGAAAGGTTCGAGCGGGAGTTTGCCCGGTTCCTCGGCGTGGGATACTGTTCCCTGACGAATTCCGGCTCATCGGCCAATCTCCTTGCCTTCATGGCCCTCACCTCTCCTAAACTCGGAGACAGACGAATCAGAAGGGGCGATGAAGTGATCACCGTGGCCGCGGCCTTTCCCACGACAGTGGCGCCTATCGTTCAATACGGGGCTGTGCCGGTCTTTGTGGATGTCGCGCTGCCGTCGTATAATATCGACTGTTCCCTTCTTGAATCCGCCCTCTCTAAAAGGACGAAGGCTGTCATGCTCGCCCACACGCTGGGCAACCCGTTCGATATCCAAACAGTCAGGGATTTCTGTGACAGACACAATCTTTGGCTTGTCGAGGACAATTGCGATTCCCTGGGTTCCCGGTGCATGTATAACGGTGAATGGCGATATACCGGGACTGTCGGTCATCTTGGCACCTCCAGCTTCTACCCCGCTCACCATATGACGATGGGCGAGGGGGGGGCTGTTAATACCAACGACCCTGAACTGAAGCGGATTGTCGAGTCGCTCCGTGACTGGGGACGGGACTGCTGGTGTCCTTCCGGACATGATAATACCTGCAAGCAGCGTTTTGATCAGCAGTTCGGCGAACTCCCTAAAGGGTACGATCATAAGTATGTCTATTCACATTTCGGCTATAACCTGAAGGTGACCGACATGCAGGCGGCGATAGGCTGCGCGCAGCTCGAAAAGCTTCCGGCCTTCATCGAGGCAAGAAAGAAGAACTGGACAATGCTGCGGCAGGGCCTGGCTGACCTTGCGGACAGCTTTGTCCTTCCGGAGCCGACTGAGAACTCGGACCCCAGCTGGTTCGGTTTTCTCATGACAGTGCGGGATGACGCCGGTTTCACGAGAGACGAGCTTGTGGGGCGCCTCGAAAAATGCGGGATCCAGACGAGGATGCTTTTTGCGGGGAACCTTATCAAACACCCCTGTTTTGATGAGATGAGAAGAACCGGCGAAGGGTATCGTGTGGCAGGGGGACTGTCTGTCACCGACCGGATCATGAACCAGTCGTTCTGGGTGGGGGTCTATCCGGGTCTCAGCAGCCGGATGGTGGCTTACATAATCGAAAAAATCTCGGCAGTGTGCAAACGATGAAATCATAGAGGGTATGCATGAACAATGAAAAAAATCTGTTCCACAAGCTGTTTGTCTTCGAGATGGCCAATAACCACATGGGCGACGTGGAGCATGGCCTGCGGATAATCCGCGAGATCGCCTCTGCCTGCAAAGGGTTTGACTTTACTTTTGCTTTCAAGTTCCAGTACCGTGACATAGACACCTTTATCCATCCCGATTTCAGGGACCGGAAAGACGTGAAGTACGTCAAGCGATTCATGGAGACGCGATTGAGCGAGGACCAGTTCATGGCCCTGAAAGAGGAAGTCAGGCGCCACGGATTTATCACCATGTGCACCCCCTTTGACGAAAGATCCGTCGACAGGATCGAGCGGCAGGGGTATGACTGCCTCAAGGTCGCCAGTTGCTCCTTCACGGACTGGCCGCTGCTGGAGCGGGTGGTGAAGGCCGATCTGCCGGTCATCGCCTCCACCGCCGGGACCTCCCTGGACGATATCGACAAGGTCGAGAATTTTCTTGAACACCGGAACAAGAAATTTGCCCTGATGGTATGTGTCGGCGAATATCCCACAGCGAGGAACCACCTTGAGCTCAACCAGATAACCCTGCTCAGGGAACGGTACCCCAACGTGCCGATCGGCTATTCAACGCATGAGGATCCGAATAACTTTGACTCGATAAAAGTGGCGGTTGCCAAGGGCGCCTGCATATTCGAAAAGCATGTGGGCGTTGCCACGGACCGGTATGTCCTCAATGCCTACTCTGCATCCCCGGAGCAGGTGAGCCGATGGCTTCAGGCGGCCCGGGAGACGTTTGATATGTGCGGAGTTTCCGGCAGGAGGGCGGATATCTCGGACAAGGAGAGGACAGATCTGAGGGGGCTGCAGAGGGGCGTTTTTGCCCGGAAGGACATGCCTCGGGGTACTCGTGTCGAGACGTCAAACATTTTTCTGGCTATCCCGAATGCAGAGGGGCAGCTGACGGCAAACGATTTGTCGAAGTATGCGGAATATACCCTCAAGCGCGACCTCCGGCCTAATGAGCCGGTCATGTTCGCCGGCCTGCAGGTGCACCACCTGCGCGAGAGGGTGGCGCAGATCATCGACAAGGTGCGGAAGGTCTGCATAGACAGCAAGATAGTCCTCCCCAACCGCCTGGAATTGGAGCTCTCCCACCACTACGGCCTTGACCGGTTCGAAGAGTGGGGCGCTACCATCATCAACTGCATCAACCGGGAGTATTGCAAGAAACTCATCATCCTCCTGCCGGGGCAGCGGCATCCGGTGCACCACCACGTAAAGAAGGAGGAGACTTTCCAGGTCCTGTACGGAGACGTCACCATAGCGCTCGGCGGAGTTGTGAAGGACTACCGGGCGGGTGATATGGCTGTCGTCGAGCGGGGAGTGAAGCATGATTTCAGGTCCGAGAAGGGGGCGATCTTCGAGGAAATCTCGACCACCCACTACAAGGACGATTCGTTCTATGAGGACGAGGCGGTTGTCAGAAACAAGAACAGGAAGACAGAGATGACCTTCTGGCTGGACTGGCTATACAAGGATGTTTTGTGAGGACAATCGCCTGGGACGTGGATGACGTGCTGAATGATCTGATGGCTTCATGGTTCCGCCAATGGAAGCAGGACAATAAGAATTGCAAGGCGAGTTATGGCGATTTGATGGAAAATCCTCCTGACAGGATATTGGGTATGAATATGCAGCAATACCTGGCATCTCTCGATGAATTCAGACTGTCTGTGCGTTACCAGGAGTTGTCACCTGTCAAAGAGGTGATGGAATGGTTCAGGAAACACGGCAGCCGGTACCGCCATATAGCTCTGACCGCCGTACCGCATAAGGCCGCTGCCGCATCGGCGCAGTGGGTCTTCAGGAATTTCGGGACATGGATACGGACATTCCATTTCGTGCCTTCCAAAAGGCCTGACTCCGATATCCCGGTCTATGACGAAGACAAGGCAGCGTTCATGCGGTGGATCGGCAGGGTGGACCTGTTTATCGACGACAACCAGGATCATGTTGCGGCTGCCGGCGGGGCGGGCGTCAGAAGTCTTCTTTTCCCCCGGCCCTGGAACCGCGGAGCAGGAAGCGTTGCTGCGCTTCTCAGGGAATTGGAGAACCTGTGAGAAAGCTGTCTGATTATGTCTTTGATTTTGTCGCCGGCCAGGGGGTAAAACATGTCTTCATGCTCCCCGGCGGGGGCGCGATGCATCTCGTCGACTCCCTCGGCAGGAACAGGAAACTTACCTATATATGCAACCTCCATGAGCAGGCGTGCGCTGTCGCAGCCGATGCCTGTAGTCAGTATACGAACAACCTGGGCGTGGCGCTGGTGACCACCGGCCCGGGAGGGACAAATACTATAACCGGCGTTGCGGCATCATGGCTTGACTCCATCCCCGTCCTCTTTATCTCAGGACAGGTGAAGAGGACGGATATGATAGGCGGACGGGGCGTGAGGCAGATGGGGTTCCAGGAGATCGATATCGTAAGCCTGGTGCGGTCTGTCA
Organism: Nitrospirota bacterium; assembly: GCA_021825805.1. Lineage (GTDB taxonomy): Bacteria > Nitrospirota > Thermodesulfovibrionia > Thermodesulfovibrionales > UBA6898 > JAKAGF01. The sequence goes on from JAKAGF010000005.1 coordinate 13,483, forward strand.
CGAAATATGCCGTGACGGTGACGAATCCGGCCGAGATACGATACCATCTCGAAAAGGCGGCCTATCTTGCCCGGTCGGGCAGGCCCGGTCCGGTATGGATAGACATACCGCTTGACGTCCAGGCCGCTGTGATAGACGAACGCAGGCTGGCTGCCTTCAGGCCGGAGAGGAGGCCGGTGCGCAGCCTCTCAAGGGATGCCGCTTCGGTCATGGCGATGATCAACCGGTCCGAGCGGCCCGCGATACTCGCCGGCAACGGGATACGGCTGTCGGGTGCGCTGAAACCTTTCCGCCGACTCGTCGACCAGCTCGGTATCCCGGTACTCACCACCTGGAAGATGATCGACTTCCTGCCGGAGGATCATCCGCTTTACGCGGGAAGACCCGGCGCGGTCGGCCAGCGCGGGGCCAATTTCGCACAGCAGAATGCCGACCTCCTCCTCGTCATCGGCGCCAGGCTCGACCTGGGACAGACGGCGTACAACCACGCCCATTTTGCCCCTGCGGCACGCAAGATCATGGTTGATGTTGATCCATATGAGATCAGGAAGATGGATATGACGGTCGCCCTTCCCATAGAAGGCGATGCGGCCCTGTTTGTCCAGGAGTTGCTCAGGCAGAAGGGGAAGGTCAAACGACAGGACCGCGGAGCGTGGATTGCCCGTTGCAAGGAGTGGAAAAACAGATATCCTGTTGTGCTGAAGGAATATTGGGATGAAAAACGTTTTGTGAACGACTATGTCCTGATCGATATCCTCTCTGAGGAGATGCGGGCTGACGACCTTCTAATACCCGGCAGTTCCGGCGCCTGCAGCGAGAGGTCGATGCAGGCGTTCAGGGTCAGGGAGGGGATGAGGATATTCAACAGCGAGGGGTTGGGGCCGATGGGGTTCGGCATTCCCATGGCCATAGGCGGCTGTATCGCAAGCGGGAAGAAGAGGACCGTCTGCATAGACGGGGACGGCGGGTTTGTCATGAACATTCAGGAACTGGAAGTTGTCCGGCGACTGAATCTGCCGATCAAGTTTTTCGTCCTGAATAATCAGGGCTATGTCTCGATACAGACGACTCAGAAGAACTATTTCAGGGGGAACTTTGTCGCAAGCACCAGAGAAAGCGGGCTGACGCTTCCTGACTACAGGAAGGTTGCCAAGGCGTTCGGGATCCCCTCGTTTCAGCTGAAGGATCACCGGGACATCAACAAGAAGGTGCGAGCCATACTCAACGCACAGGGCCCTTCCGTCTGCGAGGTGATGGTCTCCCCTGACCAGATGACCGCGCCGCGTGTATCGACGAGAAGTATGCCGGATGGTTCGATGGTTTCTGCCCCGATGGAGGACCTCTGGCCGCTCCTTGATAGGGAAGAACTTAATAGCAATATGCTGCTGTCACAGCAAGAAAGATAGCCTCATGATTAAGATATTTGTCACCGGCGGATCAGGCTTCATTGGGCGCAATCTTGTGGAACAATGGGCGGGGAAATACGCCGTATATGCTCCGCCGAGTTCTGAAGTCAACCTCCTCGATAGCGACGTAGTAAGGGATTATATTGTGAAGAACCGGTTTGATGTTGTGATCCATGCGGCTACCTGGGATGCAACGAGAAACTCCGGAAAGGATCTTTCTAAAGTCCTCGACCACAACATGAGGATGTTTTTCAATGTGGCAAGGTGTAACGGATATTTCGGCAAGATGCTCTACTACGGCTCCGGAGCAGAATACGACCGCGCGCATTGGAAACCGCACATGAAAGAAGAGTATTTCGACGTTCATGTCCCCGGGGACGACTACGGTTTTTCTAAATATGTGATGGCAAAATATGCAGGACGCTCCGACAACATTTATAACCTGCGGCTATTCGGTGTTTTTGGGAAGTATGAGGATTGGGAAGTAAGATTCATTTCCAACGCCTGCTGCAAGGCGGCCTGGGACCTTCCTATCACGTTGAAGCAGAACGTCTATTTCGACTATTTGCACATCGACGACCTCCTCACGATCACCGGCTGGTTTGTTGAGCATAAACCTGAAGAAAAAATTTATAATATTTGTACCGGTAGGACGGTTGATCTTCTGACGCTGGCGCGTATGGTGGTGGCGGCATCGGGTAAGACACTTGATATCGTAGTTGAGCGCAACGGCCTCGGCACCGAATACAGCGGGGATAATGGGAGGTTAGCGGGCGAAATAGAAGATCTGGCTTTTGGAGAAATCGGAGAGTGTATTGATGCGTTATATAAGTGGTATGCAGCGCGCAGGGAGGAACTGCCGCTGGAACGGTTACTGCAGGAAAAGTGGCGGTGGTGACTATGGTGTTTCAACGTGGCCGGCTAAAGGGGGCGTCAGCGAACAGCGCCGAAGGAGGAGGGCATGCGAGTTTTATTGATTAACGCTCCCTATCACTTCCCGGATCCTGTCATCCACAGGACTGAAATGCTGGGGCTGGAGTATCTGGCCGGCAGCCTTCGCAAAGCCGGCCATGACGTGGCCCTTTGGGACCCGACGGTGGGCTCAGGACAACGGGTATCCGACGGGTTCGGGTTGTATTATTATGGCCGATCCGAAGCTGACGTCGCGAACATGATTGCACGGACGCGGCCTGAATGTGTAGGCATCTCTTGCCATTACTCATTTGCGGTTCGGGACGCCTATGACGTTGCCAACCTCGTCAAGCATGTCAATCCAGAAACTATCGTTGTTATCGGCGGCCTATTTGTATCAATATTCCATGAAAGACCGCTTCTTGAATGCGCTGCCCTTGATTATGGCTTAATCGGAGAGGCTGACCATTCATTGGAGGATCTCCTCTCTAAACTGTCGGGTCAGGGCGGGGCGTTCGAGGATGTTGATGGCCTCATCTACAGGAGCGGCGGCGAAGTGGTGAAGAATAAGAAATGCCTGTTTGTGCAGGACCTGGATTCTCTCCCCTTTCCTGCCCGTGATTTGTGGGACATGGTCCCCTATCTGGAGGGCAGTCGTGAGAAGCGTTTATATGGTTTGGGCAATAGGCCGGCCCTGTCTATATTGACCAGCCGCTCCTGTCCTAATCGATGTTCATACTGCAATATGTGGCTTGTTCATGGTTCACGATGGAGGGGACGATCCGCGGAGAACGTCCTCGCCGAGCTGGACGAAATTCTCTTCAAGTATAAGGCTGAGCATGTTTTTGTTGTCGACGACAATTTCACGTTCAGACCCGAACGCGCCAAAGTGATCTGTGAGAAGATAATCCAGAATGCATACAACTTCCGGTGGAACACTCCTAACGGCATTTCCGTCAAGAAGATTGATGATGAATTAGCCGCCCTGATGAAGAAGTCAGGCTGCGCCAATGTTTGCATCGCAATTGAAAGCGGAAGCGAATATGTAAGGAATGTCGTTATGAATAAGCGGATATCGAATGCTGAAATCGTCAGTGCGGTATCGTGTTTCAGACGGGCTGACATACCGGTGGTCGGCTTTGTCCTGATAGGAATGCCCGGAGAGGACGAAGCCAGATTCCAGGAGACGGTCAAGTTTCTAAAAAGTCTGCCTCTTGCCTCCATCGTCGTGTCGTATGCGATACCCTTCCCCGGGACAAAACTGCATGACACTCTCAGACAGGATGGGGTCATAACCGGAGATTTTACTATTGGGATGGATGATTTGAATACTCCGGTGTTTACCACGCGAGACTTCACGAAAGACGACTTGGTGAGACGCAAGGCCGCGCTGAAAGATTTATTTCCCAGTCTTGCCGTTTTGACCGAGATCGAGGCAAGGAATGGATCTCATGCGTAGGTTGTGCTTGTGTTTTCCCGCACGAGGGGATAGGTATGCGTATCTGTGAGGTCTGTGGGGCTGGAGATCACGAACGCATGCATACCCAGAAATTTTTTATTGCAGGAGAGGTTCGGCCTTTCCACTATGATGTTTCAGCATGCAGGACATGCGGGTTCCTGTTTGCCGACGAAGTTCCCTCGCAAGAGGAGTACGAGCGGTATTACAATCTTAATTCCAGGTATGCGTATGACAGAGGAGATATTCCTGAGGGGATTAAGGACCTGCATCGCGACATTTTTCGTTTTGTTGATGGATATCTCACGAGAAATAGAGCCCAGAATTCTCCGGCATCTTTCCGGATACTGGATATCGGTTGTTCCACTGGGCACCTCCTGCATGTCCTGGATGAGAATGGATATCACAATGTCCTGGGAATCGAGCCAGCCTCGGAATGTTCCTCCCTGGCTAAGGACCTTTACGGAATCCGGGTAATCTCTTCCCCCCTTTCCGGATTTGTTTCATCAACCCCCTTCGATCTGGTTATCATGTCGGGCGTTCTAGAACATATGCGTGACCTGTTCGGCACGCTGTCACTCGTTTCGTCACTCATGGCGGAGGGCGGAGCTCTCTTGACTATTGTTCCCGACGCCGAACGATTCAGCCCGGAGCCTAGGGAGCCGTTTCATGAATTTTCTCTCGAACATATAAATTATTTTACCCCGACGAGCCTAACCAACCTCATGAGGAAGTTTGGGATAGGCCGAAGACAGACCGAATCATTTAAGGTGGACTTATACGATTCCCATGCTCTGGCTGCGATCTGGGAGAAGACGAATGGAGGCGGTTCCATGCGGAAGGATGAGTCAGGGCCCACGCTGTTGAGAGAATATATTCTGGCCTCCTCTCGCAGGATGGAGACACTTCACAGCCTCATCGACGCCCTTGTGTTGTCGCAGGAAGAGGTTGTCATTTGGGGAGCGGGCTCCCTTACAGGAAGACTGTTTGCGTCCACGAATTTGGGAAAGGCGAAAATCAGAATGATTGTCGACAGGAATAGGGGACTTCACGGCAAGACTCTCAACGGCATCAGCATCGTGTCACCTGAGATTCTTGAAGGCAGCATACATACCGTCTTTATTTCGTCCTACGTATACGGAGATGAAATCAGACGGGCGCTGGAGAGATGCCATCATCGTGGACGGGTCATACTTCCGTGAAGACGTCGATAGATGTCAGAACGTCACGCCTTAGAGAACTGTTTGCGTCGGGGAGGGACAACTATGAGCGAAAGATCAAAGACCGGTTCCCGGATATTTCTCCGGTCATGGATGGATCGGCGCCGATTGCCATTTTTGGCGCGGCGCGGCTGGGGCGCATCTTCCTTGATGGATTAACAAACCGGGGTATACGTGTTGTGGCTTTCGCTGATAATAACCCGGCTCTCTGGGGAACGACTATTAGCAGGGTTCCCGTTCTTTCGCCGGAAGAGCTCAGGCGTGACCATGCATCTCATCCCGTGCTTATCGCGAGTCTGCTCTATGAAACGGAAATATACGACTCTCTTATGGCAATGCGGTTTCCCCTTATATATCCTTTATCCTTTCTGCACCATGCGCGTCCCGATGTCTTTCCTTCAGCGGAATATGATGATGCATTTACCTCCCTCTTTACACGGGATAATCAGGCTCGGATCATCGCCCTTGCGGGGGAATGGGTCGATGAAATTTCCTTTGATACATTTATTGGCCTGTTAAAGTTCCGTCTGACCCTGGAAAAGAAGATTATCAGGGATTTACGTTCCCCCCACGCACAGTATTTTGAGCCCGGCCTCATCAGCATGGGCAAAGATGAGGTATTCCTCGACTGTGGCGCCTACACCGGGGACACGGTGACCCAATTTGTTCGCGAGACGTCAGGTGCATTCACAAAGGTGTATGCCTTTGAGCCTGACAGGGGAACTTTCCTGACATTACAGAGTCGTGTCTCGGCGTTAGATCCATCCCGCATCGTCCCGCTGAACCTCGGTATCTGCGAGTCATCCGGAACCAGGGGCTTTGATGAGAGTGGAACGATTGACACGAGGATGGGTGATGGCGAAGGCGCCGTCTGCCTCCCCGTAGTGAGTATCGACGATTTTATGAGGGAAAGAGAGGCGGCAACCTTCATCAAGATGGATATAGAAGGAGGAGAGATGGGGGCCCTGACCGGTGCGCGAGAGACGATTCTGCGGCAGAAGCCGAAGCTCGCCGTTGCTGTCTATCACAGAGCCTGCGACCTCTGGCAGATCCCTCTCTTTATCAAACAGCTGAATAGCGGCTACAAACTTTACCTTCGTCATTATACGAACGAACCTGTGGATACGGTATGCTATGCGGTATGACGAGAGAGGCCGGGGGATTCCACATGACAAAATCGGTTTTCCCGTTCTCATGACGTTGTCCTTGCGGTATATATGCAGCTGGCCGAAACAATTCTTCCGCGGGCGCAAGGAGGATCCTATCGATGCCGTTCATTAGTGTCGTCTCGCCGTGCTACAACGAGGAGGGAAATGTAGAGGAGATGATCTGTCGGGTCAGTCGGGTTTTAGAGGAACTGCCCGGCTACGACTATGAATATATATTTATTGACAATGCCTCGACCGACACTACCCTCCAGATTCTCAAGAGGATAGCGCGCGATGACAAGAGAATCAAGATTATTGCTAATACCAGGAATTTTGGGCACAACAGATCGCCCTACTATGCACTGCTTCAGGCGAAGGGTGATGCAGTTATCTTTCTCGCATCCGATCAGCAGGACCCACCCGAGATGATTGCTGATTTCATAAAGAAATGGGAAGAAGGGTACAAGGTCGTTCTGGCGGTGAAGACAGACAGCAGGGAGACTGCCGCCATGTTTCTCGTTCGGAAACTATACTATGATCTCATCAATAGGCTGTCGGACGTGGAGCTGGTCAAGAACTCTACCGGCTTTGGTTTGTATGACAGGAGAGTAATCGAGATTGTACGAGACACTAATGATCCCTACCCGTATATACGGGGTCTCATTGCTGAGATCGGATTTGAAACGGCCAAGATCGAATATACCCAGCCAGCCCGCAAAAGGGGGATAAGCAAGAACAATTTTTTCACCCTTTACGATCTGGCGATGCTCGGCATTACGAGTCATTCGAAAATACCCTTGAGGTTGGCGACAATGCTCGGGTTTTCCATGTCTCTGTTAAGCCTGCTGGCGGCGATGATATATTTCGTCTACAAGATTCTTTTCTGGCAGAGTTTCTCCGTCGGCGTTGCGCCTCTTGTAATAGGGCTGTTTTTCTTCGGCTCGATCCAGCTTTTCTTTCTCGGCATCATCGGAGAGTATATCGGCTCAATTCATACGCAGGTCCTGAGACGGCCTATTGTCGTGGAAAAAGAACGGATCAATTTTGATTAGCGCGTCTCTGCAACGCGCGTATAACAGCAGGCCCATTCGGTTTTTGGTCACCGGCGGATGGAATACGGCCTTTAGCTATATATTGCTGACCCTTCTGTATTATCTCTTTTCAAGCAGAATACACTACATGGTCATCCTGGTTTTCTCTTCAATCGTGAATATCACGCAGGCATATGTCTGTCACAAATTTTTTGTCTTTAAGACCAAAGGGAATTACGTCAAAGAGTATCTCCGTTACTATGTTGTATACTCGGCGCCGATGGCAGTCGGCTTTGCTGTGTTTCCTCTCTGTATCGAGATATTGAAAATGAATTTTTACGTCACGCAGGCGCTGATGACTTTTTTTACCGTGATCGTCAGCTATTTTGGACACAAGCATGTATCATTCAGGACGTAGCTGCCCCTGTGGTCCCTAAGATGTCCACGCACAAGAGAATAAGGGGCTGTGTGCCGTGATCACGAGAAAGACTGTGTGGAGAACGCTCTGCGTTGGCCTGGTACTAATTTTCGGCATAGCGTATCGTGATCTGCTCCTGACCAACAAAGTATTTACTCATGATTCCATCATCTGGTATGGCGGTTATCACTATTTCGTCGACAGCCTGGCGAGGGGCGTTTTTCCTTACTGGGACCCCTACCTGCAGGGCGGCACTTTTTTTTATCCGCATGTCGCACTCGTTGGACTCGATCCGCTCCTGCTTGTTGCTGCGGCCATAATAAGAATATCCGCTATTTCGCCTTTAACGGCATATACGTACCACCATCTGCTCCACTTTTTTATCTTTTCATGGGGGTCCTATCTGCTCTATAAGCGAATAACCGGCTGCGCCGTGAGTTCCCTTCTCGCGGCCGCTGTCCTCTCGTTCTCTCTTGCCGGCAGCTTTTTTGTCCAGGGCGGGACGATCGGGCTCGCACTGTTTGCGCCGTTGACGATGTATTTCCTGCTGCTCTTTCTCGACCATATTTATGACCGAAAACGATATATCTATCTGGCCGCCATGGCTTTGCTCGCCGGCATCACCATGACGATCATGATCCCTTCTTTATATCTATTCAATCTCACAGCCTTTATTCTTGTGGTTTTTGTCTTCAAGATACACGATATCGGCCGGACTGTCAGGGCCTTTCGCGACAGAAAAATGATTGCCGCAGTGGTTGTCTCCATTGCCGTTGTTTTGTGCATGGCCGCACCTCCGCTGTCGGTCATGTTCAGGGACGCATCGGGGGGCGGCGAGCTTTTTCCGATGCTGCGGATAGTTCAGAAGAATGACGGCATGTTCAAAAAGATAGTCGCATCCGATATAACGACGGAGGCATTGTCCCAGAAGTTCACCGAACAAAAAGGCGTCTTCGTCTCCTGGGGCAACCTGGTCAACATGGTCCATCCCGACCTTTTCGAGACAATCCCCTATTTCAGGGACGATCTGCTTGCCGAGGTCACGGGCTATATAGGCATCATCCCCTTCATTATCGTGATCGTCGGTCTTGTATTTCATACATCCCGATATCGATATCTTGCAATGCTCATGATGGTCATTATATGGATCAATATGTTCAGCATTGAAGGTATGAGCGGCAAACCCTTCAATATGCTGCAGAAGGCCTTCAACTTCGTCTTCCCGCCGCTGAGGATGATAGAGGCCCGCGAACTGCTCGGCTCATATTTCCAGTTATACCTGTGCATGCTGCTCGCCCTTGGGCTGACAAGGTTTACGAACCAGGCGGCGCTGGTCCCTTTCTTAAAGAAGAGGTATCGTTTTATTGCAGCCCTTTGCGCCGGGATCGTCATCCTCAAGTGCGTTATTACAGGGGTGTACGCCGGCAAACTCTTTTTTGCGTCGGCCTTTGACCTTTACGTGCTTGTGCAGGTGATGATATTTGGTCTGCTCGTCTCTCTGATGCGGCGAGAAGCAGTGTCTATGAGGCTGTTCTACGGTGCGCTGGCAGTGCTTCTTATATTCGACGTCTACAAGGTTCTGGGTGAAGGACCCAAGTACGTCTTAATGGACAGTCGTGAGCACTATGCCCTGGTGGATGCCTCACGCGCACGGAACGGATATCCTTTCGAGTACTTCAAGCAGCCCCTTGTGGTGAGGCCAAATATCGCTTTCGGAGAATCGATGCTGAAGACCGCCGGGGTCCTGACATACGGCAATAACCACAGCATGTTTACGACAAAACGGTACTATGACCTGCTCACCAATGTGCCCATAGACAACCAGCTTGCCCTGTCCGGGGTGATCAGGCCGGTTGTCAGATTTTTTCCCCTGCAGAGGGTTTATACTGTCGCCGGCAGGAGCGAGTTGCTCAACTTTCTTGCAGCAGCGGACGAAAGGCAGCTGGCTGACTCTCTTTTTGTGGAGAGAAACGCCGGTGGAAATATGCCTTCACGAAGTGAGGAGATAAAGCCCTTGAGCTCCTATGACAACGCGCCTGATCTGACGCCCGTCAACTTGATCTATGCGTCAAATTCCTATGTGACACGGCATGCCCAAGACATATATAGTGCGCGCGATGAGTTGGCGAACAACCTGAATTCCCCGGCGCCGCAGATCAGGGTGACCGACTTCTCAGGCAATGAGATGACTGCGGTTATAAGGAATGACGTGGACGGATATTTCCTCTACAATGACGGATGGAGCAGATACTGGGAGGCCTATGACAACGGCGTGAAGACGACGGTCTACGCCGCCAATTACAACGCAAAGGCGGTTTTTCTGACAGCCGGAGAACACAAGGTACGCTTTGTCTTCAATCCCGTTCACTACAAGATGGCCCTCGCCGCCTACTGCTTCGGTTTTGCCGTGGCCGTGTTCATGATCGGGTATCATTACGTGCGCGTGCGAAGGGAGCTGCGGTCTGTTGCGGACAGCGGCCCGTCTGACGGCGACATCAGACGGCCCGGTTTCTGAGACGCCGGGCGGGCCGCATTAGCTACAGATTTTTTCAAAATCCCTGTGTTAAAATGCTATCATGATTGAAGAAATCGGGACGGTCAAGAGCCTCGAAGGAGATATGGCCGTCGTCCTTATCCCGAGAAAAAGCGCCTGCGAAGGCTGCGCCGCTGGAGTCTGCAAACCAGAGAGCCAGACCATGGAGATCGAGGCCCTCAACCGGGTCGGCGCGCAGGTTGGACAACGGGTGAAGGTGGCGGTGAAGCCGTTTACCTTTGTCAAAGGCTCCATAGTCGTCTACGGGGCGCCTGCCCTGGCGCTGGTCATCGGCGCGATCATCGGCAAGGAATGGGTGAGCAGGCTGTTTACGGCCGCTGACCCTGATATCCTGTCGGCTATCTGCGGGTTCGGCGCCCTGGTTGTTGCGTTTGCAGGAGTGAAACTCTGGGCACAAGCCGCTTCCGGGAAGACCGCTTCCAAGCCTGTCATTGAAGAGATAGTAAGTTAGCGGGGGCGTCTGCTCCTGCGCATGGTGTACTTGCTGTATCCTAATCTATTTCGAGGGGGACTGCATGGCTAATTTCGAGGTAACAAAGATCAGGAATGTCGCGGTAATAGCGCACAGCGGGGCGGGGAAGACCTCCCTGTTGGAGGCGCTGCTCTTTGATTCGGGCATGACCGATCGGCTGGGCAACGTCCAGGACGGCACCACGGTCACGGATTACGAGCCAGAGGAGATCGACCGCAAGATAACCATCACCTCATCTCTTGCCTTCTGCAACTGGAACGGTCACAGAATCAATCTGATCGACACGCCCGGGTTCATCAACTTCATAGAGGACACCAAGGGCTGCCTCCGGGTGTCGGACGGCGCGGTGCTGATCGTGTCCGCCATCTCGGGCGTCAAGGCCGAGACTGAGAAGGTCTGGAAATACGCCTGCGAGTATGAGATCCCGAGGATAGTCTTTATCAACAAGATGGACAAGGAGAGCGCTAATTTCGAGCGCGCCCTGGGAGAACTGGAGAAGTCTTTCGAGACCGAGGCGATCCCGCTGCATATCCCCATGGGGTCGGGTGACGGCTTCTCCGGCGTTGTGGACATCATAAAGATGAAGGCCTTCAGGCAGGGCAACAAACCGGCTGCCGAGGATATACCGGAGGAGCTGAAGGATGAGGCAGACCGTTACCGCAAGAAGCTTATCGAGAAGATAGCCGAGTCCGACGACGCTCTGCTGGAGAAATACCTTGAAGGAGGGGAACTGAGCGAGGCGGAGATAATCAAAGGCGTGAAAGAGGGTTCTCTGACGCGGAAGTACATACCGGTTGCGTGTGGGTCAGCCACGATGAATATCGGGATACCGAGCCTGCTCGACACCATAACGCTTTGTCTGCCCTCTCCCGAAGAGATGGCCACGATATCCCCAATCAAAGGTAAGAACCCCAGGGACGGGTCCGAGGTCATCAGGAAGCCGGCGGATAACGAACCCCTCTCCGCCTTCGTCTTCAAGACGGTTGCAGACCCCTATGCCGGGAAGCTCTCCTACTTCAGGGTCTATTCAGGCACGGTCAAGGCGGACTCCACTGTCTACAATTCCACCTCCGACACCAAGGAACGCGTCGGCCAGCTTTTCTATCTCCTCGGCAAGAAGCAGACGCCTGCGCAGTCGCTCGGCACGGGCGAGATCGGGGTGGTGGCCAAACTCAAGGGGACGAGCACCGGAGACACCTTTACGGACGAGTCAAAGCCGGTCATCTTCGACAAGGTGAAGTTCGCAGACCCGATCATCTCCTATGCCATAGCCCCCAAGAGCAAGGGCGATGAAGAGAAGGTGAGCACAAGCCTGCACCGCGCCCTCGAGGAAGACCCCACCCTCAGGTTCAGCCGTGACGAGGAGTCCAAGGAAATGCTCATCTCCGGCATGGGCCAGGTCCATCTCGAGGTGACCCTGGAACGGCTCAAGCGCAGGTTCGGCGTTGAGGTCGTCATGAAGACCCCGAAGATCCCTTACCGCGAGACGATCAAGACCTCCACAAAGGTCCAGGGCAGATACAAGAAACAGTCCGGCGGGCGCGGACAATTCGGCGATTGCCACATTATGGTGGAGCCGCTCCCGAGGGGCGGAGGGTTTGAGTTCGTGGACAAGATCGTGGGCGGCTCCATCCCGCGGCAGTACATACCGGCGGTGGAGAAGGGCATCGTCGATGCGATGCACGAGGGAGTGCTGGCCGGCTACCAGATCGTGGACCTGCGCGTGACCCTCTTCGATGGCTCCTATCATACCGTGGACTCCTCGGAAATGGCCTTCAAGATCGCCGGGTCCATGGCGATCAAGAAGGCGGTGCAGGAGGCCAGACCGGTCCTGCTGGAGCCCATCGTCAAGGCCGAGATCACCACTCCCGATGATACCCTCGGCGCGGTTATCGGCGACCTGAACTCCAAGCGCGGCAAGGTGCAGGGCGTTGAGCCCCAGGCCGGCGGTAACCAGAAGATCCTGTCCCTGGTTCCGATGTCCGAGATGCTCACGTATGCAAACCAGCTCCACAGCCTCACCTCGGGCCGGGGCCTGTACTCCATGGAATTCTCTCACTATGAAGAGATGCCTGCCCAGATGGCGCAGAAGGTCATCGCCGAACGCCAGGCGCAAAAAGAAGAGAAGAATGCCTAAAGCGTTTCCCGCGGCCCTGATTCTTCTCGGCGCCGCGGTTTTTTCAGCAGGGACCTGCCTTGCGCAGGTCCCTGTCCCGGCGGGCCGGCAGGAGTCGCCTGCTGCCCCGGCGTCTGTCATGAGGATCGAGATGAAGGACGGACTCCTGAGTGTTGAGCTGGCCGGCGCGGAGTTCGGCCGTGTCCTGAAGTCTGTTGCCGAGAAGGCTGGGATTACCGCCGCGGTTTCGGGGGATGTGTCCGTAAAGCCGGTGACGACCCGGTTCAGGAATCTGGAACTCGAAGAGGGAATCACAAGGCTTCTTTCCCTGATGCAGGAGAAGAACTATACGTTTACATACGACGAAGGGGGCAGACTGAGGCGGGTCGAGGTCTACGGGTCGTCAGCGCCTGCCGCGAAGACAGGCAAGGCCCGTGCCCCTGTGCAACAGACAGCTCCGGCAGCGCAGAAATCCGGGACCAAGGCGCCTTCGACTTTATCGTCTCCGGTCGTTCAGAAGAACCCCCCTGCTTCGAAGAGGATCATCAGGACGAAGAAGGAAGAGGCGGAGCAGCCTGCGCCGGCAGCGGCGGCAAAGGACCCGCTTGAGGGGATCGGGAGCGAGGATGCGTCCGAGGCGACGCCTGTTTTCCCCTCTGAAAAAGAGCCCCCCTATATCCCTCCGAAAGCGCATTGATACGGCATCCGGCTATTTGAATTTATGCGAAGCGCTACGCTATCATATACCGCATGAAGGCCCTCATATTAAGCGGCGGCAGGGGTACGCGCCTCAGGCCTCTTACCTATTCAGGCGCGAAACAGCTTGTCCCCGTTGCCAACCGGCCGATCCTCTTTTATTGCATTGACAATATCGTCAGGGCAGGCATCAGGGACATAGGCGTCATCATCTCCCCGGAGACCGGGCAGGAGATCAGGGATGCGGTAGGCAGCGGCAGCAGGTGGAAGGCGAAGATCACTTATATTCTTCAGGACGCTCCGGCAGGGCTTGCCCACGCGGTCAGGACCGCATCGAAGTTTCTGAAGAGCTCGCCCTTTGTGATGTACCTCGGCGACAACCTCATCGGCAGGGACATAAAGAAGTTTGTGGAGGACTTCGGCAGGAAGAAGGCCGACGCCATGATCCTCCTGAAAGAGGTGGACAATCCCCGGCAGTTCGGCGTTGCCGAGGTCAGCCGCAACGGGAGCATCATCCGGCTGATCGAAAAGCCGGACGACCCGCCCTCGAACCTGGCCCTTGTGGGCGTCTACCTCTTCTCCCCGCGGATACATAAGGCGATTGCGCGTATCAAACCCTCGAAGAGGGGGGAGCTTGAGATAACCGACGCCATACAGGAGCTGATCTTCATGGGCAGGCCGGTGAAGAGCTTTGTCCTTGATTCGTGGTGGCTTGACACCGGCAAGAAGGACGACCTGCTTACCGCCAATGCCATAGTCCTGGACGAATGGTGCAGGAAGGACATCGAGGGGACGGTTGACCGCGCATCCAGGATACTCGGAAGGGTCATGCTGAGCCCCAACTCGGTCGTAAAGGGGAGCACCATCCGGGGGCCGGTTGTGATCGGCGACAATACGGTGATTGAAAACTCCTTCATAGGGCCGCATACCAGCATCGGAGACGACGTCAGGATCATCAGCTCGTCGGTGGAGCACTCGGTCATCCTCAACGGCAGCGAGGTGCTGCATATTGAGCGCGTGGAGGACAGCCTCATCGGCAAAAGGGTGAAGATATTCAAAAACAGCGGACATAAGGCATTCAGGCTTATGGTCGGAGATGATTCGGTGCTGGAGGTATAGGTGGAAGGGGTCATCATAAGAGACCTCAGCGTTTTTACGGATGAGCGGGGATGGCTCACCGAGATATTCCGCATTGACGAGACCGGCTTTCGGCCGGCGATGTCGTACATCTCGATGACAAGGCCCGGCGTTGCCCGTGGGCCCCATGAGCATGTGGAGCAGACCGACTTCTTCTGTTTCTTCGGAAACTTCAGGCTCTACCTATGGGACAACAGGAAGGGGTCCGCCACGTTCGGCAGGAAGATGGTCGTCGAACGCCAGGGGCAGCCCTACGCTGCCGTTGTCCCTCCCCGCGTGGTCCATGCCTACAAAAATATCGGCGACAAGGATGCGATGGTGATAAACCTCCCTGACCGGCTCTTCAGGGGCGAGGGAAAGAAGGAGCCGGTGGACGAGGTGCGGTACGAAAACGACCCTGCTTCTCCCTTCCGGGTAGACTGATGAATATCTTAGTCACCGGCGGGGCGGGGTTTATCGGGTCGAACTTCATCCGGCATATCCTGTCCGCGCATCCGGGATACCGGATCATCAACCTCGACAAGCTGACCTACGCGGGCAATCTTGAAAACCTTTCCGACGTGGAGAACAACCCGGGATACCGTTTTATCAGAGGCGATATCGGGGACCGGGAACTGGTCGAAGGCATAGAGTTCGACGCTGTCATCAACTTTGCGGCGGAGAGCCACGTGGACCGCAGCATCCTCGACGCCTCTCCCTTCCTGCAGACGAACGTCATCGGCACACAGAGCCTCCTTGAGGTGGTGCGGAAGAGGAACTGCCGGTTCGTGCATATCTCCACTGATGAGGTATACGGTTCGACTCCCGAAGGCCTCTTCACAGAGGAGTCCCCCCTGATGCCAAACAGCCCCTATGCTGCCAGCAAGGCGTCGTCAGACCTCCTCGTCCGCGCATACCATGAGACCTATGGCATCGAGGCGATCATTACCCGGTGCTCGAACAACTACGGGCCGTTCCAGTTTCCGGAAAAGCTGATCCCCCTGGTCATTGCCAATGCCCTTGAGGGAAGGCCTGTTCCGGTCTACGGCGACGGAAGGAATGTACGGGACTGGATCCATGTCCTGGACCACTGCAGGGCGGTTGATCTCGTTTTCCACAGGGGAAGACCGGGCGAGGTATACAATATAGGGGGAAGTAACGAGTGGTTCAATATCGACTTAGTCAGGCTGCTGCTGGCGACCATCGCGCGCCGGACAGGCAGGGCCGAGGCCGGGGTCCTGGGGTTGATCGCCTTTGTTGAGGACAGGGCAGGCCATGACCGCAGATACGCCATCAACGCCTCGAAGATCAGCCGGGAACTCGGCTGGCGGCCGGAGACCGGTTTTGAGGAAGGACTGGCGGCAACGGTCGCATGGTACCTTGCGAACCGGGAGTGGTGGGCGCGGATCATCTCCGGACAATACATGGAGTATTACAAGGTCCAGTACGGACAGAGGCTCGTCTGATGCGGGTCGCGGTGACCGGCGCTGAAGGTATGCTCGGCCATGACCTGCGGCGCGTCTTCTCTGACGCGGACTTTATCGGATTCACACTCGATCTCCTCGACATTACCAGGCTCGACGATGTGATGAAGAAAATACGGGAGACCCGGCCTGACTTCCTCATCCACGCTGCCGCGTTCACGGATGTGGACCGGTGTGAAACAGAGCCCGAGACCGCGTATCTGGTCAACGGCGTCGGGGCCCGGAACGTTGCGATGGCGTGCGAGGATATCCGGTGTCCGATCGTGTATATCAGTACGGATTACGTCTTTGACGGCTCGAAGGATAGCCCCTACAACGAGTGGGACCCGACAGACCCGGTGAACCTGTACGGCCTTTCGAAGCTGATGGGAGAACGCTTTGTGTCAACGCATACCAACAGGTTTTATATCGTCAGGACCTCCTGGCTGTACGGCATCAACGGCAAAAACTTTGTGGACACCATCCTGAAGCTCATGTCCCGGAGGGAAAGCCTTGATGTGGTCAACGACCAGAGGGGCTGTCCCACCTATGCGATGGACCTCGGACGGAAGCTCAGGGAACTGATCGGAAGGGGCTACGGGACCTATCACATCACCAACTCGGGCGAGTGCACCTGGTATGATTTCGCGAGAAAGATATCCGTATTGTCGGGAATGAATAAACGCGTCAACCCGGTTACCTCGGAACAGTTCAGGCGGCCTGCCAAACGGCCCGCCAACTCCGTGCTCGGAAAGACTATGCTCAGACTCGAAGGTCTTGGCGAGCCGAGACACTGGGAAGAGGGGCTTGCGGATTATCTTCGGGAAAGGATGGCATAGGATGTTCAAGTGTCTGGGGTGTCTCATCGTGCTGGCGCTGCTTGCGGGGGGCGTCTATCTCGGCCATGGGATCATTTTCGAGAAGGCGGGAAAACTCCTCCTGAAGCAGGACACTATCAAGCCCGCGGATGTCATCGTTGTCCTCGGCGGCGAAAAGGAGGAGAGGGTCATTTACGCTGCAAAGCTGTACAAGGAGGGATGGGCGCGCAAGGACAGGATCATCATGACAGGCGGTCCGGCTGTCTGGAAATATACCTGGGCGGGGATGATGAAGGAGCAGGCCGAGGCGCTCGGCATACCTGGAAAGAATATCATCCTCGAAGACGTGTCGCGCTCAACAGAAGAGGACGCGGTCTATGTGAGGGGCATCCTGAAGATGCGCGGATACAAGTCCATCATCCTGGTGACATCTCCGTATCACAGCAAGAGGGCGTCGGTTATCTTCACCCGGCTCCTCGGCAGGGATATCAAGATCATCAACGCGCCG
>JAKAGF010000140.1 GCA_021825805.1 Nitrospirota bacterium
CGAGCCATACGTCAATGCCGGTGACGCGGCCCTCGCGGCTGCCGGCGTTGAGGTCGTCACCCCCCTCTGGGTGAGGGACGAATTCATCGGCGCGATCCTGCTGGGCAGGAAGTTCACTGCTGAACCTTATTCGCGCGAGGATTTCGAACTCCTCAGAGTGATCAGCCATCAGGTCGCCATCACGCTGAACAACCATGCCCTGTTCCTGAACCTCTCCGAGCAACTCAACGACAACCGGAAACTCTATGAGGAGATGCGGCGCATCTACCATGACACCCTTCAGGCCTTTGCCGCCGCCATCGACGCCAAGGACATCTACACCCGCCACCATTCGCAGCGGGTCGCCCGGTATGCAGCCGCCATCGCCCGGGAGCTGGGGTGGAGCGACCATGACATCGAGGGGATCTATGTTGCCGGGTTTCTGCACGACGTTGGGAAACTGGTCATCAGCAATGAACTCCTGAACAAAAAGACCCCCTTCACCGAAGAAGAGAGGAAGGAGATCAGAAGGCATTCTCTCGTATCCTACAAGATAATCTCCCAGATCAAGTTCCCCTGGAAAGACGTTGAGAAGATCATCAAGCACCACCACGAGCGGCTGGACGGCGACGGGTATCCGGATGGGCTGACGCGGAACGACCTGAGCGAGGGCGCGAAGATACTCACCCTGACGGATTCCTTCGACGCCATGACCTCAGAACGCGCCTACCGAGGGAAGATGGACCTGCGGTCAGCTTTGCTGGAGATGAGCAACTGCATCAACCGTCAGTTTGACGACGGGATCATGCTCGCCTTCTGCAGAGTCCTCGACAAGGAGATCAAGGGTGAGCTGCCGGAACCGGACATCCTCCCGCATCTGGGCAGGGAATCGGACCTGACCGTCATCTCGGCCATGCTTGAAGGGCTGATTGAGGAGCTTTCAGGGCAAAAGAACGGGGGCTGAGTCTCCGGTCAACGAAGACCACCTGCGGCTGCCGACATCCGTCGGCATGCACGGGGGATCGCCGGCATAACGCCTCCGCAGTATGCAGATGAATACGACGGGAGGAACCATGAGAAGGATTCTACTGCTTTTATGCGTCCTGGTAACAGCCTGTTCGTCAGGCCACGCGGCAGGCGGAGGGGAACTCCAGTTTGTCTCCTCCTTTGAGGGAGGGAATCTCTACCGCGCGGGTCAGGTCTCTGTCGTCCAGCTGCGTGGGACCTACCGCCAGATGGGAAGACAGTACGGCCGACTCCTGCAGTCGGAATTGAGGGACCTCTACGACCGGGCGATCACCGGGTACTTCATCGGAAAAAGCGGCTACACCATGAATCACCTGAAAACCGTTGCGCATGCGGTCTTCGACGTATATCCCCAACGGTATAAGGAAATTCTATACGGCATGGCCGAGACCTCCGGACTGACCAGGGAGGAACAGATCATCCTGAACGGCCTCGAGTGGTTCCCCAAGATGAAAACATCCGGTTCCCGATGCTCGGGCATCGCGGTGTGGGGCGACTATACAAAGGACGGCCCCCTTCTTTTCGGCAGAAACAATGATGATTCCTCGTTCTACCGGCAATTCGCCCGGACTATGGTCATCGCTGTCTATAATCCCACTGACTCGAGTGTCCCGACGGCAATCGTCAATTATCCGGGGGTAATGTATGCCGTCAACGGCATCAATCGGGAAGGTCTCTTTCTCGAACTCAACAGCGGCAACTTTACCGGGTTCGTCACCAACAGGCTGTCGATCTTCACCACTCTTTTTTCATTCCTCCAGGACTTCCCCGCCATCGACTCTCTGGAACCGGCCTTCCAGTCTACCCGGACGAATTTCGCCTCGATCATCAACGTGGCCGATGCGAACAAATCCTACAGTTACGAGTGTCCCACCTCTGACGTAAAGCGCCGGACAGAAGACCGGCCCGGCCTGCTCGTCGCCACCAATCACTTCGTGGATCCGTCCTGGGGAATACCGCCGCCTGATGACGCTGCAAACGGCCTGACTGTGACGCGGCGCAACAACCTGCTCTCCCTGGCCGAGAAATACAAAGGCGCCTTCGACATCAGCCGGATGAAGGCTGTTTTGGATACGACCATCCACGACGGAGGGGCGACGCAGCCGGAAGAGACGATCTATCAGATCATCGCGGTCCCGAAGGAGCTTACCCTCTGGATAAAGGCGCCGGGGAATTTCGACTGGCAGCGTGCCGACCTGCGGGGCCTGTTTGACCGGTAAGACGTACCTGTCTTCCTGTAAAGATAACAGGGCAAAGGTCTCGTGCAGGCTCCGGGGCTATTCTTCTTCACGACAATCCGGCCTTGCCCGGCCGGCTGACAAGTCTTCCCCTGTCCCTTTATAATAGTTGATGCTCATCCTCGGAATCGACACCTCCTGTGACGATACCTCGGCAGCGGTCGTGGAAGACGGTCGGCGCATCGTCTCGAACATCGTTTCGAGCCAGTCCGAAATCCACGCAAAGTACGGGGGTATCGTGCCTGAACTCGCCTCTCGCAGGCATATCGAGATGATCATGCCGGTCGTTGACGAGGCGCTCCTGCAGGCCGGCATCGGCCTTGTCGACCTTGCTGCTGTGGCCGTCTGCCACGGTCCCGGACTCATCGGCTCGCTGCTGGTGGGGTGCTCCTTTGCGAAGGCTGCCTCCTATGCTCGCAAAATACCCCTGGTTGCGGTGAACCACCTCGAAGGACATGTCCTTTCGGTCTTCCTCGGAGAATCTGTTCCGGCATTCCCCTTCCTCTCGCTGGTCGTCTCGGGCGGCCATACGTCCCTCTACGTTGCCGAGGATTTCGGCGCATATCGGGAACTGGGCCGTACCAGGGACGATGCTGCGGGCGAGGCGTACGACAAGGTCTCGAAGCTCCTGGGCCTGGGATATCCGGGAGGACCGCTCATCGACGGACTTGCTGATAAGGGCGATCCGAATGCGCTGGAATTCCCGAGGGCATATCTGCCGGAGAGCCTTGACTTCAGCTTCAGCGGGCTGAAAACCGCTGTCCTGAACCACCTGCACAACACCGCGCGGAAAACGGCCTCTTCCGGGCTGCTCCCGCAGGGACAGATCCAGGATATCGCCGCCTCTTTCCAGAAGGCGGTAGTGGACGTTCTCGTGAGAAAGACTGAATGGGCGATCAAAAGGCAGGGGGTCAGCCGCGTGGCCCTCTCAGGCGGCGTCTCGGCGAACAGGGCGCTGAGAGCTCGGATGAAGGCCATGGCGTCTGAGAGGGGGGTGGAGGTCTTCATTCCCCCGGTACATCTCTGCACCGACAACGCGGCGATGATCGCCGCCGCTGGTTACCATCATGCACGCAGGGGCGAGTACGCGGGCCTTGCTCTCAATCCCAGGGCCTACCTTCCGTTGTAGCCGCCGCTGTCAGGCTGCCCTGAGCCAGTCCCTGAGGGTATTCATCTCAGTGTCGGTGATCTCCACCACTCGGGAGCGCCGGGCCCCTTCCAGCAACTCGATAACCTCACCCACCCTTTGTTTCCAGTCATATGTATCGGCAACGCCGTAAATGGCTGACAACCCGTTGCCAAGGGCCTGCCTTAAATCACAAGCCGCCTCTTCCCTCCTGCCGAGGTGGAAACAGCAGAGACCGCGCGCAAACATCGCTGCCCTGTGCTCCGGATTGATCTCAAGCGCGCCGGTAAAATCAGACTCAGCGCGTCCATAATCCTCCCGGAGTATGTGCGCAGTCCCCCTGTAATAGCAGGCTGACGCGTCCCTGGCATTGACCCTGAGAGCAGAGCCGAAATCCTCGACCGCTCTCTGTATCTGCCTTGCCATCAGCCATGACACGCCTCTGCTCACATGAACAATGCCGGGATCATACCCTGCATTAAGGGCAGAGGTGAACCACTTCGTGCTTTCCTCGTATCTTCCGGCCTCGAAGAGCCTCTGCGCACGCTCAAAGAGCTCATCCTTATCACCGCGTCCTTTCCTGAGAGAGACAAATATTTCAGACAGAGCTTTCATGATATATCTACCATTTCTTGAATTAAGGCCCTCTTGCCGCGATTTCGCGGCCGCGCCTTCTAACCCCGTATTTTGATAATAACGCGGCTTTTTCCTTTGTCAATACCCCGGCACAGGAGGCATGTCAAAGACAACTGAGTGGCGGTAAATCCGGCCTGCGGGGTTTGTCGGGGAAAGAATTAACAGACAGGGAAGGAAATGGCGGAGAGGCAGGGATTTGAACCCTGGGTGCGGGATTAGCGCACACACGATTTCCAGTCGTGCACCTTCGGCCGCTCGGTCACCTCTCCACAAGAAATAAACAGGACATATTAACCGATACCACAGGCCTAAAGCAAATGCGACAGGCAGGGGATTTCGCGGTCCGTCCTTCCTTTTTTTTGCCGTGCTTTGCTGCTTTCGGGCAGAGACGGGACCGGAGATATCAGCGCTTTCTGCTCCGTTTATGACACGTGAAGCATTCGTATTTCGGCGGGTGTTCCTTCTTCAGCGCATCCGGGTTCCCCTGTCCGTGACATTCCATGCATAATGCCGCCTCGTCAGCCACCCGATGACGGGCATCAGACGGTATCTGCGAGTACCGCTTGCCTGATATCGAATAGAGAAAGCCCACCACAACGAGCATGAAGACAACAAAGATGACTGTGTTTTTCATTGTTATATTTTACCATAGGGCCGGGGGTGAAAAAAAAGTAGCGCGACACGGCATGTGCCGACAGCTTCACGCCTCAGCCTGAATCTGATAGACTGAACGATATAGTGCCTCTCCCGGGAAAAATGAAACAGAGACCCAGGTTGCCCGCGGTTCCGTCAGAACGGACCGCCACCATACGACAGGAGATCATCGCCCTCCTTGAGGGACGGTTGCTCTCCCCCAGGGAGATCTCGGCTGAGATAGGAATTCCAGAGAAAGAGGTCTATGGGCATCTCTTTCATATACAGAAGTCCATGAGCGGCAAGGAACGTCACCTGTTCATGGAACCGTCGTCATGCCTGAAATGCGGCTTTGTCTTCAGAAAGAGAGAGCGGCTGAGCAAACCCGGCAAATGCCCTGTCTGCCGGGTTGAGCATATCACTGATCCCCTGTTCTCTATAAAAAAATCCTCGGAATAACCGCTACTTCAGACTTTCTAACTTTATAACTTGACTTGTTTAGAAATTGCTTGACTTAATATCTGCCATTGACTAAAATTTATGTGATGGTAAAATTTGTTCAAATTATGATTTATACGAATAATTGTAATTACAACTTTAGGCTATCGCTCGTATAACAAGAAAACATGAGACATCAAAGGCATCAGCAGCTGCACCGGCGTTTTAGCTATCCTGCCGTTGAAGTCGCTCTCTCCGCGAACAATCTCTCCGCACAATCATTACTGCCGCCGGTTGCGGCAACGAAAAAAAAATGAGGTACTCATGAAAACTATCGTCATCATGTCGCTATCCGTACTCACCCTCTTTACCGCCTCAGTTGCACTCTCCTCAACCATCGATCATTCCGAATATCTCAAGGGTCCTTTCAAGACCGGAGAAGATGTCACGAAGGCCTGCCTGCAGTGTCACGACAAACAGGCGGAGGATTTCCTCCAGACGCCCCACTGGAAATGGAAGGGCGCACCGAGGACGGTAAAGGGGCTCGAAAACAGTAAAGAGGAATACGGCAAGTCAAACCTGCTGAACAATTTCTGTACGGATGTCGAGGGAGGCAGCAGACCCTTCTGCACCAAATGCCATGCCGGTTACGGCTGGACCGACAGCTCGGCGCCGCTTCAGGATAAAACAAAAATCGATTGTCTTGTCTGCCATGCAAAGGCAGGAAACTACAAAAAATCCCTGGGAGGCTATCCTGACGAGAAACTGCTCGAAAAAGGCAAAATGGACCTTACCCAGGCGGCAAAGAGCGTCTCCATGCCCAACAGGGACAACTGCGGTGTCTGCCATTTCTTCGGCGGAGGCGGAGATGCGGTAAAACACGGTGATCTCGATTCCTCTCTCAGCAGGCCGAAAAAGGACCACGATGTGCATATGGGCGGCTATGCTGACATGAACTGCCAGTCCTGCCACACGGTCAGGGATCATAAGATTGCCGGCGCATCCACCTTCCTGGCCACCAATGACGGCAGGGTAAGTTGTGAGGACTGCCACCGCGACCCGCACAAGGACTCCCCTGAAAACAAGACTCTCAGCCGCCACACAAAGACCGTGGCATGCCAGACCTGCCACATACCCTATTTTGCAAAGGGGCAGGCGACGAAGATGAGTTGGGACTGGTCCAACGTCGGCAAGGACGTTGAGCCGGAAGAGCAGTTCGGCAAGGAGACCTATGCAAAGCACAAGGGAACTTTTGTCTGGGACATGAAAGTCGTCCCGACCTATGCATGGTATAACGGCAAGACGGAACGATACCTGAAAGGCGAAAAGATCGCGGATCCTTCGAAAACGGTCTATATATCAAAGCCCGTCGGCGCTATCAGGGACGCAGGCTCCAAGATTTATCCCTTCAAGGTGCATCGGGGAAAACAGCCGATGGATTCAAACTTCAAGTATCTCTCGATCTTCCAGAATTACGGCGGGCTCTGGTCCCATTATAACTGGGAGAAGGCCCTCGAAGACGGCGCCAGGGCCTCCGGTCTGCCGTACAGCGGAAAGTTCCAGTTCGTTTCCACCGTCTTTTACGGCAGCATCAATCATGAAGTAGCGCCCAGGGACAAGGCCCTCAAATGCGGTGACTGTCATTTCGGCGGAAACAAAAGGCTTGACTGGAAGGCCCTGGGATACGCCGGTGACCCCATGAGGAGCGGCAGCAGATTCGATGCTGCCCCGGAAAAGACCGCTAAGGTCGCGGGCCGGCCGGCGGGTAAGAGAAACACGGCCCGGCAATAGGGATGCGCACGGGATTCGTCCGGGGCGGAAGCGGCATTCCACGAGGACCGCTTCCAGCCGACAGACGCGATGCCGCGTTTTACCTGATAAACACACGGGACGGCGCGACCGTCCCTTCACAAAGGAGGAATCAATGAACATGGTGAAGTCGATCGCATTGGTAGTGGTTGCCGCTCTCTGCGTCA
>JAKAGF010000141.1 GCA_021825805.1 Nitrospirota bacterium
CAGCCCTTTGGACTGGCTGCCGGATACCTGCTGCCCCTGTCGCTCATCCTGCTGCTCTGCCTGAGGGCCGCGGCAGGGAAGAGCCGGTACGTGTCTGTGTACAATTATTTTCTCCTCAGCGCCGGCCTTGTCATCAGCCTCAGCGGCCTCAGCCTCAGGATTTTTTTCCGGCCCGACCTCGCGGAAATCAAGGCGTTCATCCTGGGGATGCTCACCTTCATGCCGGACTCGCTGCCGCAGAGCCTTGTCTTTGTCGCCCACTTCGGCCTCGTGCTGCTCCTGCTGCCCTTTCTCCCCCTGCACATGATAGCCGCGCCCTTGGTCACGCTCGATGCGCGCCGCCGGGAAGATGAACTCAGGATGGTGATGCATGAAAAATAAAAACACCTTCACCGGATGTCTCAGCCGCGGGCAACTGCTGGAGATAGACGCCTGCACGCAGTGCGGAGAATGTCTGAAGTACTGCCCGGTACAGGAGGTGACCGGAAACCCCCTTATCTCTCCGCCCGAGAAGATCCGTCTCTTCAGGGAGTTTATCAGGGCAACGGAAGGTCTCGGGGCCAGGCTCCTCGGCGGCGGCGAGCCCGACCGCAAGGTCCTCGAGGACTTTGCCCACGCTGTGTTTGAATGCACCACCTGCGGCGCCTGCGGCCGGCACTGCACTGTCGGCATATCCGCGCAGCGGCTCTGGCCGATGCTCAGAAAGGAGATGGTGCGGCGGGGCCTCGGCCCGCTCGGTCCCCAGGCGGAGATACCTGGCGCGATCCGGGCAACTGGAAACCCCTACAACAAATCCTCCGGAGAACGCTTCGCTCCCTGGTTCCCCGAGGGAGTTGCTGTTGCTGAAAAGGCGGAGATCGCCTACTATGCCGGATGCACGGGGGCGTATGAGGCGCAGCCGATGGTGCGGGGAGATGTCATCGTCCTCAACGCAGCGGGCGAGCCCTTCACCATGCTCCCGCCCGAAGAAGAGGTCTGCTGCGGCTTCCCCCTCTTCATCACCGGCCAGCACGATCTCCTTGAGGACCTCACGAAGAGATTAGTGCATGCGTATCAGGAAAGGGGCGTCAGGACACTGATCTGTTCCTGCCCCTGCTGCGTCAATATCATGTCTCGGGACTGGCCGATCTTCTACGGAAAAGATCTGCCTTTCAGGATCAGGCACATCACCCAGTATGCCGCAGAGGCGCTCCGCAGCGGCAGGCTCCGCATCGCAGGGGAGCTTCGGGAGCGGCTCATCTACCATGACCCGTGCTACCTGAGCCGGGGGGTGGGAGTCATCGAAGAGCCCCGTGAAGTGCTCCGGGCGATCCCAGGGGCGGAGCTCGTAGAGTTCGACAGGCACGGGCTTGAGTCGCGCTGCTGCGGGGCAGGAGGGGCTGCGCGGAAGGTCTTTCATGAAAACGCCATCGCCATAGGCAGGCTCGCCATAGACGAGGCAGTGGCAAAGTCCGCTGACAGGCTCATCCTGAGTTGTCCCGCATGCTATGCTAAAGTGAACGAGGCGATGCAGGGGCATGAAAAACAGATTCGGATAACCGACATCATGGAACTGCTCTCCGGGCTCGTCGAAAGAGGATGGGAATGAGCCATTTCAGCATCCGGTGCAGGAGATGCGGCAAAGTCCTGAAGGATATCTACTGCTCCTTCTGCGAGCACTGCGTAAACTCGCTGCTGGTCACGGAATATCAAGTACCCTTCAGGGGCGATTGCGGCAGCGGCATCTGGAAGTTCAACTGGCTGCCGGTGCATCGGCCTGCCTTTGAACAGCCGGGCGCCCTGGTCTATCGTTCGGAGTGGCTGGCCCGCCACCTGGGGCTCGAAAACCTCTACATCGCGTTCAACGGTTACTGGCCCTCCCGCGGGGCCTTCATTCAGACCTGCACCTTCAAGGAGTTTGAGGCTGCCGTTGTTCTCCAGAATGCGGTCGAAAACGGGGTCAGGGGCCTGGTCGTGGCTTCGGCAGGCAACACGGCCCGCGCCTTTGCCCATCTTTCGGTCGTCTCAGGCTTCCCGGTTATCATTGTCGTGCCGAGGATGTGCCTCATGGAGATGTGGTACCTTGAGAGTTCCCTGGCAGTGCCGACGCTCGCGGTAGGAGACGGCGACTACTCGGACGCCATCGACGTTGCCCGAAGGATAGCAGCTATCTCAAACTTCCCCTTCGAAGGCGGGGTGAAGAACATCGCCAAGCGTGACGGACTCGGCTCGACCATCCTCGAGGCTGTCCTGAAGATCGGGTCTCTTCCTGACCATTATTTTCAGGCAGTAGGCAGCGGCACCGGGGGGATAGGCGTATGGGAGATGTCCGAGCGCCTGCGCCGTGACGGCCGGTTCGGCAGCAGACTTCCGAGGCTGCATCTTGCTCAGAACCTGCCGTTTGCCCCCATGGCCAAGGCGTGGGAGAGGCGCAGCAGGGACCTCGCGCCGGAGGACCTCAGACCGGAACTGATCGGCCAGATATCGACCCGCGTGCTCTCCACAAGGTATCCCGCCTACAGCGTGCAGGGCGGCATCTTCGACGGCCTCACCGCCACGGACGGCAGGATGTACGGAGTGACAAACCGGGAGGTCTTTGAATCCATGGAGCTCTTCAGCAACCTGGAGGGGGTTGATATCGTGCCCGCATCCGGTGTCGCGGTGAGTGCGCTGATCCAAGCGGTAAAGACCGGCGTAGTCGGGAAGGAAGAAGTGATCCTGCTGAACATCACCGGCGGAGGGGAGATGATTATCGGCAGGGACAAGAAGACCTATAACGTCGAGCCGGTCTTCATCTCGAAGAAAGTAACTGATGCGGAGATCGAACACCTGTTATGCGATATCCTGAAGAAGAGCTGATAGCAGCGCTGCAGGGAAGCGGGGTCGATTTTACCGCGTCCCTGCCCTGCGAGAAGATCAAGTCGCTCCTGGTGATGGTGGCTGGAAATTTTCCCCATGTGCCGCTGACGCGCGAGGAGGAAGGCGTCGGCATCTGCGCGGGGGCGGCCCTTGCCGGCAGAAGGCCGGCCCTGTTCCTTCAGAGTTCCGGGATCGGGAACATGATAAACGCCCTCCTCTCGCTCACCGCGTTTTATGAATTGCCGCTGGCCCTCTTCATAAGCCAGAGGGGAATATACCGGGAGAAGATAGAGGCGCAGCTCCCCATGGGAAAGGGACTGCCGAAGCTGCTCCGGGGAGCAGGCATTCCCTACACCCTCATCCATGCGAAGTCTGATCTCAGCCGCATCCGGAAGAGACTCGATGAGGTCTACCGGAAGAACAGAATCCATGCGTTCCTTATGAGCCCTGCTGTATGGGAAGGGTCGTGCATTCTTGAGCCCCCTGCTGCGCTGTGTCCTGTTGCCCATACATCACGCGTAGCCGGGACAGCGCGGTCGCAGCCCCGCCTCACCCGGTTCGGAGTCCTGGAGACCATCGCGCCGTTTCTCGAAGGCAGGGCGGTTGTCTGCAACCTCGGTTTCCCCTCAAAAGAGCTCTTCCACATCAGACACCAGCCGTCGCATTTTTACATGCTGGGGAGCATGGGCATGGCAACGCCGATCGGCCTCGGCATCAGCCTCGCGGCAGATAAGGAGGTGGTTGTGATCGACGGCGACGGCAGCGTCCTCATGAACCCCGGCACGCTCGCCACCGCGGCCGCCTTCGGCGGACCGAATCTCACCATCGTCTGCATTGACAACGGTTCATACGGCTCGACCGGAAGCCAACCGACTCTCACCGGGTCCTGTGTTGATCTGGAGTTGGTTGCACGCGGGTTCGGCTTCAGACAGACGGCAAAGGTCGCGGGCAAACGGGAGATCAGGGAGATCATGAGGAAAAAGGCTGACAGGGTGAGGTTCATTCACGCACTCGCCCTTCCAGGCAACAGGGACCTCCCCCCTATCCCCCTGGACCACATCGCCATCAAGAGGGCTGTTCTTGATTATCTGAGCACTGGGTAGACCTCCAGCCCCGGTTTTGCGGCTCACCGCCCCTTCACGGACGGGTGTTTTACCAACATTTGTCAATAACCTGTTAGTTGAGGCATTAAAACCGGCAACAGACGCATTAAACAGGCTTTATGGAGCGCTTTGCCTCTTTTTTGAGCACTCATAAAAACTATTAATTTCAGCGCGATATGACATTTTGATGCACAAGAATAAAATAAGCGCCGGCATGGATACGAAGGAGGGACAGCATGCCATAAGACCGCGTCTTGAAGGATATATCCCGTTTTGTTATGCTGTACCGGCATGAACACAGGGCATCTTCATCCGGACAGACCCGCTCTTCCTGCTGACAAACCGCGTCTCGCAGCCCGACTGAAAGAGATGGATTTTCTGCTGATAGTCCTGCTGTTTGCCGTTGTCAACCGAGGCCTGCTCCTCCTCTATTATTCCCGCAGCTACCTTGCTCCGTGTCTGGGCCTGGACCCTGAATATTACTTTTCTTCTGCAGTCGAAATCGCAAAAGGCTATCTGCTCGGCGATTACGGGCTGTACGCCGGGGGTCCTTTCTACCCTTATTTCCTTGGGGCGGCTGTATCCCTGTTCGGGAAGAAACTTCTGTTCCTGAGGATCGTTCAGGCCACGGTGGGCGTGGCCACCAATCTCATGGTGGCCCGGCTCGGATATAAATTATTCGACAAGCGGACAGGCCTCGTTGCAGGGATAGCTTATGCCTTTTGCGGTCCCCTGCTCTTTAATGAGCTTGGTTTTGAAAACGAGTTCCTGATCTCATTTTTTATGAGCGCCGCCCTCCTGATAGTCGTGTCCCGCCGGGCCCATACGCCGCTGCTTTTTCTAAGCGGAGTCCTGCTGGGGCTTGCATCAATCACCCGCCCCAATCAACTGCTCGCCTGCATATTGTTCCTTCTCGGTCTCTACCTGCTGGAGAAGGATTTCAAGGCCTTCATCAGGAAGGCTGCTGTCATGGCCTTTGGGATCGTCCTGATGATCGCCCCCATTACCATCAGAAATTATTTTTTGTTTCACGAGATAATTCCTGTCAGCATTTCAGGTGGCTACGTCTTTTATATCGGAAACAACCCCTCTTCAGCATATGCATACAAATCGCCGGATTTCGGGGATTCGAGTTTCGAAGGTGAATTTCAGTCCGCCTGGTCGGAAGCAAACAGGCGGACAGGTAAAATACTGTCTCCGGGACAGGCCTCATCGTACTGGCTCAGGCAGGGGTTGCATTATGTAGTGTCCTATCCGGGGAAGGTCCTTGGCCATTACAGGGACAGGATAAGGGCGTTTGTCAATGATTATGAGCTGCCGGACAACTACAACTATTACTTTTACAGGAAGAACATTCCGATACTGCAATTTCTATTTATATCATTCGGACTGCTTCTCCCCGCGTCTGTAATCGGGCTTTTCCTGCTCAACAGGAGGGAACATATCCTCCTGCTGATCCAGCCTGCCACCTCTTTTATTACCGTGCTGATCCTGTCTTATAACGCCAGGTACCGGGTGACCGCCTACCAGTCCTTCATCATTTTGGGAGCAGCCGGTGTTGTATATCTTTTCGATCTGGTCAGGCGGAAAAAGGCGAAGAAGGCGCTCCTGTACGCTGTCTGCATGTCGCTGGCAGCGGTCATTTCCTTTCAGAGGTCTCCGCATGTGTATGATGATTATCACTCGCTCCTGATGGCGGGGAAATGTCTCCGGGATGAAAACCCTTCCCTGTCCATGCAGAGATACGGCGAGGCGATCTCTCTCCGCCCGGCTGACACCCCGGCGTACTATGATCTGGCGGAGTTTTTGGTGAAGAGGGGAGAGCTTTCCTCCGCCCGCGCGATCCTGAAGGCGATGGACGACCAGCCCAATGCATTATTGA
This sequence comes from Nitrospirota bacterium, assembly GCA_021825805.1. Taxonomy (GTDB): domain Bacteria; phylum Nitrospirota; class Thermodesulfovibrionia; order Thermodesulfovibrionales; family UBA6898; genus JAKAGF01. Next base: position 5,824 of record JAKAGF010000141.1, read on the forward strand.
AGCTTGCGGAGCTTGAACACGCCGCCGGGAATGATGTCAGCGCCGTGGACTACCTGAAAAAGGCCCTGGCCATAAGGCCGAATTATTTCCCCGCGTATGCTGCATTAGGGGGTATCTATAAAGACCGGCATCGGCTCGATGAGGCGATAGAAAATTACCGCACAGCGGTAGCCTTGAATCCGATATCCGTTGAGGCGAGATTGAATCTGTCCGCCCTATACCGGGAAGCGGGCCTCAGGGAAGAAGCCAAAAGGGAATTGCTTGAGATATTGAGAATTCAACCCTCTCATCCTGAAGCAGCGCGCCTGATGAACTCCCTGTAGCAGGGAGCGGTGAGCGGGATCACATGGCTGTGGACGTAATAAAGTGGTGCGAGAGAGGGGAGTCGAACCCCTACGGTTGCCCACTGGATCCTAAGTCCAGCGCGTCTGCCAGTTCCGCCACTCTCGCACGTATAGATTGTAAAGGTTCCTCAGGGCGTTATGCAATCTTCGGCGGAGAACGCGTGGGGAGAACTGCCCAACTGATCCGTATGTCAGGGCGACACCGGCAAGATCAGTGTTATTAACAGTCTCAAAATAGTATTTTCAAAAGACTGTCATGCCCGAGGACTTCAGTCGGGCATTCAGAGACTGGATTCCCGCTTGCGAACCGCTGGAATGACGATGATATAATGTACATCCAATAATTTTGGGGACGTTGATACTTGACGAGCATTTGTTTGGTCATCAGTTGCTCCCCGTTCTCTCGATCAAGCTCGAAATACTGGATACCGCCAACTCTGCCAACATGGCTACTATATCAATATCAAATATCTTTGCCTTATTGATGCCCGGCACATTCAATCTCGCTTGTCTCGGCATGAAGTGATTGTATTCAATACAAACCGTTTTGTCAATGTATTTGCTCGCTAAGTATCAACGTCCCCTCAATGCTTTCTAATGGCCGCGACCCCTTATATCAGCATGAATGCGACCGCGAAACATGCGAACCCAATGCCCGTCCCTATCGCCGGACCGTAGAACCAGTATCGAAGGGCGAGCAAGAAGTAGGATAGTGACACGATGACGCCAAGAAGCATGAGCGGTTTGAATGCGACCAGAAGAGAAAACCCGTAAATCGCGATCAGCACGTAGGTGACGCCGAACGAGAACACTCCAAGCCCGTGACTGATGTTGAAGCCTATCCATGACCGCCACATGTTCATTCGTCGAGAGAATCTGACGCTC
>JAKAGF010000142.1 GCA_021825805.1 Nitrospirota bacterium
AGGCTGAGCAACTCCCCTCGGCGCTGACCATGCAGGGTCCCACGGGATGATCAGGCGTGCAGCCCTTGCCGAAGAGTTTGCAGTCGATAGGGGTTTTCACACCCTTGAGCACATCGCCGCAGGAGCACACGGTCGTCTTCGGAATCCCGGCGACCGGCGGGTTGTACACTGTCCTTATATCCCTGCGCCGGTATTTCTCCCGCAGCCTGAGGCCGCTTCCGGGGATCACCCCTATGCCCCGCCACTCGGCGTCTTCCGGTTCGAAGAACTCCTCAAGAACAGCAATCGCCCTGGGGTTGCCTTCCTCCCGCACCACGCGGGAATACTGGATCTGCACGGAAGCGACCCCAGCCGCCATCTGCTCAAGAAGCATCCTCACTCCCGAGAGGATATCCCCTGCATCGAACCCGGTGATGACGGAAGGTTTGTGATATAAGGACGGGATAAAGGAATAGGGCCTCGCTCCGATGACCGTGCTCACATGTCCGGGAAGGATGAAACCGTCGACCATCACCTCTCCTGAATCGAGAAGAGCCTGCAAGGCAGGCGGCACGGTCTTGTGGACCGGATAGACATAAAAATTAGCTATGCCTCTGCGGTCAGCCTCCATCAGCGTCCCGGCAACAGAGGGGGATGTTGTCTCAAATCCTGTTGCAAAAAAGACGACCTTTTTTTCAGGCTTGCCTGATGCGATATCAAGGGCGTCGAGCGGGGAATAGACGATACGGATATCGCCGCCCTCTGCCTTTGCGTCAAAGAGGGACTTGCTGATCCCCGGCACACGCATCATATCGCCGAACGTTGTGAGGATGACATCTCCGAAACCGGACAAGGCCATGGCGGTCTCCACATCCCTGACAGCGGTCACGCAGACAGGACAACCAGGCCCGCTCAGCAGCCTGATGCCTTCGGGCAGGATCGTGCGGATGCCGTGCCTGAATATCGCCACAGTATGGGTGCCGCAGACCTCCATGAGCCGCACCTGCCTGCCGAGGGATGCGGCAAGCTCGTGTATCCTGCGGATCGTATCTTTCATGTCCCGGCCTTCTTCCCTGCCTTCAGTCTTTCTCTCATTATATATGCCTGGCCGAGAGATACGCCAGCGTCATTGCACGGAACAACCTCATTGACGCAGACTTTCATCCCTCCTGCCAGGAGCCCGTCCATAACCATCCTCGTGAGGCAGGCATTTTGAAACACGCCTCCCGAAAGAACAGCCGTTCTGATGTTATGGACTACGGACAGTTTCTGAACCACCGTCACCACCGCCGAGGCGACGGTGTTGTGGAACTTTGTGGCCATGACCGCCGGGCTGACGCCTGAACGCATGTCCCTGACAAGACCGAGTATCGTCATCGAGAAATCGATCCCCATCATTTCCCTGAAACTGACATCAACCGGATAGTCGTCATCAAGCTCATCCAGGACGAGAGACTCAAGGGCGATGGCTGCCTCGCCTTCAAAGGTGTTTTTGCGGCAGACGCCGATAAGCGCGGAGACCGCGTCAAAGAGCCTTCCCGCGCCGGATGAGAGGGGGGAGAATTCACGCTGCCCGCATAGCCTGATAACATTATCCACCGTGTCGCTGCCGAATTGTTCCACAAGTCCCGTGGGCCTCAGATAATCCATCGCCTCAGCGCCGGCAGCGCCCCTGACATAGCTCACCGCTGTCTTCCACGGCTCGCGTATCGCCGACTCTCCGCCGGGAAGCGGAATGTAATCCAGATGCCCGGCGCGTTTGAATCCATCGAGGTCAGCCACCAGGAACTCTCCTCCCCATAGAGTGCCGTCGTCGCCGTACCCAGTGCCGTCGAAGGACACGCCGATCACCTTTTCGGATAGTCCCTTTTCGGCCATCACCGAGGCGATGTGCGCATAATGGTGCTGGATGCCGAATTTCTCGATCCCCTCCTGAGCAAGGGCCCACCGCGTAGACAGGTATCCCGGATGTAGGTCATGGGCAAGGGCGACCGGCTCGGCCCGGTAGACTGCCTTGAGGTTCCGGAGCGTCTCCTCAAAAAAATCGAGGGTCTCGATGTTCTCCATGTCGCCGATATGCTGGCTGGGTATGGCGTACCGCCCCCTGGTCAGGGTGAAAGTATTCTTGAGATCAGCGCCGCAGCCAAGGACGTCAGGCCCGTCTCCGGGAAGAAGGACAGGGTCCGGCACATAGCCGCGGGAGCGTCTGATGAAAAAGGTCTTCGAAGGCGATAGCGCCGATGCCGCCGCGTGCCTCACCACTGAGTCATCCACCCGCATGAAGATATCCCGGTTATGGTATAAAAAGGCGTCCGCCATGCCCGCAAGCCGCTGTTCCGCATCGCTGTTATGGATGACGATCGGTTCTTCGGAGATATTGCCGCTGGTCATCACCAGTGCATCAAAGTGAGGCATTTGTGTTGATCTCCCAGTTTCATCCGGATGATAAAAGAGGAGATAATGGAGCGGGACATAGGGCAGCATAAAGCCGAGGCAACGGTTCCCGGGGGCCACCGCTTCGAGGGAATCCTGAGCCAGCCTTTTCAGAAGAACGATCGGTCTCTGGCCTGACAAAAGGAGGGCCTCTTCATCCGCCGTGACATGGCAGAACTTTCTTGCAGCAGCAACGTCAGGCGCCATGAGGCCGAAGGGCTTGTTATTCTTCCGCTTTCGGTCCCGCAGCCGCTGCACCGCCCCGCCATTGGTTGCGTCGCAGACGAGGTGGAACCCGCCCAACCCCTTGACGGCAAGGATCATCCCTTCTTTGAGCATGGTTACCGCGCGGGATACCGGGGCAGCCGCCTGAATTTCATTCTTCCCAACAGAGAGCATCATGCGGGGGCCGCAGCGGCCGCATGCATTGGGTTGTGCGTGGAATCTCCTGTCCCGTGGGTCCCGGTACTCTGCCTCGCACTGGGGGCACATGGTAAAGACCGCCATGGTGGTATTCTCCCGGTCGTACGGCACGGACCTCGTAATGGAATACCGGGGCCCGCAGTTGGTGCAGTTGATAAAGGGATAGAGGAAGCGGCGGTCCACCCTGTCGAAGAGTTCGCAACAGCAGTCCGCGCAGACCGAAACATCAGGCGATACCAGGGTGAAGCTCCCGCTGTCCCTGCTCTCCCTGATAGAGAAATCGTCAAAGCCGGCGTTCGCGCACGGCAGGATATCTATGCTCTGTATCTTCGCCAGCGGAGGCGCATCCTTCCGGAGCCTTTCGATAAAGACGCCTATGTTCTCTCCCTCGATGGTAAGGCTGACTCCCTCGGATGTGTTGGTGATGAACCCCCGAACCGAAAGCTCCTTAGCCAGATTATAGACAAAGGGTCTGAACCCCACCCCCTGGACTACTCCCTTGATCGAGAGACTGAGACAGTTCGGCTGCGCCATAACTTGTATTATAGCCCAAAGGCGGAAACCCCTCATGCAAAGCGGGTATACTATAACCATGTCAGCGGCGAATCCCATCAACAGAGACCGTCTTGTTCAGACATTTCTCGATCTCGTCAGGATCAACTCGCCCTCCTTCGCTGAAGGCGAGATAGGCTCGTTTCTCGCGGAAAGGCTGCAGGGGCTCGGCTGTGAGATAAACAAACAGGATTACGGCCGGTCTTTCAACCTCATCGCGGTAAAGAAGGGGAATCGTCCCGGCTGTCTTCCCCTCATGCTGAGCGGACATATGGACACTGTGGAGCCTACCGTCGGGATCGTCGTTCAGGCTGATGACAGCATTATCCGGTCTACGGGAGCCACGGTCCTGGGCGCTGATGACAAAAGCGCCCTCGCCCAGATTATGGAGACGCTTGAGGTGATCACTGAAAATGGCATGTCCCACGGAGACATCGAGATCGTCCTTTCTTCCGGCGAGGAAAAGGGGCTCGAAGGCGCGAGGAACCTTGCTTTCGAAGGGATACGAAGCAGCCATTCACTCGTGCTCGATTCCAGCGGCCCGGTAGGCGGCATCGTGGTCGGAGCGCCCACGCATATTACCTATGAGATGACTATCACAGGCAGGGCCGCCCATGCCGGGATAGAACCGGAAAAGGGCATAAGCGCCATACGCGCCGCGGCCCGCGTCATATCCGAGATCCCGGACGGGAGAATAGACGCGGATACGACCGCAAACATCGGCATCATAAGCGGCGGCACGGCAACAAATGTGGTGCCCAGGAAGACGGTAATCCACGGAGAGCTGAGGAGCCACGATGCAGAGACCCTGCAAAGGACAAAGGACGGCATCTTTTCCACTGCCCATAGGATCTGCGGCGAGCTGGGGGCGAGGATCGACATCACGGAGCAGGAAGAATACCGGGCCTTCAGAATCAGCGGGAGCAACCCGTTTCTTCTGTTCATGATCAATGTCTTCCGCGCCTGCGGCATCGAGCCGGCTGTGACGATATCGGGAGGCGGCTCAGACGCCAACATCTACAATCAGCGCGGGATCACCACCCTCAACCTCTCGACAGGCATGCAGAAGGTGCACTCCGGCGAGGAGTTCATCATGGTGGAAGACCTTTGCAAGGGGGCGGAGGCGTTGCTTCAGGCAGTTAAAGACTTTGCCGGCTTTCGCCCGTCCGGTATGGCGCGATAAAATGATGAACATCGACAACAGGCCCCGCTGCGGGTGGATGGGCGATGACACTCTTATGCTGCGGTACCACGATGAGGAGTGGGGCGTGCCGGTGCATGCCGATTGGAAATGGTTCGAGTACCTGGTGCTGGATGCATTTCAGGCCGGCCTGTCATGGAAGACCGTGCTTCACAAACGCAAGGCATTCGAAAAGGTCTTTCACGGTTTTGATCCCGCTTGGGTGGCGCGCATGTCAGGGAGACAGATTGATGCTGCCTGCCTTAACCCCGCCATTATCCGCAACCGCCTCAAGATACAGGCGACCGTGAATAACGCAAAGGCGTTCCTCAGGCTTCAAAAAGAATATGGCTCATTCGATGTCTTCATCTGGTCCTTTACGAAAGGCAAGACCGTTCGTAATGCATGGAAATCGCTCGATCAGATACCCGCCTCTTCGCCACTTTCCGATGCAATCAGCAAGGCCTTGAAAGAGCGGGGCTTTTCCTTTGTCGGAACCACCATCTGCTACGCATTCCTCCAGGCCGGAGGCATTGTCAATGATCATCTCATGAAGTGCTTTCGCCACAGGGAAATAAAGGCAGGCACATGAGGCCGCCGCCATGTATGGGCTTTTTATGTATGCCGGCCCTCTGTGATACGCAACCTCAGAGAAACTTTGAGCCGCTCTATTTTTCTTTGGACAGGAGTCTCAGGGTCTCTTCGTATATCGTCCTTCTGGGGCCGACAGCTACAACTTCAACGACCTCCCTCCCTGCCAGCCGGTAGATAATCCTGATCCGCCCCACCCTGAAACTTCTCAACCCTTCGAGTTCATCCTTTAACGCCTTGCCCGCCAGGGTGTCATGCAGTATCGTCTGCAGCGCGGCCTTGACCTTCTTTTTCAGATGAGGATGTAATGATCTTACCAGGGCCGCTGTTTCCGCCGTAACCTTCAGCCTGCGCACAGGGCCGCCCATTTCTACCTGAAAAGCTCATCAAGCGTATAGAGCCTCCCCTTCCCTTTCCTGATGGCCGCCGCGCCTTTCTTGATCTCCTCCATGAAGGGGGCATCTGAGCGTATGGCGACTGTCTCCTTCCAGCCTTCAAACTCGTCGGGGCTGACGAGCACCGCGGCGGGTGATCCGTTCTTGGTGATGATGACCTCTTCATCCGTATTATGTACCGCCTCCACAAGGCTGCTGAGTTTCATCTTCGCCTCGGACAGCGAAAGGGTCTTCATATCTATAGACCTCCTTTTTGGTTGACCATAATTAAAACTATTTTATCACGGCCATCGTCAAAAGAAAAGGGTAGTGAAGGGCCCGCTTATCGTTCCTGGCTGCGCTATAATGAGACAAACGCATAATCGAAATATTGGTGGAAAGCTGCCATACCCGCTAAGGCGGGTATCCAGATGGCAATGAAAACACTGAATTCCCGTCTGCACGGGAATGACAAAAAAGTTGGCTATCATGAAACGGCATTTTGAGATCGGTTCTAGTCACAACCCTTGCCTGCCCTGCAGTTTCTTCAGGGCCTCGCCGGCGATTTCGCCGAGGGTCTTATGCCGGACAGCATCGTTCTCGTAAATCCAGGTCTCCCGGATGTCTTCCAGGAAGGCCTTCAGCCTGTCCTCGCTGCCGGCTATGCCCAGTTCTCCCAGTGCCCATAAAGTCTGGCCGACCATGCAGGCTGCAGGGGAGGCGCCGGCGCGTTCGAGGTCCGGAATAATATCTTCAATGAGCTGCCGGTCCACCTGGCCGATCCTGCAGACCGCCCAGACAAAGCCCTGGCAGCTTGCCTCGTCGGCGGCGAACTTCCGGAGGAGTGCGAGGATCTTCGTCCGCATGCCGGGCATGTTCCGCGCGATCTCGCCGAGGCCTTCGGCAGCGCCCCAGCAGCTCATGGTGTCGTCGAAGGCGTAGAATATCCTGTTCCACACACGCGTGACGGCATCGGGGTCGTCCTTTGCAAGACGTCCCAAAGCAAGGGCCGCCTCAAACCGTTTCTGCATGTTGACGCCATACAGACCGGCGACTATGTCCCGTATGAGATAGCGCGATGTTCCGCCTTTCGTGGTTGTCATAATCCCATCCTACCACGACCGGGACAAAAAAAAAGGGCAGGCTGCTTTCGTGAGAACTGACGCTGCTGTGCCTTTTCAGTAAAGCCGGGCCAGGATAGTACTTCTTCGTTCCGCGTCGGCGAGGAAGAGGAAGTACTTCTTAATCTCTATCCGTATCAGGATAATCGCCCTATAATGCCACAAGCTTCTTGGGCTCAAGATTGGTCCGCATTGTCCATATTGAAGCTACCCCGTCTTTGACGCGGTACACAGCCAGAGGATCATATCCGGCCCGATCCACAAATGGTTTCAGAAAATCACGGTTACGCACGATCTCCTTCTTCAGCTCAACGTCCTCCACAAGCTCAACGGTACCGCTGACCCTTACCTGAATGAGATTATCGTCACTGC
>JAKAGF010000143.1 GCA_021825805.1 Nitrospirota bacterium
AAAACGGTTTGTATTGAATGCAATCACTTCATGCCGAGACAAGCGAGATTGGATGTGCCGGGAGCCTTGCATCATATCATAGTGCGGGGCATCAACAAGGCGAAGATATTTGATAAAGATAAAAAGATATCGTCCACTTCTTTTCATGCCCTCGTGATATTGTGCTAACATAAGAAAAACCGTTTCACGGGGGCGCGAGATGAAAGAAATGTTCAATCAGACGACGATCAACGGGATGACGCTCGGCAACAGGTTTGTCCGGTCCGCAACCTGGGAGGGCATGTGCGAAAACGACGGCCGTCCTACGCCTAAACTCTCCTCCTGCTACTCTGATCTTGCCGCTGGAGGCGTCGGCCTTATCATAACCGGCTATACCTTTGTCCGGCCCGACGGAAAACAAATGCCCGGAAAGATGGGGATACATACGGATGATTTCGCATCCGACATGCGGGCCCTTGCCGGGGCTGTCCACAGCAAGGGCGGCAGGATCTGCATGCAGCTGGTTCATGCGGGAGGCCAGACAACGGCAAAGGTTGCAGGCCGCCGTCCGCTCGCCCCCTCTGCCGTAAAGGTGGACCAGTTCCCTGAAGAACCCCAGGCCATGAGCCAGAGTGATATCGACGGCATCGTCGCGGCCTTCGGCGAGGGGGCGTGGCGCGCAAAGGAGTACGGCTTCGACGCGGTTCAGCTCCACGCGGCCCATGGCTATCTCATCAACCAGTTCCTTTCCCCCCTAACGAACCGGCGGACTGACGGCTATGGCGGTCCTGTTGAGAACCGGTGCCGTTTTCTTCTTGAGGTCTATCGCCGGGTGCGGGCCGAGGTGGGTCCTGATTTCCCGGTCCTTGTCAAACTAAACGGCTCCGACAATCTTGAGGGCGGTCTCGATGTGCAGGATGCCGTCCATGCGGCGCGTCTGCTGGACAAGGAGAAGATCGACGCCATAGAAGTCAGCGGCGGCACCTCAGCCTCCGGGAACAAAGGCCCGGTGAGGACAAAGATTGATAATCCCGAGAAAGAGGCATACAATGCCGGCCTTGCCGGGGAAATCAGGAAGGCGGTGAGTTGTCCTGTCATGGTGGTCGGAGGTTTCAGGACACTCGATGTCATCAACAGAGCCCTCGCTGGTGACGGCATTGATTACATTGCAATGTCGCGCCCCTTTATCAGAGAGCCGCGGCTCATCAAGCGCTGGCAGGAAGGTGACCGTTCCCCGGCCCGCTGCATCTCCTGCAATGGCTGCTTCAGGCCGGGACTCAAGGAGGGGGGTATCTATTGCGTTGTTGAAAAAAAAGAGGCAGAGGAAAGGGAGAAAAAGAGGTAGGTCTTTAATCCTGAGTCCCTGAACACATCCTCGCCGCAAGCAGGGGGCGTAAAAAGACTATCAGCAGACGGATTTCCAGTTCCAGTTCCCGCCACCAGGTAAAATCAAGGGTCTGTGAAAAGCAGGCCCTTTTTTATTCGACCTCGACCATGAAGCCGGTGTCTATCACCTTGCCCTTGTGTCCCACCTGGCCGAATATCATATACAGCCCTTTTGCCGGGAAAACCGCATGCGCCTCGATTTTCGGGCCGAACTTTTCCGGGACCTGCATCTGCATCTCCATGGTATGGTTATGGCTGTCATGCCCCATGGACATCATGGCCGGCAGCTCTCCGTGGGTATGGATGAACCGGGTGAGATCAGCCGAGATTATCGCAAGGTGCATGGGCGCTGAAAGATACGGCTCAAGGTCAGTGGCAGGTCCGTTTTTCGTTCTGAACATGTAGGTGAGTGTCGCTTCCTTCCCTGCCGCGATATGTTCAGGGACGTATGATAATGACACGTCGAGGTCCCCGAAACTTTTTTCTTTTGAAAGGTCCTTGCGCGGCGGGCCTGTCCGCGGCTCACCGGAGACGTCAACCAGAAAACGGCGTGAGAAAGTCCGATCGCCTGCAGCGAAGTCTATGCCTATGATATATTGTCCGCCCTTTGGAAAGGTGAATCGCACAGGGTATCGCGCCGCCTTTTTCATCTCAGGGGTGACGGGGCCGAAATCCTCGGGATGGATGTGGGCAAATACGCTGAAGTCCCGGCTCGCGATGACCACGTGCACCAGCCGGTCGTGGTGGATTGAAAGGTTTTCCATCGGTTTGCCGTCCGGTTCCATGAGGGAAACCAGGATGACGGCAGGCCTGCCTGCGACTACGTCCTTCGGTTCCGTCGAAATCCCGGCCTTCACCTCGTCCGGTCTCGCGGCATGCGTATGCCCTGGCATGTGATGCCGGTGGTCCTGTATCCCTCCTGTTTCCGCGGCTGCAGCCGCGAGGGCCGCGCCGCTGATAAAGACGGCAAACAGAAGCAGTGCTTTGATGCGATTTCTATTCATCATCGGTCTCCTCCATGCACGGGCGGTTTGGATTGCAGCCGCGGACTTCTTGTGCAGGGAAGTTGTCCGGCAGCAGTCCTGTTTACACCATATCTCAGATTGCGCTGCTCAGCAATAGCGCGCTTTCCCCAGGCGGCGGAGTTGCCGCGCGGGTCAGCCGTTTTCCAGAAAAGATCTGATCTTTGCAAGGGCCGGTTTCTTGAATCCGAATGCAAGGAGGGTCCTGTCGCCGCTGCTCAGGATGTTGTGTCTGCGAATGGCTGCCTGCGTTTTTTCCCATGACTCGTTGTCATTCGCACTCAGGGCATATCCGGAGATCAGGATCTGGAACCTGTCATCATCAGGCATAAGCGACAGGGCCTTCTTCGCATGGAAATAACCGTGTTCAAGGGGGGCATTGAGCAGGAAGATATTCCGGGCAAAGTGGTAGTGCGAAAGGGCCGCATGCTCTGTATTAGTGTAGTCGAAGTTGTTCCCACCCCCGGTTACGACCCTGAAGTCGAAGCGGTCGTTCCAGCAGAACTGGACACAGGATATGTTGAGGAAGCTGCGCAGCGCGTTGGCCTCCAGCCTTTTTGATCTCCAGACAGCGTGGAGCAGGGTGTTGAGAAAGGGCGACTCGATGAACTGTCTTCTCTCAAAAATCAGTTCCCCCTGTACGACATCGATGAGCCACTGGTGGGACGGGTGGCCTGCAAAGAACTCGGTCCATTTGCGAGGCGATTCTATGAAGCCCCTTTTTCCCACGCGCATCAATTCACGGCATGCCGCCTCAGGGTCGAGGACATGCTCCATGACATGGGAGCAGTAGATGAAATCGATCGACTTGTCCTCAAAGGGGAGATGGTGGATGTCGCCCCTGATGTAGCGGTCTTTTAACTCCGGAGGTATGGACTGGCCGTTGCGGTGCGCGCCGTCGGTCAGGTCGTAGTCAACGATGTGATCAGCGCGGAAGAACGGGTTGTGACCGCCGCCGATATCGAGCACCCTGTCGGAGGGCTGGATGCCGAAGGCGTCAACGAGCATCCTGTGGTCGTATGTCGGATATATCCTGCCGAAGAAATTTGACGAACCCGCGCTCACGCTGATGACGCTCCCATGGGAACGTATTATAGGAAACGCCGGCGTTTTATGGCAAGTCTGAAGGGACTTGGGTTGGACGGGCAGGTATCGCCCCGGCCCGGGTCTCTCCTGCCGGCTTTTTCTTTCTCCTTCGCCTCTTCTTTTTTTTCTTCGCTTCGTCGTCCGGAGCGGCGGCGGGTTTTTCAGCGGCCCTGGCCGGCTTGTGCGGCGGTCTTTCGGCGTGGCGCCTCTGCGGCCCCTTTCCCCTGGCAGCAGCGGAATACGGACCCTTGACGCGGGGCCGGAACTCAGGACGCTTATAGTCGGTCACGATCATGCTGTCGTCAACCGGCCTGACCGGTATCTTCTGCTTTATGTATTCTTCTATGTCCTCCAGGGCGTACACGTAATCCTCGCAGGCAAAGCTGATCGCCTTGCCGACAGCGCCCGCCCTGGCGGTCCTGCCGATCCGGTGGACATAGTCCTCACGGTCCTGGGGCAGGTCGTAGTTGATCACATGGGTCACACCTTCTATGTGGAGCCCCCTGCTCGCCACGTCCGTTGCAACGAGGATCGGCAGGTCTCCTTCCTTGAACCGGTTCAGAAGCTTCATCCGCCTTATCTGCGGCAGGTCTCCGGTGATCGCGGCTGCGCGCAGGTCGTTGGCCTTGAAAAGGGCCTCGAGTTTTTCCGCCGTGGACTTCATATTCGTGAATACGAGGATCCTGCCCCGCGGTTCCTTTCTGATGATCCCCAGGAGCAGGCCGGCCTTCTCCGCCTTGCCCACGTGGTAGAGTTCCTGTTCGATCTGCTCCACGGTCACCTGTTCCGGCGTAACCACGATCTGCTCGGGGAGGTTCATATGCTCGTAGCAGAGTTCCATCACCCGCGACGAGAGGGTGGCTGAAAAGAGCATCGACTGCCGCTGGTCGTAAGGCGACATCCGCCTGAGGAGGAACCGCAGGTCGCTGATGAAACCCATGTCGAACATGCGGTCAGCCTCATCGATGACAAGGAACTCTGTCTTCTTCAGGCTGTAGACTCGCTGCTTGAGATAGTCGATAAGACGGCCGGGCGTGCCGATGAGCATATCCACATTGCCGCCGACCGCCTCCCGCTGTTTGTGATAGTCGATGCCGCCGTAGACAGGGACGATCCTGAAATCCGTGAACTGTCCGAGCCTCCTCGCCTCCGCGTCTATCTGCACCACCAGTTCCCTTGTGGGCGCAACGACAAGGCAGCGGGGCGAAGGGCCGTGCGCCGGCGCCGGCGCGGCGAGCATCCGCGAAAAGAGGGTGATGAGGAAGACCGCTGTTTTCCCGGTGCCGGTCTGGGCCTGGGCGGCGATGTCCCTGCCTGCCAGAGCCTTCGGCAGGGCCGCGGCCTGGACAGGGGTGCACTGCAGGAAACCCGCTTCCCGGATGCCCCGGAGAATGGGTTCAGGTATGTTCAACTCATCGAAAAGCATCAGGTGATTATACTATATCCGGAGCCCGGAGGAGAAATATCTCTGCCCTGACGGCGCAAAGGTCAGGCGGCAAGAGCGCAGGAAAAAGCCATTTTCATCTCTTCCTTCGCACGGGATCGCTGTTTTATATTTGCCTGAGAAGTCTACCACGTCAGGGACAGGAGGGCCTTGATGTCAGACTGGAGGCGGTTAAACCGGCAGCGGATGACCAGGCAGCAGTCCGACCGGTAGCAGATGCCGTTCTTGATGACAACATGCACCCTGACGCCGGTTTCAGCGGGATGGGGGCAGGCGATGTGCAGTTTTCCCGTAGTCTCCGAGAAATGTTTTTCCATCTGTCTTTGTTTCATCGGATGCATCCCGGAGGGCCTGCAGGCGCAGGCGTATTATCCTGGATAGGATACGCTGTCCCGAACACCACCTCTTCGATGTCGCCCTCAGCAAGGCCGAGATGCTTCCACCCGGCAGCATCAGGCGGGTGGACAACCATCGGGGGTTTGATCTCATCAACCGGTATTCTCTGCATTATCTCGGCGCCCTTCGTGCCTTCCCAGTTCATTATAACAGGCCCTGCCGGAATTACCCAGGGATATGTCGCGGCCCGGTCCGGCGGCTTGACTTCGGTGCTGCTTTTGTTAAACTCTCTTTAGAATAATACACCCTGGCTGTAAGACATGAAATCAAAAATCCTTGTAGTAGACGACGAAGAAAGCATCCGTTCCACGTTCCGGGGCTTTTTTGAGCACGAGGGTTATGACGTTTCCACTGCCTGCGACTATCCCGGCGCGGTGGAGCTGCTGGAGCATACGGCCTTTGACCTGATCCTCACCGACATCATGCTCGGCGGCAAAACGGGAGTGGATGTGCTGCGCGCGGTGCGGGAACAGCAGCCCCGTTGCCCTGTTGTCATGATCACCGGGTATCCTGATGTTGATACTGCCGAGGAGGCTGTCAGACACGGGGCCTTTGACTATCTCAGAAAGCCGGTCACCTTTGAAAACCTCATGAAGGTGGCGGAGCGGGCGGTTCGGCACAAACAGCAGACAGACGAACAGGCCGGGCGCACGCATTATTTTTCTCTTATCGGCAAGAGCCCGGCGATCCAGAGGATTTATTCCTTCCTGGAGGCGCTGGCTGACGTGCAAACAACAGTCCTCATCACCGGCGAGAGCGGCACCGGCAAGGAACTGGTCGCGCAGGCGCTCCACTACGGCGGGTCCAGGGCCGGCAAACCGCTTGTGAAGGTCAATTGCGCCGGTCTGACGGAAAGCCTCCTTGAGTCCGAACTCTTCGGCCATGTGAAGGGTGCCTTCACCGGCGCGATCCGGGACAAGATCGGCAGGTTCCAGAGGGCCGACGGGGGCACGATTTTTCTCGACGAGATCGGTGATATCACTCCCCAAATGCAGATGCGGCTTCTGCGGGTCCTCCAGGAGAGGGAGTTTGAGCGGGTGGGTGATTCCACGCCGGTACACGTTGATGTGCGCGTCGTGGTGGCCACGAACAACAATCTCCCTGATAAGGTGAGACAGGGGAAGTTCAGGGAGGACCTCTACTACCGTCTCAAGGTGGTTGAGCTTTCTCTTCCCCCCCTGCGGGAACGCAGGGAGGACATACCGCTGCTGACCGAGCACTTCATCAGGAAGTTCAATGCCAGGTTCAACAGGGAGATTGAGGACGTCTCGCCTGATGTGATGGGCATGTTCATGGAATATGGATGGCCTGGGAACGTCCGCGAACTGGAGCACCAGCTTGAGCATGCTTTCATACATTGCAGGGGACAGCAGATCACTGTCGCCGATCTCCCTCATGATATGACGCATTGTCTGCATACGCCCGTTCACCGCGGAAGCGGGCTGACGGAAGAACGCACGGCAGTCCTGCACGCCCTGGAGAAGAGTTTCTGGAACAAGACCAGGGCAGCAGGCATCCTCGGCGTCAGCAGGCGGACAATCTACCGCAAGATCAAGGAATACGACCCAAAATCCGCGATTGATTGATAGAGACGATATAAGTCCGGGCTGAAGGGCCTTTTCAAAGGGGGTCCTCCGCAGAAACCGGGCTGCATAGTCACAAGACCGGCTCCAAAAAGTTCACCCTGCTC
>JAKAGF010000144.1 GCA_021825805.1 Nitrospirota bacterium
TGCGTAGAGGGCATTGATCAGTATCTTCTTCTTCATAACCTGTTCAGGTCACTCCTTTTTTATCTTCAAAGATTCGTTCTATCTCGGAATCCAGCTCCTGGTGAAGCAGCGAGAGAGACTCGCGCAGACCAAGGTCAGGAAACCGTATGATCGCCTCGATCGCCTCGGCGATCGGAAAATCCAACTGGCTCCCGTCCGGATACACCACCCGGATGTAGGGCCTTTTCAGGAGAAAGCAACGGCGTACCGTGCCGCCCGGTCCGGGCAGAGGGATGATGATATGCTCAAGGTCCTCTTCAAGGCTATACCGCCTTATGAGTTCAGTAATCGCATCCATCTGGTCCAGTAGCAGAACCGCGGGCATCAGCCGCGAACTCCCCCAGGCAGTCTATTCGTCTCGGGATATCCCCCCTACGCCGCCCGGCATGCCGTACTATCATCCATTATACATTAAACCGGAAGTTGATAATATCCCCGTCCCGCACTTCGTACGTCTTGCCCTCAAGCCGCAGAAGGCCCTTGTCCCGGGCCGCTGACATCGATCCTCCGCTGCTGATGAAGTCATCATAGGAGACCACCTCGGCCCTGATAAAACCCCTCTCGATGTCCGAGTGTATCCTGCCGGCCGCCTTCTGAGCATTCATCCCCTTACGGATCGTCCACGCCCTCACCTCATCCTCTCCTGCCGTGAGAAAAGAGATCAGACCGAGCAGGTCGTACGACACGCGGATCAGGCGGTGAAGCGCCGGCTCCTCGATGCCGAGGTCATCGAGAAACGCCCTCGCCTCTTCGGGCGAGAGCTGGGCTATCTCCATCTCTATCTTCCCGCAGACGCCAAGCACCTTCACCCGGCGGCCTTTGAAAAAGGCGCCGACAAGCGCAAGGGTCTCCTGCGTCTTTTCAGACTTGATATCTTCCTCGCCCCCGTTGATGACGATGACAAGCGGCTTGATCGACATGAACTGCAGATGGCTCATCGCCTTTATCTCATCCTCTGTAAAATCAACGTCCCGGAGGGCGCGCTCCTGTTCGAGCATCTCCTTGCACTTCAGGAGCAGTTTGCGTTCCGCCTCATCAGGCTTCCTGCCCTTATTGACGCCCTGTTCCATGCGCTCAAGTCGCTTGTCGACGAGTTCCAGGTCTCCGAAGATCATCTCCAGTTCAACCGTCTCCGCGTCCCTCCGCGGGTCCACGCCTCCGAGAGGGTGCGCCACCGACTCGTCTGCAAACCCCCTGACAACATGGACAACCGCCTCGGCGTCCTTGACGAGGTCGAAGACCTTCCGGTTCTGCTCCATGTCTCCCTTTGTCAGGCCGATATAATCGACATACTCTATGGTCGCATAGGTCGTCTTCTTCGGATGGTAGATATCCGTCAGCCTGTCGATGCGGCCATCCGGCACCTTCACCACTCCCATGTGCGGCTCGGCGGTCACTGTCACATAAACGGTTGTCTCGACGTTGAGGCCGGTGAGGGCGTTAAATAGAGTCGTCTTTCCTGAGTTCGCAAGTCCTGTTATAGCTATCTTCACTCTATGCTCCTTATGTAAAATAGACCTTACCGCGGGAAGGCCGATGAGACGAATGACGGGATCGAACGATAAGGCACCGCTATTATAACCCATGACCGCGTGATAAAGCCTGTCTTGCAGCAGCGGTCTTGAAGGCACAAGGGAGTGAAATGAGCGACTCTGACGAGATTCTCGAAGTAGTGGACAAGGAAGGCAACGTCATCGGCCAGGCCCGCCGCTCTGTCCTGCACAGCGACCCGGAGCTGATCCATCGGGTCGTCCATGTGCTCGTTTTTGATTCCCAATCCAGGCTCCTCCTCCAGAAGCGCTCCATGTCAAAGGATACGGCGCCGGGAAAGTGGGACACCTCGGTGGGAGGGCATGTTGCGCCGGGCGAGGCAGTCCTGCGGGCAGCGCTCCGGGAGATGCAGGAGGAACTCGGCATCACCGGCTGCGAACCGGGCTTCCTCTATACATACCTCTGCGCCAACTCCCGCGAATCAGAGTTGGTCTCCACATTCTCCTGCGTCCATGAAGGCGAGATCAGTTTCAATCCCAAAGAGATAGACGCCGTTGAATTTTGGGACCTTGACAGGGTTTTATCGCAGTTGGGCAGCGGGATATTCAGCGGCCAGTTTGAGAGCGAGATCCAACACTATCTCGCCAGGGGGCGTTAGACCATCCTCTTGTCAGGGCCGAACAGGTACTTGTGGAGCTGGGCGTTGAAACGCACATCAAGACGGTCCTCGATGATCCATTTTGCGAGGTCATGGGGCGCGATCATCCCAAAGGCAGGCGAAAAGAGGACCCCGCATTTGTCACGCAGGCCCTTCTCAGCCATCAGCCGTTTGGCCCACTCGTAATCCTCCCGTCCTGTTATGACAAACTTGACTTCATCGGAGGGCCTGAGGATATCGAGGTTTGAAGGGTCCATCTCGGAGTTCACGAGACTCCCCGGCGTTTTCACGTCAAGGATTACTACCGCCCTTCGGTCGATATCGCGGATACTGCGCGACCCGTTCGTCTCCAGAAGGACCTCATACCCGTCGTCGAGCAGCAGGCGGATCAGGGTCCGGACTCCCTCTTCCTGCAGGAGCGGCTCCCCTCCGGTGATCTCGACGAGGTTGACGCTGACAAGCCTGATGTGGCTGATGATCTCATCAACGGACAGCTCGACTCCCTCGTCGTAGGAATATCTCGTATCGCAATAGATGCACCTGAGGTTGCAGCCTGTGAGCCTGACAAAGGTGCATGGCCTGCCGACGTGGCTGGATTCTCCCTGGATGCTCGTGAATATCTCGCAGACCTTCACCTGCATCCGCCTTGTGCGCGTAACTGTGCCATGATCTTCGGAATTGCCGCAGGTCATCCACCCTCCGGGGATCCCGACTGCATCGTGAATTATAACATGTCGGCCCTGACGGTAACCACGTCTCACTCCAGGGGAAGGTCTGCGATGCGTTCCAGGACTCTCTTCCTGATCCTGGCCGGCGGGTCGGTGCGGCTGACGAGTTTACCCTTGTCCATGGCAGGCAGCAGCACGTCCCTGAACTCCCCTCCGCATACGCAGGTATGTCCGGCCCTGGTGTTCAGCGCGATCTTGCGGGCCCTGCAGGAAGCGCATTCCAGCACCCGTTTGCTCCCTGACCACTTTCCGCGCTTGGCAACAGGCTTCCCCTCAACCTCCATGATGTCCATGGCAAAGTCCACCACAGGCGCATTGCTGATGCTTGTCCCTATGCCGTATCCATGCGCCAGGGGGTTCAGCATCGGCACATCCTTCTCCTGTATCCCCCCGCTCACATAAAACTTTACGTGACCGTAACCGCGGGTATCCAGCTCCCATCGGGCCTCTTCGAGGATGCGGTAGAAATTGCCGCGCCGGGAGGAGGGCGTGTCGAACCTCACGGCAAAGAGTCTCTTGCCGAGGGCCTCCGCCACGTTCAGGCATTCAAATTTCTCATCGAGAAAGGTGTCGATGAGGGCCACACGCCTGACGCCGGGCTCAAGGACCTCATCGTAGGCCCTCACCGCCTCAACAGTCGAACCAAAGCAGATGATCAGCGCGTGCGGCATCGTGCCCATCGGGTCCTCGCCGATGATCTCGCCGGACTTCAGAACAGAGACGCCGTCGCAGCCCCCGATGAAGGCGTTTCTCTCTATCATCGGCGCAAGGATGGGGTGCATTCTTCTTGCGCCGAAACTGATCACCGGCCGGCCTGCTGCCAGCTTTTTCAGACGAGCCGCCCTGGTGGCGATCCCGGATGCCTGACAGATCAGCCCCAGGAGCGCTGTCTCATACACGCAGAAATCCCGGTACAGCCCCTCGATCTCGATAACCGGCTCGTAGGGGAAGAAGATCGACCCTTCCTTCATGGCGCGCACCTTTATGGGGAGGTGTTTCGCAAGATGGAACACCTCTTCCATGCCCGCGAGTATTCCCCACGGCCATGCCTCAGGAAGGCCCTTGGCTATGAATTCAGCCTTTACGCGCGTGTTCATACCCTTTGCCTTGAGTATCTTCACCGTCCTGTCGAAATAAACGTCGGTTATCCTGCCTCTGATTATGTCGTCCGGGTCTGCTGTATGGAACATGCGGCTATCCTCCCCTCTCTGATGACATACACGCCTGATCATTCTTCATTATATCGGGATTATGCCGGGAATGCGCGGAAAAGAAAAACAGGCCCGCCTATAAGCCGGCAGGCTGCTGCCGGTCAGGCTTCAGGTATAGAACCGCAAGGGGCGGGATCGTCAATTCGACTGAATAGGGCTTGCCCTGCCAGGGCCTGGCCGCGGCCTGCGCGCCCTCTCCGTTGCCGACTCCGCTGCCGCCGAACTCAGCAGAGTCGCTGTTGAGAATCTCGCGGTAAAAGCTTCCCTCCGGAACGCCGATGCGGTATCCATGCCTCGGCTCGGGCGTGAAATTGCAGATAACCACAAGATGATCACCTTCCCTCCTGCCGCGCCTCACAAAGGAAATGATGCTCTTTTCCGTGTCCCTGAAGTCGATCCATGAAAAGCCGCGCGGGTCAAAGTCATCCTCATGCAAAGAGGGCTCGAGCGCATAGATCGCGTTCAGGGTCTGCACGAACTGCTGCAGTCTTGCATGGCGCTCCAGCTCCAGGAGTCGCCAGTCAAGGCTGTGGTCAAATCTCCATTCAATCCGTTGCCCGAATTCGCCGCCCATGAAGAGGAGCTTTTTGCCCGGATGACCGTACATATATCCGTAGTAGAGCCTCAGGTTGGCGAACTCCCGCCATTCATCTCCCGGCATCTTGCCGAGCATCGAGCGCTTGCCGTGCACCACCTCGTCGTGCGACAGGACCAGTACGAACTTCTCGGAAAAGGCATAGATGAGGCTGAAGGTGAGGTTGTTGTGATGGTACTTCCGGTGGACAGGGTCCTTTGCCATGTAGTCGAGGGTATCGTTCATCCATCCCATGTTCCACTTAAGGTCAAACCCCAGCCCGCCCAGATAAACCGGCTTCGTTACCCCTGTCCATGCGGTGGACTCCTCGGCGATGGTAAGGACGCCAGGGAAATGCCGGTGGGTCAGCTCATTGAACTTCTTGATGAAGTCAATCGCCTCAAGGTTGGCGTTGCCCCCGTATTTGTTCGGCACCCACTCGCCCGGCCTGCGCGAGTAATCAAGGTAGAGCATCGAGGCGACGGCATCGACCCGCAGGCCGTCGATATGATACTTGTCAAGCCAGAAGAGGGCATTGGAGATGAGAAAATTCCTTACCTCATTGCGGCCGTAGTTGAAGATGAGGGTGCCCCAGTCACGGTGTTCGCCCTTGCGCGGGTCCTGATGTTCATAAAGGCAGGTGCCGTCGAAAAACCCCAGGCCGTGGCCGTCCCTCGGGAAATGCGCGGGAGACCAGTCGAGGAGGACCCCGATGCCTTTGTCGTGGCACTGGTCAACGAAATACATGAAGTCCTCCGGTCTGCCGTGCCTGCTTGTCGGCGCGAAATAGCCGATCGTCTGGTAACCCCACGATGCGTCCAAGGGGTGTTCGGACACCGGCAGCAGTTCCACATGGGTATAACCCATCTTCTTCACATATGGGATCAGCCGCTCCGCCAGTTCGCGGTAGGTGAGAAAACGGTCTCCCTCCTCAGGCGCCCTCATCCAGGAACCCAGATGCGCCTCGTATATGGCGATGGGTGATTCAAACCAGTTCCGCTCCGCCCGTCTCTTCATCCATGTCTCATCGCCCCACGGATAGCGGTCGATATTGCAGACGATCGAGGCGCTCTTCGGCCGGAGCTCAAAGAAAAAGCCGTACGGATCGGATTTGACGGCATGATACCGGTGATACCGGGACCTGATATCGAATTTGTAGATCTCCCCTTCCTGAAGCCCTGGGATGAAGAGCTCCCATACGCCGGACGACCCCAGCAGGCGCATGGGATGACGCCGGTTGTCCCACCGGTTAAAATCCCCAATAACGCTCACTATCCTGGCGTTCGGCGCCCAGACGGCAAAATGCACGCCGCTGACCCGGTCAATTTCCATCAGATGGGCGCCGAGCTTTTCGTAATTCCTGTAGTGGCTCCCCTCCCCCATGAGGTGGAGATCAAAGTCAGTAAGCACGGGGGCGAAGGCATAGGGGTCCTTGAACTCCCTGATACCGGCCTCCGGCGTTGCTATCCGTATGGTGTAGGGAAACGCATCCCTGCCGGCGATACTGACCGAGAAAAGGCCTTCAGCATGGATACGTTCCATGGCGTACTCATCCCCGGACCGGTCATCCCGTATCCATGCCTCGGCAGCCTCGGGCAGAAATGCCTTAACTACAAGGCCGGAGCCCCCGTCCTCGCCCGTCCTTCGCATGCCGAGCACGCCAAAGGGGTCTTTCTGTATCGTCTCTATGCTGTCCTTCATGTGTTTACCTTGCTCTCACCGGAACATGCGAATGTATTCTATACCAAAAGAGGCGGGAAGAAAACAGGCACAAACAGATACGGCTGACAGGATGTGCCCTTACTCGTGCTTCAGGCCGATGACGCTGTATATCCTGACCTCCTGCTCCTTACCCTTCACCCTGACCGAGGCCAAGTCCCTGATCTCGACATGCCCGAGCCTGCCCCCCTGTATGCCGGGTTCGATATGCTGCAGCGTGTTTTCCGTGATGAGTATTCTCGACCCGTATTCACGCGTCAGTTTTTCGACCCTGGCGGCAAGGTTCACGTTATCGCCGATCACCGTATAGTCCATCTTCTTGCCGGCGGCCCCGATATTGCCGATGATCACCTCGCCGCTGTTGATGCCGATGCCGCAATCCAGGCCCTCAACTCCCCTCAGGCGCCACTCCTGCCGCAGCTCGTCCAGCCGCTCGGACATATCTATGGCACAGCGCACCGCGCGTTCCGCGTGGTCCTCCTGCGTTGCCGGCGCTCCCCAGAATACCATGATCTCGTCTCCGACAAACTTGTCGAGTGTCCCGTCCCATTTGAAGATGATGTCCGTCATCCTCTTG
>JAKAGF010000006.1 GCA_021825805.1 Nitrospirota bacterium
GCCTTTTGCAGAAGGTTTTTGATGTCTCCGTCAGCCCCTCTGACAGACCGGTGGGCGCGTTCGAGATAATCAGCATACAGGGCGTCAGAAGCGCCTCGTATCTTCTCATACGGTCGTGTCTCGTGGAGACATTTCATGAGCAGTTCTATAGCTATGATGCCCCTCCAGGAACGCATGCTGAAATCCTTGCCGACGATGCCGAGGTGCTCGTAAAAGTTCTCATTCTGGTTCGGCGCAAAAACCGGGACATCGCCGTACCCGCACTCTCTCAACACGAGTTGGTGAAATACGTTATACTGGCCGAACCGGCAGGGGCCGGACCCTGACGGCATAAAAAATGCCGACCGTCCGGGGTTAAAGCCGGGTTCCGATATCTTCCTGACCATGTCACCGGTCGTGACGGCGCACGGATAGCACTCTTTCCCTGACACGTGCTTCTTCCCCAGGTCCACAGAATCCCGGCTGGATTCAGGCAAGACCTCGGCGTCCACCCCGCAGTATTCGAATGCCCCGGCAAGCGCAAAGGCATGATCAGACATCCTCGGGATGTAGACCGTTCTCCGGGATATGCCTATAGAACCGGTCGGATGCCTGCTGATGACAGGCGGCCATGCTGTCCTGTTCTGGTTTTCAACGCTGTCGAGGAATGCCTCGCACCGAGTGACAGCGCCTGCATCCGCGCTGTGAGCGTCGATCTCAAGGTGCAGATACGGCTTGCCTGCCATCTCCTCCTCAAAGTATTTGATGATAAAGGAGTCGGGTCCGCACGAAAAATTGCCGATATAGACAGCATGCAGCAAGGGGTTATTCCTTATGATGCGCGCAGCGCTCAGGATACGCTGGCCGGCCCGCCAGTACATGTTCGGCCAGTCATTTTTAAGGTCCGATGCGTCTGATGGCAGAAAATCCATGGGAATCGATAGGACCCCGATATCAGCCAGTTTCCCTGGGATATTGAGATTCATCCCCTTGTCAAAGGAATTATACGCCCTGCCGACGACCACCACCGTTCGTTTGTCAATGCCCGCGAGAACCTCTATGCCTTTGGCCTTTATCTCGGATACGAATGTATCCTGGGCCTTTTGGGCAACTGCATAGGCCTTCTTTATGCGGGAGGCGGTAACGCCGAAGGGGGCCAATGCATGCCGCATTTCTTTCCTGATGAACCCGTCGCCTCGTCCGAGGTCTATCACCGGAGCAAGTATCCGCAGGCGCCGGAACGCTACCCTTGCGGAATAGGGTATTGTCTGTGTATACGGGCAGGCGAATCCGCGCTCAAAGGCGTCACTGCCGTGGTTGAGATTGACAAAGCTCGGCAAAAAGACCGCCTGAACATCCTTGTCCATGAAATATTTGACATGGCCGTGGGCCGTCTTTACCGGGAAACAGGTTTCAGACAGGACACTCTCCTGACCAAGATCCACGATATTCCTGTCCGTCCTGGGGGATACAACCACCTCAAAACCCAGTTCCCAGAGAAACGTTGTCCAGAAAGGCAGGAAGTCGTGAAAATAGAAGACATAAGGGATGCCGATCTTCGGTAATCCCCCTGTGCCTCCCTTTAGTATCGGTGCGCCCAGTTTTTCACAATACCGGAGGTGGGCCTTCCAGAGCAGCTCCTCCCTGAAGGCAAAGAGGTCAGGGAGCTTTTCGCCGGATTTCTGCTTCTTCACATCATATTTTTCGCACCTGCCGCCGTAGAAGAGAAAGCCCTTTTCCCCTTCCACCTTCACCCGGTTGATCTCGCAGACATTCGGGCAGCCCTTGCATTCGAAAGATGACATCTCGTAGGGTCTCTTCGAAAGGTCGAACCCCTTGAATCTCGTGGAAGGCCGTTCAGCAGCCTTTCTTACCGGCTCATCGTCAGACCTCAGGCCGTTCATGCAGCGGCGGGCTATCAGGGCCATGCCTATGGCGCCGGTCACCTCGTGATCCGGCGGGACCGTGACCTGACGTCCCACATACTTCTCAAACGCAGCGACAACCGACTTGTTGAAGGCGACTCCTCCCTGGAAGAATATCTTCCTGCCGATCGGCCGCTTTCCGACTACACGGTTGATATAGTTCTGGACTATGGAATAGGCGAGTCCGGCCAGGAGGTCGTCCCTTGAGGCCCCCTTCTGAAGATTCGCCATAAGGGAATTCTCCATAAAAACCGTGCAGCGTTCACCGAGCCTGCAGGGATTGCCGGAGGAAAAGGCTGACCTGGCGAACTCTTCCCTGATCGGGATGCCGAGTTTCTCAGCCTGTTCCTCGAGGAACGATCCGGTCCCAGCGGCGCACGCCTTGTTCATCTCAAAGTCGACAATTACTCCTCCCCTGAGGGATATGTACTTGGAGTCCTGTCCGCCGATCTCAAAGATGGTATCAACATCCTTATCTATGAACGCGGCAGCAGTCGCCTGCGCGGTGATCTCATTCTTGACAATGTCGGCGCCCACGTAGTCCGCGATCATGTACCGCCCTGATCCTGTTGTGGCCACCCCGGCGATCTCGACACGGTCCCGCAGTTCCTGTCCGATCTCGCCGAGACCCTGCATCACGGCATCAATCGGCCTTCCGGCGGTCATCAGGTAGCGCTTGGCGAGAAGCCGGCATTCCTCATCTATCACCACGAGATTGGTGCTTATGGATCCGATATCAATGCCAAGGTATGCCGTTGTCCTGGAGGTATGATATATTGCCGCCGATGCGCCGGCAGCCGGGACACCCCGGCTGCCGGGGAGAGGTTTATCGGCATGGTGACGACAAAAAAAGTCTTCACCCTCGAGCACAAGGGGGGCGTAACCCTTCTCAGCGGTCTTTTCCGAAGCTATATATGCCTTGAGTTCCGTCAGGTCAAAGGCCTGGACCCTGCCTCCTTCCCTATCCTTAAGGGCAGCGCCTATAGCGGTCATAAAGGCATATTCTTCAGGGACAAACAGATTATCAATGCCGAGCACTTCGGTAAATGCCCTGACCATCCCGCGGTTCGCCGCCACCCCGCCGTGGAAAGAGACCGGATACTCCAGCTCCCTTCCCCTGGCTATGGAGCCCCGGAAATTCCGTGCAACGGCAAAGCATAGGCCGGCCACGATGTCTTCCACAGGCGTGGCTATCTGCTGAAGATGGATCATGTCTGATTTGGCAAAGACGCTGCACCGGCCGGCTATGCGCGGCGGGTTCTTCGACCTGAGACTCAGCTCGCTGAATTCTTCTATGGAAAGCCGGAGTCGCTCTGCCTGCTGGTCAAGGAAAGACCCTGTGCCGGCAGCACAGACCGAGTTCATCGAAAAATCCCGTGCTGTTCCGGAACCGCCGCCTACAAAGATGAGCTTGGAATCCTCTCCTCCCAGTTCGATAACAGACCGGATATGCGGATAAAGCATGCTTGTGGCGCAGGCCTGGGCCACAACCTCATTGACAGGGTCTATCCTGAGGATGGACCCCAAGAATCTCCCGGCAGAGCCGGTGACTGAAAGGGAAAGATCAGCAGGGGCATGGAGATGTTTTTCTACGACCTCGTTAAGAAGCGCAAGAGCCACTTCCAGGGGACGGCCCCTGTGCCGCACGTAGACGCTATGCCCTCTGCCGCCCCCTTCATCCAGCAGGACCAGCTTAACGCTGACAGAACCTGCGTCAAGTCCTATTCGGTACATTCGGCATTCGCGGGCATATCTCGAAAATTTTCTTGATTATACCACAGTCTTTTTATAGCCACGACACATTATTGACAGTTTCAAAATAGTATTAATACCAGGCTGTCATGCCCGAGGACTTCAATCGGGCATCCAGGGCTTGGAAACGGCTGGATTCCCGCTTACGAACTGCGGGAATGACGACCCATCGTCGCGGGCAAAATGCGCTCAATCCTGCCAAATATTGTCACTGTCCTTGACTTTTCTGCCATTGGGCCGTATCTTATCCTTGTTATTTCAAGGCATTAGTCTTTTTTTATTGTGTTGAGCCATGGCACAGTAAGTGCTATATTTAACCATAAGACTTTCTGAAAAATGATATTTCGGGAGGTGGTGATATTAAGAGCATTAGTCTATATTGATAGCTGATCCATTTTAGCGGCCCTTGGCTGCTCAAAGAACAAAGGAGGTATTTTTCATGTTTAAGGCAATGAATAATTTAAGGGAGCAGAAGGGCTTCACCCTCATCGAGCTCCTGATCGTTGTCGCCATCATCGGCATCCTCGCCGCCATCGCCATCCCCGGCTATCTCGGCATGCAGGAAAGGTCGAAGAAGGGGGCTATCACGCGGGCTGCTTCTGCTTCTGAACCGGAACTCCAGGCATGGCTTAATTCTTCGCTCAAGACAGGCTTCGGCGCGGCGTTGAGAGAAACCGATACAACCGGCGACGGTCAGATTAACTCCTCTGACGCGGTAAATTCGGCGCTCAATAGCGCTGTTTGCGCTTCTTACGTCACGGCGCAGAGTAGTATGGGGAAGAAATCGCCATGGAGCGGCAGTGTGAATTTGTGGAATACTGCGGTGGGAGCGGGGCAGATATACTGCAATCAGGTGAATGTTAGCCAGGTTGCGTACACTGCGTACGACAATCAAAGCAACATTATACTAGGTAAGACGATCTATTCAGATTAATGAACGAACTTTCCGATTTATTGCCTGGGGGAGGTCTCTCCCCCAGGCTTCTTATTTTTTTTTCGTCTTTTTCCCTTATACTCTTTTATTCCTTGTCTCCGAGTGTTTATCCGGGTGACAGCGGTCTTGTTTCGACGGCATCCTTCTTTTTAGGCTCAGCCCACCCGCCGGGATATCCCCTATTTGTTCTCCTCGGAAAGATATTCACCTTCATCCCTTTCGGCAACGTTGCCTTTAAGGTGAACCTGCTTGCCGCAACATCAGCCGCGACAGTTGCCTTGCTTGTCTATGAAGCAGCGCTTTATATTACAGAGAAACCGGTGGTGAGCCTCCTGGCGCCGCTTTTTATGCTTGCCGCCCCCAATTTTATTTTGCAGTCCTCAATGGCAAAGGGGGGGATATACGCCTTCAATTCTCTTTTGATCATGTCGGTTTTTTATCTCGGCTTGCGGGCCCTGAATGAAGAAATTTTTTTCAAGAAGGTCTTGATGTCCGCCTTTATCGTCGGCATCGGAATGGGGAACCACCATACCATCGGTTTTATGCTCATTCCACTGCTTTATGTGTGTGGCGTAAGAAGAAAAGACCTACCCTTCGGAACCGTGGCATTAAGCGCAGTCCTCTTGATAGTCGGGCTATTTCTATACTTTTACATATACATGCGGAGCATGGCCGGCGCTTTTTTATTATATTCACCGGTTTACGATTTCCTTGATTTCATGAGGGTTTTTCTGAGGGCCGATTTTTCCGGCAGCACTCTGGTTGCTGTCAAGGAGGTTGCGGCACGCGGCAATCTCTGGCTCAGCGCTGTTAGAAATTTATGGACCCTGCTGTCGGAGCAAATTCATCCGGCACTCTGGATATTTGTGCTATGCGGTTTTGCAGCGGTCATGAGGAAAAAGAATATCTTTGGTTATATGGTTATCTCGCTTGGCATATGGGTCCTTCTGGCAAGAATGACCACGTCTGCGAATAAGATGACTTTCAGGGACATATCTGTGATCAGTCCCTACTTCCTGCCGTCTATCCCAGTCCTGGCGGTTATCGCATCTGTCGGCGTGTCGGCTGTGCAAACAAGAATAAAGGCGCATTCGCTCCTTATATCTTCCGCATTGATATCGGCGCTTATCCTCTTTCAAGCTGTCTTTGTTGTTATCTCTTTTCAGAATTCGACCCTTTCCCATTACTTTGTCGCCTATAGTTGGATCAAGGATATATCAAAGGTCATGAAGCCCAAGAGCTTTTTCCTTACCTTCGGCGACAATCCCAGCTTTCTGAGCTTTTACGGATTCGGCGTCGAAAGGCTAAGAGATGATGTGGTCGTTCTTGACTCTTTACCCGGTGACAATGTTTTTCGGCTTACGCTTTCGCCCAGTTGGAAATATGCGGGGCTGTACCCGAAATTCTACAATGAGTATGCTACGTCGGTCAGGTACTTTGGTCCTATTGCAAATGAAGGACGACTGTATGCAAGCAATGAGAACTCTCTCCCCATTAAGATTAGGAACAGTTTTTTTGTCAGGCGGTATGTTCTACTCTTCATCCTCCTGCCAAAAGCCGGGAACCCGTATATCGAGAAAAGGTTTGCGGAGGATTTCCGAAAGATAGACTATCTCCCCCTCACAGAAAAACGTCCTGATGACACCATGGAAGTCGATCTGGCGAAGAGTTATTTCTTCACGATTTGGGATTATGCAAACCTGCTTGCCGCAGAAAACGCAAACGATGCAGACTATTTTTACCGGCTCGCCATTTTCTTACCCCATAACAACAGTATAAAATTCGCCATTATGCGCGACTATGTGAAATTTCTGGCGGACAGGAGAGGCATAGCGGCAGCCGAGGAATATTTAAATGAAGTCAGGAATTCGGTTTCTAAAAATAAGGAAGCATTGAAGGAAATTGACGTAATCCAAGGAGACTTAAAGTTGGCGGCAGGACAATCGCCCTAAACGACTCTCATTTCTAAAAACAATTTATTATAAAAGTGCGATCTCTTGTAATATAAAACCTAACGAAGTGGAAGAGGATTACGGCTATTGACTTATTAACAGTCTCATAATAGTATTCACATACCCTTTTCATTTTGGTATACTTGTAAGTATGGAAAGAAATGATGGTCGGAGACTTGATCACAGGACCCTTACGGAACTTAGGAAGCGTGCGGTCACGAGTGTACAAGGCAGCCAAAGCCCTGAGATTGTAGCTAAGGCTCTTGGTATAGACAGGAGAACAATGTATGGCTGGCTTGCCATGTATCGAAACGGAGGTTGGGACGCCCTTGACGCGCAGAAGCGCGGCGGTCGTCCGCCTAAATTGGACGGAAAGGCTGTGCAATGGATTTATCGAACTGTGACAATGAAGAACCCTTTGCAAATGAAGTTTACTTTTGCGCTGTGGACGGCAAAGATGATTGGACAAGTGATTTACCGCCGTTTTGGCGTAAAGCTGAGCAAAGCCTCTGTGTGTAGACTTTCTTGCGCAGTTGGGTTTGACTCCTCAGAGACCGGTATGACGCGCCCATCAACAAAAGCCTGAAGAAGTTCAGAAGTGGCTTGATGAGGTGTATCCTCGTATTCAACAAACAGCGGACAATGGCAGGATAGAGGAGAGAAAATGAAGGTTCTGGTTACGGGCGGATGTGGTTTTTTGGGCTCCCACGTGTGCGAGTTCTACATCAAAAGAGGGGCAGAGGTCATCTCTTACGACAACATGACCAAGCATGAGCTTGAAAGAACAGAGTTTGCCGCTGAGGCGGCAAGAAATTATAACTGGGACTATCTGAAAAAGATCGGTGTGAGCCTGATCAAGGCCGATATCAGGAACCATCAGGAACTTCTCGGTAATGCTCAGGGATGCGACTATATTGTGCACACAGCTGCGCAGCCCGCGATGACAATAAGCTGGGAGGATCCGCACCTTGATCTTTCGACGAATGTTATAGGCACGTTTAATGTGCTTGAAACTGCCCGGAAGCTGAAGGTTCCGGTTGCAAGCTGCGCCACAGTCCATGTTTACGGCAACAGGATTAATGAAACTCTGAAAGAGGGCAGCAGAAGATATATCAGGGAACCGGAAGGCATAGATGAGGGACATCCGATACTTGAAGGAACGCTGACGCCTCTTCATGCCTCTAAGTCGGCAGCAGACTTCTATGTGAAGACATATGCGGACACCTATGGAGTTGAAGCTGCAAGCTTTAGGCTTACGGGGATTTACGGCGCGAGGCAGTTCGGCGGAGAGGATCACGGATGGGTCGCGAATTTCTCGATACGCAGCGTCTTAGGCAGGCCGATAACGATTTTCGGTTCGGGCAAACAGGTCAGGGATATAATTTATGCAACCGATGTTTGCGAGGCATTCGATGCCTTTTATAAGGCGAGGAGACCCGGCATTTACAATATCGGGGGCGGCCCGGCTACCGCCACTTCACTTATTGAATGCATAGACATGCTTGAGAAGATAAACGGCGGGAGGCCGGATGTCAGGTTTGCTGCCGACAGACACGGGGACTTGCGGTATTTTATTTGCGACATATCGAAGGCTAAAACCAGGCTTGGCTGGTCTCCAAAGGTAATGCCTGAAGAAGGGATATCGTCGCTCGTCGGGTGGATAAGGGAAAACAGGCCTTTTTTTATCGGTGACGATAAGTAGAAACGAATGAAAGCGCTTATACTGGCAGGCGGCAGGGGAAAGCGGCTCGACGAGCTTTCGTCAAACAAAAATAAATGCATGCTTAAAGTTAAGAGCCGGCCTGTTATAGAGTATAACCTAGACTGCGCCGTCAACGCGGGCATCGAAGAAATATTGGTCGTTGTCGGATATCGCGCCGAAGAGATAATAAATGCATACGGCTCAAGCTATAAAGGCAAAAGGCTCAAATATATCATCCAGTGGGAACAGACAGGTCTTGTAAGCGCCATTGAATGCGCAAAAGAGTCCCTTGCAGGCGACGACTTTATGCTCCTGCTCGGGGATGAAATACTCGTAAATCCGAGGCACAAGCCGATGATTGACGAGTTCAAAAAGGGAGACGTGTTCGCCCTTTGCGGCGTGCTTTGGGTGGAAGACAGGGAACGGATAAAGAGGACTTATACCCTTATTCACAGCAGCAAAAATGTCGTATTCCGCCTTATCGAAAAACCCCGCAACCCCCTGAATAACTTCATGGGTACCGGCAACTGCATTTTTAATAGCGGCATATTTAATTATGTAGACGTTACACCCATCCACCATGAAAGAAGAGAAAAAGAACTCCCCGACCTCATTCAGTGCGCCA
Source organism: Nitrospirota bacterium (assembly GCA_021825805.1). Classification (GTDB taxonomy): domain Bacteria; phylum Nitrospirota; class Thermodesulfovibrionia; order Thermodesulfovibrionales; family UBA6898; genus JAKAGF01. The sequence continues at coordinate 8,870 of JAKAGF010000006.1, forward strand.
TCGACGACGGCAAGGTCGTCAGGTCATTTGTTATCTGCGACCGGTATACGAATATCAATTCAAAGGAAGATATTTCACAGGCCGAAGGGCTCCTTGACGCACATGCTTAGCAATAGCATAACCGAGCTGCGTGATCGGATAAAGAAGATAAACCATCGTAGAGACCCCTTAAAACATCCGGGCGACGTCTTGCACGTCTTGCGCGAGTACCTGCCTCTTGCCGGTTATATGTTCAGGAAGTTCGGCTGGAAGAGCTGGTATACCTTTTGGTATACAAAATTATTTATAGATGACGAGGGGGGAGAATTCGATCTTAGGCGCAGGTGGTATAAATGGTTCCCTTTGCGACTCAGGAAACCCTTTAAAGTGGAGATAGAGCATTCTACAGTTTGCAACAAGAAGTGCATTTTTTGCGCTCATACTCATTGGAATGAAACGCAGGGGCAGATGCCGATAGAGAGATTCAAGCTCGTCATCGACTCTATTCCGGCGCTAAAATGGATCAATATAGCCGGAATCGGTTCCGCCTTTCTGCATAAGGATTTTTTAAAGATGCTCGAATATGCGAGGCAGAAACAGATAAATATCAATTTTGTGGACGAGTTCGATTTCTTCGATGAGGAAAAGGCAAAAAAGATAATAGACCTCGGCGTAAACAGCATTTATATCTCCTTCGACGCCGCAACAAAGGAAACATACGAGTCCGTTAAAAAAGGCTGTGACTATGAAAAAGCGCTGAGGAATATTAAGACGCTTCTCAAATTGAAGTCCGATATGGCTTCTCCGTTCCCTGTAGTGCATTTCAGGTATCTTGTCACGAAGATGAACTACACTGAGATGCCGGATTATGTCGAGCTGATTGCCGGTCTCCCGAACAGGGGGGCGCGCGCACGTGTGGAATTCATAGGGCTGATAGCGTTTCCCGGCATAGAGGATCAGTATATAGCGTTAAATGAAATACCTGGCGAGATGCGGCTGAGGGTATATGAGAATGCCTTAAAATACAACATAAATCTTTATTTCTCACATGCCGATGCCTCCTGTCTTCCGGCCATCAGCGAATGTGTGCGGTGGTCCGAACCGTTCATACTCTTTGACGGGGCGGTTATTCCGGACTGCGCTATATTGATGCAAAGCAGGAGGGAGTTTTTGAAGAAAATCAGCTTTGGCAATGTCTTTGATGCCCCTTTCATGGACATCTGGAATTCGAAGCGATATAGAGACTTCAGGAAATTGGTAGTGACGCCCACTGGGAAGGTACCGGAGTCATGCCTGAAATGCTGCGCCTTTAGTTCATCTGAAAGGGCGGAGAAACACGGGGTTTGGGCGTTCTCTGGGAATAAGACTCAATAATGCGCGTCCTGATTGTAAACCCCTCCCTGTCCGTATACGGCGGGGCAGAGCTTTTAATAGTGAGGCTCGCTAATTACCTTACCGAAAATGGAGTTGAAAACGGGATACTGACCACCTCAATCCTGCCGGAGATCCGGTTCGACCTTAAAGATACGAAAATTATCCTTAGAGAAAAGTCTCCGACCGACAGGATTGGACAGATAATTGCCTTGAATAGAGCGATAAAGGCAGAGGAAAACAGGTTCGATGTAATTAATATCCACAACTTTCCCTCTGAGATTTCGGTCTTCGGCTGCAAGAGGCCCGTTGTTTGGATGTGCAATGAGCCCGAGCTTCATATCAGCGTCGGCCTTCCATTTTCTCTGAAATTTAAGGCATTCCTTATGGTCATCAGGCCTTTTGAGGAGTTTGTGGTAAAAAATTATATCTCCCGGGTCGCGGTTGCCGACGAATTCAATGCGAAAAGGTTTAAGACAATCTTCGGCGTGGAGCCGACGATAATTTCCTACGGCATAGACTCCGAATTCTTCAGCGTAGGTGATGCCGAAAAGGCAAAGAGAGAATTTGCCTTAATTGATAAATTCGTGATATTACAAATCGGAATGCTTACGCCGATGAAAAACCAACTGGAAAGCCTCAGAACACTCAAGACCTTAATAAAGAGGATTCCCAATGCCATGCTCGTTCTCGCAGGATCGGGTGAAGGGGACTATAAAACGGCGCTCCACGACTATATCTGGCAGAACGATCTTCAAGACTATGCACTCTTTACGGGTCATCTAAACAGACAGAAGCTGAGGGATTTGATCCATGCCTCGGACGTGATACTTCACCCGATAAAGGAACAGGGCGGATGGCTCTCGCCGTTTGAAGCGCTTTGCGCCAAAAAACCGGTCGTTGTTTCAAGCGAGATGACCGCCTCGGAGATAATTAGCAGAGAGAGGATAGGCGTTGTCGCTGCCGATTATGCGACGGCAATTATGAATATAAATAATGATTCCGCGCAATACGAAGCGATGGCTGCGCGCGGGGCTGCGTTCGTGAAGGATAACCTGAGCTGGGAAAAGTTCTCGGAGAAGATGCTCGGGCTATTCCTCGATGCTTGCGCAGGCTTTTAAATTATGGCAACCGCCGGTAAAAACCATACTATAGTATCGGATTTCAAAAATTCCGTCCTTGTTCTTGCCGGGATGGTGGGCAGCATCATCTTATGGTTTGTTTCAAAAATAATAATCGTCAGAAATACAACTAAGGAGGAACTCGGCCTTTATTCGCTGTCCGTTGCCGTCGCGGGCATTTCTTCTCTGATCTCCGCCCTGGGAATTCCCGAAGGAAATTCCAGATATATTTCTATTTTTTTCGGCGAAGGGAGAAAGGATGACGCTTTCGCAGTATCCCGCGCGTCGGTAGGGCTCGGGATCGTCACTGCTTTTTCTGCGGGCATCATTCTCTTCTTTTTTTCAGGCATTGTCGCGGAGCATTTTTTTTACATGCCGGCTATTGAAGCGCCTCTCAAAATAATCTCCATCTTTGTCCCCTTCAGCGTTCTGACCAATGTTCTTATCGGAGTCTCCCGCGGCTTCAACATAGTCAGGCCGCGTATTTATTCGGAAACCCTGCAGCCGCTTCTGTTCCTTGTGTTCATCTCCGTTATTTTCATTTTCAGAGGCCCATTCAGAGGGGTTATCTATGCGTACGCGCTGGCAATGATCATCGTCTTTTTGCTTATTGCCCGCGTCTACGGATTCGCCCGATTTCTCATAAATCCTGTATCATTGCGGCATGATGCCTTTGCCGAACAACTGCTGCGCTTCAGCATGCCGCTCTTCATGGGCGGGATTACCGCCATTTTCATGAACTGGACCGACATCGTCATGCTCGGGCGCTATATGGGCGCCGAATCTGCAGCCGGATACAATATAGCGATGTCGCTTGCAAAACTCCTTTTTTTCCCCATAAGCGCCTTTGAGTTTGCATTCATGTCGGTGGCCGGAAACCTTTATGCGCGAAAACAGTATGCCGAGTTGAACCGGCGGTATCAGGTTCTTACAAAATGGAATTTTTCGGCGACTCTGCCGATTTTTTTTATACTGTTTTTTTTCCCGGAAATGGCTATAGAGTTTTTTTTCGGCCGCGGATACGTTGATGTCGCCGCAACGACCCGCATCCTGTCGATAGGCTTTCTGTTTCACTCATTTCTTGGGGCAAACGGCACGATCATGATGGTGCTCGGGGCATCAAGGGCGGTCATGAAAATTTCGATGTTTTCCGCCGTACTCAATATCCTTATGAACTATATTCTTATCAAGCATTTTCATTTAGGCACCGGCGGCGCCGCGGTATCGACGATTACTTCATACGTCGTCATGAATATTATAATGTCGGCGATGATTTACCGGGAAAAAGGCATTCATCCGATCACGCCGCATTATATTAAACCGATCCTTAGTTCCGCCGTCATCGGGCTTATGATTTTCGCATTGGCAAAGTCCCTGCCTCTCCGCCTCTGGATGCTGCCGGTATATCTGACGCTTTATCTCGCCGGCTATGCCGTTTCCCTGTTTGCAACGCGGAGCATCGAGCAGGAGGATATCGATCTCATAAATGCGATTTCCGAAAAGACGGGGCTCGATTTGGAGAGAATAAAGAAATTTATATACAAAGGAGCCCGATCATGATTTCTGCGAGGCACAGGCTATGCATGCTGACAACATACCCACATTAACTGTTATTATAACAAATTACAATCACGGACGGTTTGTCGACGAGGCGCTTAATGCAATCGTTTCCCAGTCGGTAAAACCGGATGAGATAATTATAGTGGACGACGCTTCGACCGATAACAGCGCCGAGGTAATTGCGCTTTTTGCAAAAGAAAATAAGCGGGTGCAGTTCCTAAAAAATAAAACCAACAGGGGCGTTCTTCATAACGGCAACAAGCTTCTCCGGATGGCAGGCGGCGACTTTATTTTTTGGGCGGCCTCCGACGACATTGTATTGCCGGGTTTTTTCGAACAATCTCTCGGGATGCTGTCGCTGCACCCTAACGCAGGCTTGTGCTTCTCCGATCCGGCAACCCTCGATGATGCTACCGGCGCCATTAAGGAAGCCCCGCTTTTTCTGACGGGACAACCCGATTACTTTTCTCCGGACGCCCTCGCCGATCTGGTCAGGAGAAAGTCATTCACTATCGACAGCCATACGGCGATCGTAAATCGGACAGGGCTGATCGAGGCGGGAGGCTATATGCCTGATCTCAAATGGTGCAGCGACTGGTTCGTTATGCAGCTGCTTGGATTCAGAAAAGGCGCATGTTATGTACCGAAAGCCCTTACGGCATTTAGAATTTTCCCCGCCTCTTATTATAATGCAGGCGCCGGACAACCCGAAGCTCAGGATGAGATAGTTCGCCGCATACTTGAATATCTTGATTCTGCGCAATTCAGAGATGCCCTCCCGTTATTTCTGCGCAGCGGCATACTCTCATCATTCCACATTAATTTACTGCGTGTTGCCTTAAAAAACCGGCGCTATCGGCGCTTTCTGTCATCCGAGACAATTTTAAAAAGCATACGGTTGGCCATTATCAATAAACTCTATCCTGTAACGCCGGAGTCCCTGAAGCGTCTATACCGTCTGATAGCAGGCAGGCAGAGAAAAAAAGAGGAAGGCGCATGATGAAGATATTGGTGATTGCTCCCAAAACAGGGCTGATCCCGGTCGGCCTCGCCTATATCGTCGCTTCCATGAAACGTTCCGGCCATCATGTTGATTGCATCAATCTCAACGGCTCCAGCCGAATAGACCTGCGTGGGAAAAAATATGATTTCGTTGCCACGGGCGGGCTGTCATGCCATTATCTGCAGATTGAAGAAATAATTGAAGATGCCATGAAAAATGGTCTGAAGGTAATCCTCGGCGGAGGCATCGTAACCTCGGAACCGGAACTTATGTGCAGCGCGCTTCGCCCTGAGTACGCGGTTATCGGCGAGGGAGAGGAGACAATCGTCGAGCTCCTCCGATGCATCGAGGAGGGTAGAGACCCTGCATCCGTTTCAGGCATCTGTTTTTTCAGGAACGGAGCGTTCGTTATTACTGAACAGCGAAAGCCGGTTCCTGATCTCGATGCGCTTCCGTTTCCGGACTTTGAGTCATTGGGTTACGAGGGATTTCTGGTGACACTTAAGCCTTCGGATGAATATTCTTACGATATCTTCGACCATCCGCGCGTCTATCCGGTAATAACTTCCCGCTCCTGTCCTTTTCTCTGCACCTTCTGTTATCACCCTTTGGGTAATAAATATCGCCAGCGGTCCATTTCTTCAGTTATGGAAGAGCTAATGACAGCAATCCCGAAATATCGCATAAATATTGTGTCGATATACGATGAATTATTTTCCTATAATAAAGAACGGGTTAATGAGTTTTGCAGAAGGTTCAGGGATTTTGCGTCGAATCTTTCGTGGGAAGTCAAGTGGACATGCCAGATGCGGGTGGACAGGTTGTCCGAAGATATGTTGAACGTAATGAAGGACGCCGGTTGCTACCTTATCAGTTTCGGATTTGAAAGTTACAGCCGCAGGATTCTTGAGAGCATGAAGAAGCATATTACACCCGATCAAATACACAGGGCTGTTCATCTTGCATCGGACAAAGGGATAAGTCTACAGGCAAACTTCATCTTCGGGGACCGCGCTGAAACTTTACAGACGGCATCCGAAACCCTTGAGTTCTGGGAAGAGCACGCTGATTCGGGAATACTGCTTAACTTTATTTTCCCCTGCACAGGCAGCGCCATATATAAGCACTGCGTCGAAAAAGGGATTATCAAAAACAAACTCGACTACATTCGAAATCATTTTTTCGACATCTATAATATCACTTCCCTGTCCGGGGGAGAGTTTTATAAACTACGAGTAAGGGTGCTCAAGGCTGGAATAAAGCGTTATCCCCGGACAATACCTTTTAAGGTCGGCGCCGACGGTATTGAAGCCCAGTGTCCGCATTGCAGGACTATCGTTTCTTATGGCAACTTCAGCGTGGCAAACGACAACAACGATATGTATATGATTTCTCCTAGTCTGCTCTTTTTCAACAAGATGATATATTGCAGGAACTGTCGTCGGAGGTTTTTCGCTTCAAGCAGGGCATACATGGTTTATGCGCGGTTTATAATTTTTTTCCTGACGCCTTCTATGTTGGGGTTTCTTGCTAAGGTCAAGGCCGTTATGTCACGCGTTTTATTTTCTGAAAGGCGGAACCGGAAAGCATGAATATTGCAATCGATGCGTTTTCTCTTTCTGAAAAGGCTTCGTCCGGCATCTCCAACTACCTGAAAAATATGGCGTCCGTCATTATGGAAAGAGACAGACATAATAACTACTTTCTTTACACCAGAAACAGCTTCGACTTCTCCTCATATGCAAACTGCATGTTGAGATGTGCCGATACATTCGGGGAAGCATCAGGATCTCATCGGAACACGCTCTGGCTTTTCAGTAAAGGTGTGCAATTAATGGTTAAGGACAAAATAGATGTTTTCTGGGCGGCAAGGCAGATGCTCCCACCCTACGTGCCGGCGGCGATAAAGAAGGTTCTGACCGTTTATGATCTGGTTTGGTATTATTATCCGGAGACAATGAACCGTTATAATCGCCTCGTATCAAAATTGATATTCAAAAAGTCCATCGACAAGGCGGACCATATAATTACGATTTCCAAGGCATCAGCGGATGCGCTCCGTGAGGTGCTGAATGTGCCCGACAATAAAATAACCATTGCCTACCCTGCAGCAGATAGATTTGCCCCGCTGGATAAAGTTGCCTCATCGGAGTTTATCGCCCAAAAGTACGGCGCGAACAAAAATTATGCGCTCACCGTCAGCACGGTAGAGCCGAGAAAAAATCTCGGAACGCTTCTGAGGGCCTTTTCAGGACAAAAAATCCCGGATATCCAGCTGTTAATTGCCGGGGCATCCGGATGGAAAACCACTTCAATTTATTCGGAGTACCGTAATTTCGGACTCAGCGAAGAGAGGATAAAGTTTTTGGGATATGTGCCGGATGAAGACATGAACCGGCTCTATTCGGGGGCGCAACTATTTGTCTTTCCATCGATATATGAAGGCTTCGGAATGCCTCCTCTTGAGGCGATGGCTTCGGGCACACCCGTAATCGCATCCAATTCATCCTCCCTCCCTGAAATTGCGGAGGGTTCCGGAATCCTTCTTGATCCCTGTGATGTGGATGCATGGCGCGATGCTATCCTGACGGTAATGTCAGATGAATCTCTTCAGGATGCTATGATCAAAAAGGGATTAAAAAAGGCTAAACTGTTTTCATGGGAAAAGTCGGCGGAGCAGATTTTAAATATATTTGAGAAATTCAGCTAAGGAGACGATTTGTACAATATTATTGTACATAAAGTCATATTAACAGTCTCATAATAGTATTCACATAACCTTTTCATTTTGGTATACTTGTAAGTATGGAAAGAAATGATGGTCGGAGACTTGATCACAGGACCCTTACGGAACTTAGGAAGCGTGCGGTCACGAGTGTACAAGGCAGCCAAAGCCCTGAGATTGTAGCTAAGGCTCTTGGTATAGACAGGAGAACAATGTATGGCTGGCTTGCCATGTATCGAAACGGAGGTTGGGACGCCCTTGACGCGCAGAAGCGCGGCGGTCGTCCGCCTAAATTGGACGGAAAGGCTGTGCAATGGATTTATCGAACTGTGACAATGAAGAACCCTTTGCAAATGAAATTTACTTTTGCGCTGTGGACGGCAAAGATGATTGGACAAGTGATTTACCGCCGTTTTGGCGTAAAGCTGAGCAAAGCCTCTGTGTGTAGACTTCTTGCGCAGTTGGGTTTGACTCCTCAGAGACCGGTATGGCGCGCCTATCAACAAAAGCCTGAAGAAGTTCAGAAGTGGCTTGATGAGGTGTATCCTCGTATTCAGAGCAGTGCACGCCGCCTTAAGGCTCAAATATTCTTTGCAGATGAGGCCGGGGTACGCTCGGATCATCATGCCGGCACGACCTGGGCAGAGAAAGGCAAGACTCCTGTGGTGAGCACCACGGGGGCGCGTTTCAGCTTGAACATTATTTCTGCCGTAAGCGCACAGGGAGAATTTCGGTTTATGACTGTCAAGGGCCGTGTAGGGGCTTCTACGTTTATTGAATTTATCAAACGCCTGCTTCACGGCAGCGAAAGAATGATTTTTCTGATTGTCGATGGGCATCCAGCACACAAGGCCAAGAGCGTTACCAAGTTTATTGGATCTGAATCCATCAAAAAAAGGTTTCGCCTGTTCTTCCTGCCGCCGTATTCTCCTGAACTTAATCCCGACGAGCGAGTGTGGAATGACCTTAAGAATAATGCTGTCGGCCAACAAGCTATTACAACTCCAGATCGAATGCATGGCGCCGTAATCAGTCATTTGAGGTTCGTCCAGAAATCTCCAAATCGCGTGCGCTCATATTTCAATAACGCAACTACAAGGTATGCGGCTTAATGAACATTCTATTATGAGACGGTTAATAATTGGACAGTTTGTCATTCCGGGCTTGACCCGGGATCCAGTGCCTTTATGGATTCCCGCCTTCGCGGGAATGACGGTTTCTGCTGCAACTAATGTCGGTGTGTATAGATTTCCGACAAGGAGGTCATTATGTCGAAAATTGCGCTGATCACGGGCGTTACGGGTCAGGACGGACTTTATTTGTCGAGGCATCTGCTCGGCAGGGGATATAAGGTTTATGGGACGTTGAGAAAATCCTTTGAAGTCAGCTATGTCGAGGCCATGTGGATGATGCTCCAGAGGGAAAAGCCTGGCGATTATGTCATAGCGACCGGGGAAACTCACAGCGTAAGGGAATTTGTGGAAGTCGCCTTCCGCGCGGCGGGGATAGAGATCGCCTGGTCGGGCAGCGGCACGGATGAAAAGGGAACAGACCGCGAAACAGGAAAGACTGTTGTCAGGGTTGCCCCCGAGAAACGTCGAGACAATCACCAGGTCTGTGGCATACATGGTTGACAATCCGTACGTTTCGGCAAACTTCACAGCGGTTTCTCAAGAGAGGATTAATTTTTTTGCAGTTCTAAGGATGACTCATGAATACGAAAAGCTCTATGCGGCGGTGTATTCAGGGGCGAGAACATGAAACTCCTATATTGTATTTATGACCATATCAGCAACCCATGGGTCGGCGGAGGGGGCGCAGTCAGAGCGTATGAAATCTGTAATCGGCTTGCGTTACGAGGCCATGAAATTACCATAGTGTGCGGCCGCTTCCCTGGGGCTGAAGATTACAACGAAGGTAATCTCGCTTTTAAGTTTAGAGGTAGCGACCTGAATTACGCATTAAGCACTTTTTCTTTTGCATTGGAAGCCGCCATATTTGTAAAGAGAGAAAGCAAGCGGTTTGACATAATCATTGAGGATTTTGCGCCCTGGAATCCAATATTTTCAACGCTACTCACTACTAGACCCGTTGTATTGCATGTTAATCACCGCGAGGGAACGGGAATCCTCAGGCGATGGTGGTTTTTCGGAATTCCTTTTTACCTGATAGAGAAGTGGTATCCTCGCCTGTTCAGAAACGTTACCGCTCTTTCCGAAGAGACAAGGCGGAAGTTTAATATTCAAGGCGCAGCTATTGTACCGGCTGGAATAACTGGCAGCATAATCCTTGTCAGTGCTCCGAGCAGGGAACAAAATAACCACGAGACATTTGTCCTCTACATCGGGAGACTGCATGTCAAGAACAAGGGCATAGACGTCTTGCTCTCTTCAATAAAAATCATTGGCGAAAGACTTGTTCTCGCGGGCAGGGGAAAGGATGAGCACAGGCTGAAGGAGATGACAAAGAGACTGGGACTGGCAAAAGTCGAATTTGCCGGATTTATCACGGAAGAGGAAAAGATTGCTCTCCTAAGAAAAGACTGTATCCTTGTGCTGCCTTCACGTTTTGAGGGATGGGGCATTGTTGTACTTGAAGCAGCCGCTTTCGGCAGACCGGTCATCGTGAGCGACATTCCGGAATTAAGATATGCCGTTGACGGCGGTTTCGGTCTCTCTTTTAAAACAGGCGATGCCGGGGACCTCGCCGAAAAGATACAGGTTCTTCTTGATAATGAACCGCTCAGAAAAGAGATGGGGCTTAGGGCTTTGGAGTATGCAGGGAATTTTACCTGGGACGAGATAGCAGAGAGGTATGAAAAGTTCCTTCAGGATATTGTCTCGCAAAGGAAAAAACCTTTATCGGGCTGAAAGGCTACAAGCTTCTTCGGTAGTGCCACCAGCTGTTATATGGTGTAAGCTTACAGAGGAAATCAGCGCCGATGCCCTGAAGATATTCTATGATCGCCGGGTTGACGAAATCTTCGACGAGCAGGATAATTTTCTTCCCCGAGTTGAGCGCTTTCAGCGCTCCTTTAAGCACTTCAATTTCAGCGCCCTCGACATCCATCTTAAATATCAATACATCATAACCGTCGAGGCTGTTTTCAACGACTGCGTCGAGTGTTTTTGCCGGCACTATCTCATTGACGGCATCGCCGCCCATGGACATCTTTATCCCGCTGGACCCCGGCGCATTTGAATTGAACTGGAATTCCAATTTCACATTATCCTTACTGAATAAAGCGAAATTGAAAAGGACAGCTTTTCCGGACAAATCGTTTAAAGAGATATTTTCCTTTAATATTTCATAGCTTGACAGGGCGGGTTCAAATGCCATTATGCTGAGGTTCTCATAGCCTCTGTACCTGTTGCCCAGGGTGACTGTGAAGGTTCCGATATCTGCGCCGATATCAAAAAAAAGTATCCTTTCCCCTTCTCTAATCAATCCTTCCATGGTTTTTAAAAGGTAGTCAATATCTTTCCGCTCGAATGCAGGGGAACAGTTGGACATGTCAACAGTATGCGGTCTGATCCTGAATGCGCCGAATCTCGTTACGACTAGAGAAGTAGAAAATGGAGAAGGGAACAGTGAAGAACGGTTGAATATCTTTAAAAAAGAGTAGATGATCTCATAAAGAAATACCGTCGTTTTCGGTCTCTTCACCTCGAACCAGAGAAAAATGACCTTAGAGGAGAAGTAGTTCCAATAGAAAGCAATCTTGTCTTTTGGACTGAAATGAAACGACCGTTTATGCATCGTTTATTATACCATTACGGGCAATATCAAATTAAAAAAGTGTAAAATACGTACAATGAGAAAGGTGCTGATTCTCCCTCTTTACGGCATCGGAGACGTCCTTATGTCGACCCCTGCCATCCGAAATCTTAAAGAACAACTTGATGTCGAGATTACTTATCTTCACATGTTCAAGACAACAAGAGACATCCTGATGAACAATCCTCATATAAGAGAGAATATACACTTCCCATTTCTTGAGTCTACCAGGTGGCAAAGCGTAAATTTTATGTTGGCGGTAAGAAAAAAATACGACGTATCGATAAATTTTTATCCCTCAAACAGGAGAGATTACAATCTGGCGTCTTTTATGACGGGAAGTCCGTCAAGGATAGGCCACAGGTATGTCCGGAGGGACTGCCGGGAGCTGAACTTTCTGAAAAACGAGACAGTGCAGGAGGACGATCTTCTGCATAACGTGGAGGAGGATCTTAGGCTTCTTGACTTTCTCGGGGTTAAAGAGAAAAAACATTATCCTATGGAGATACATCTGACCGGGGAAGAAGAGCAATTTGCGTTGCAGTGGATTAAGGACAGGAAGATAGATGAGAAATTGCTGATAGGCATGCATCCGGGGACAAGCACTTTCAAGAATCATGGAAAAAAGAGATGGCCCGAGCAGTCTTTTGCAAAACTTATAGATTCTCTTGTCAATGAAATTAAAGACAGTGCCTTTCTCCTTTTTGGGGGACCGGAGGAGAAGCCCCTGAGGGATCTGATTAAGTCGCTTGTGAGAGTGCCGGATAAGGTTCTGTCTATCGATGCGATGTCTATCAGGCAGGCGGCAGCGCTTATGGGCAGATGCCATTTGTTTGTCAGCAATGACTCGGGCCCCATGCATATGGCTGCGGCGATGCAGGCCCCGACAGTGTCGATTTTCGGCCCTACTAATCCGGTTTGGGTTAGGCCATGGGGAGTAAGACAGAAGGTTGTAAGAGTCGGCCTCCCCTGTAGTCCGTGCTTCAGATATTCTCCTAAGCCGTTGAAATGCGATCAAAAAGAACCATTTGCGTGTCTTGCTCGAATCGGTGTTGATCAAGTTTTCAGGGCGTGCATGGAAATCTTTGGCGAGCTTTAAGTTTAACCTTTTATTCGGGCACGACTATTGCTTATACTTATAGTCGGAGAGATATGAAAAACAATCTTGTGGTCATACCTACTGTAAACGAGCGCGATAGTCTTCCCATGATAATAGAGTCCGTGATGAAGTTCGAGAACTTTCACGTGCTTGTTGTAGACGATGCCTCGACGGATGGGACCCCGCAGATTGTAAGAGAATATGAGTTGAAGACGGGACGCGTTTTTCTTCTGGAGCGGCCGCGAAAACTAGGCCTCGGAACGGCGTATGTCACAGGCTTCAGGTGGGGACTCGAGCGAGACTATGATTACTTAATAGAGATGGATGCTGACGGCTCGCATAACCCTGATGCCCTGCCATGGTTTATCAAAGAGATGGGAAACGATGAGGGTCTCGTGATTGGGTCGAGGTATTTGAAAGGAACGATAAGTGTTGTCGGATGGGACTTTAAGCGTCTTATGTTGTCAAAATTCGGCAATTTATACGCCTCAAGGATATTGGGTCTCGAATTAACAGACCTCACCAGTGGCTTTAGATGTTACAGCAGGGCGGCCCTGGAAGCCATCGACCTCGATAGTGTCCGTTCAAATGGCTATTCATTCCAGATCGAAATGGCATATCAAGTAACGATGGCCGGATTTCCGGTACGTGAGATGCCGATAATCTTTTATGAAAGAAACTATGGGTCGTCAAAGATGTCAGGGAGCATTGTCAGAGAAGCGGTTGTTCTTCCATGGAGACTTAGGACGGAAAGAATAATGGAGATGATAGGAAATATGGTTTTCGGGAGAAAGAAGAATGCAAAAAAGATATCTGGTTAAAGGGCTTTTTTTTATAGCCCTTTTTATTGTCATGGTGGGCGCCAAGGTCTTTTATCTTGAGAGGAGTCATTTTCTGTCGGCTGAAAAATATTATGAAGCCTCTGACTGGAAGCTTGCGATAAGGGAATATGATTTAGCGCTTCACTTCTATTTCCCCGGCTCGCCCTATGTGAATAAATCAGCCGAAAAACTCTGGCAGATCGGAGAAATGTTCGAAAAGGCCGACAAGCCCGACTGGGCTGTCCTCGCCTATTCTTCGATAAGGAGTTCTTTCTATGCTTCGAGAAGTCTTTATACCCCCGGCAGGGAATGGATCCGCAGATGCGACGAAAAGATCGCGGGTCTCGATGTGGAGATACTGATCAGGGACGGCTCCCTTAAACCAGATCAGGCGAAGACTGAAAAAGAGAAGTTATTATATGTGATGAAGGTCGACCGGGCGCCTGATCCGGCATGGTCAGTGCTTGTAGAGGTCGGTTTTCTCGGCTGGATTTCCTCTGTTTTATTCACCATCTGGAAGGCATTTGACAAGGCCGGACGTCTTCGTACAAAACAGGCCCTTTATGGACTGCTGTTTTTTGTGGTAACATTCAGTCTGTGGGTCATTTCACTCTTGAAGGCATAGAGCAACTTCGAGGAGGTTAAGAATGCAGAAAAAAGGTTTTACTTTGATTGAGCTTATGATTACCATCGCGATTATCGGTATCCTTGCCGCAATCTCAATCCCTGCCTATATCGGCCAGCAAAAGAACGCGACAAGGACGGAGGCGTACTCAAATCTACAGAATCTCAGACTCCTGGAGGAGCAGTTCTTTGCCGAAAACGGCTCTTATACGACGATCGGGAACCTGAGAGGGTGGAGGCCGGGAGCTGATGCAAATTTGGCTTTTACCTATAATGCAGGTAACGTGGTGGGAGTTGGACTGCCTAATCCTGTTCCGCTTCCTTATTTGACATCCGCGACTATTAACCTGCCGTCTAATACCACTCCGTGTTTTATCGGGACGGCAATAGGCAAAACCGGCACGAGGGTGGATGGCGACGGTTTCGCTATTGACTGCAACAACAACAAGAATTTCTAATGTGAAAAAATAAAGCTCTTGCCGTGCAGCGGGCTAAGAAAATAAATGTCCTCAAAGGACCTTGTTATTGAAGGGGCGAGGCAGAATAACCTCAAGAACATAAGCCTCTCTCTGCCTCATGATACGGTTATAGCCGTGACCGGCGTATCAGGTTCGGGAAAATCTTCCCTTGCCTTTGACACCATCTTCGCCGAAGGCCAGTGGCGGTTCATCGAATCCCTCTCAACTTATGCCCGGCTTTTCCTCGAAAAGCTTGACCGTCCGGACGTTGATGCGATCAGGAACATCAGGCCGGCTATAGCCCTGGAACAGAAGAACCCTGTCAGGGGCTCGCGTTCCACTGTCGGCACCCTGACCGAGCTTTATGAATTCTTCCGCCTCCTTTACGCCAAGATAGCCGTTCCCCATTGTCCAGGCTGCGGAAAAGAGGTCCGCAAGTGGGACCCTTCACAGATCGCCGCTGAACTCGTCGAAAAACACCTCGGCGAACGGATCGTCGTCTCCTTCAGGACCGGCCGGCCGATTGAGGAGCTTGCGAGGCTGGGGTTCTCGAGGATATGGATCAATGGCGAGATAAAGGATATCATTGATATCCAGGCTCGCACGGAAGTGGCTGCCCTGAAAAAGTCATCTCGTATCAGCCGGGACTCATCATTGGACATTGTCCTCGACAGGCTGATCGTGAAAGACGAGCCGAGGCTCTCTGATTCACTCGAGATCGCATGGAAAGAGGGCAAGGGGCATCTGCGGATTATTTTCATGCGCAATGGGGCCATTCCCTTTGCCAGGGAATTCTCAGCGGAGAACGCCTGCGAGGAATGCGGCATTGCTCTGCCGGAGCCGTCTGCCATGCTCTTTTCCTTTAACCATCCCATAGGCGCCTGTCCTGAGTGCAAGGGGTTCGGCAACACCCTCCGCTACGACGAAGACCTGATCATACCGGACAAGACCCTCTCTCTCAGTCAGGGCGCTGTAGATCCATGGAACAAGCCTGCCTGCCGATGGTGGAAAAAACAGGCGCTCGCCAAAGGCAAGAATTCCGGCCTTGATGTCCATAAGCCCTTCAAGGCGTTCACTCCTGAAGAAAGGGACCTGCTCTACAAGGGGGCTGACGGGTTCTACGGTATTAACGATTTCTTTGAAGACCTTGAGGGAAGGCGCTACAAGCTTCACGTCCGTGTCTTCCTTAGCAGGTACCGTCGTGGGTTCACCTGCCCGGTTTGCAACGGTAAGAGACTGAAGAAGGAAGCGCTCGCCTACAGAGTCTCCGGCCTCGACATCGCGGAGCTCTGCGGCCTTCCGATCTCGAAGGCCCTCGGATTCTTCTCTGATCTCGATCTGGGGCCTTTCAGAAAAGATGTGTCAAAGGAATTGGTCCGGCAGATACTGATGAAACTCGGGTTCCTGAACAAGGTCGGCCTGGATTATCTTGCCCTGGACCGCTACGGGAAGACCCTTTCAGGAGGAGAATACCAGCGCATCAACCTCTCCAACCAGCTCGCCTCTCTTCTTACCGGTACCTTGTATGTCCTGGATGAACCAACGGTAGGGCTTCATCCCCGGGATACCGAGCGGATCGCCGCGATCATGAACCAGCTCTCCGAACTGGGCAACACGGTGATCGTGGTCGAGCACGACCGCGGCATCATCGAAAAGGCCAGGTGGATCGTAGAGCTGGGTCCAGGGGGGGGGCATAAAGGCGGCGAAGTGGTATTTTCAGGGCCCTCTGAAGATTTCTTGAAGGCGGAGACCCTCACCTCCCGCTACATGAGGGGAATCGATCAAGTCGAGATCCAACATAAGCACAGGGCTACCGCGAGCAAAACCATGACCCTCTGCGGCGCGCGGGGCAACAACCTCAAGGCAGTCGATTTTACCATTCCCATAGGAAGGCTTTGCCTCGTCACCGGAGTGTCGGGC
This sequence comes from Nitrospirota bacterium, assembly GCA_021825805.1. Taxonomy (GTDB): domain Bacteria; phylum Nitrospirota; class Thermodesulfovibrionia; order Thermodesulfovibrionales; family UBA6898; genus JAKAGF01. Next base: position 25,328 of record JAKAGF010000006.1, read on the forward strand.
TCAGGCAAGAGCAGTCTTGTTGTGGAGACACTGTATCGCGCCCTTGCGAAATCATTCAGGGCAGAGACGGAGCCGCCCCTTGCCTATGACCGCATTGAGGGAGAAAAAATGATTGCAGGGGTCAAGCTCATTGACCAGTCACCCATCGGAAAGAGCCCCCGGTCAAATCCGGTCACATACCTCAAGATCTTCGACCATATACGGAAACTCTATGCTGAACAGCGTGAGTCGAAGGCTTATGGCTACGGCCCCGGCTTCTTCTCGTTCAATGTGCCCGGCGGCAGGTGCGAGACCTGCAAGGGAGAGGGGTATGAACTCATGGAGATGTACTTCTTCGAGGACCTTTACATCCGTTGCGAAAAGTGTGATGGCAAGCGTTACCTGCCGGAGGCCCTGCGGGTCAGGTACCGGGACAAAAGCATCCACGATGTGCTGACAATGACCGTTGAAGAGGCTTATGGTCTTTTCGATGACATCCCGGCTATCAGGTCAAGACTGGGGCTGATGATGGAAACAGGCCTGGGATACCTGCGGCTCGGCCAGCCTGCGACATCTCTTTCCGGGGGCGAGGCCCAACGGCTGAAGATCTGCGCTGAGATGGGACAACCCCCCTCTCCCACCCTTGCCGGGGAGGGGAATAAGGAAGGGTGCCTCTATATATTCGATGAGCCGACTGTGGGACTCCATTTTGTTGACATCCAGTCACTTCTGAACGTCTTTCACCGGCTCATACAGGCCGGCAATACGGTCCTCGTGATAGAGCACAACCTCGATGTCATCAAGGCTGCGGACTGGATTGTCGACCTCGGCCCCGAAGGGGGCGACAAGGGAGGCGAGATTATCTTTGAGGGGCTGCCTTCACAGATCGTCAGATCGAAAAAATCCCACACCGGGAAATACCTCCGCAATTACCTTCAGTCGCAGGCGACCGGCATACATTCACTCTGACGTTACGCTTCCAATTGAAAAAGAGGAAATGCTTGGGGTATCCTTCTAAAAGAATGAATAAATCTTTCTTCTTCAGCTTGCTCCTTATGATTGCTGTCTGCGGTGCAGGCTGCAAGGGCAGGCCTGAGACCGCTGCGCCGGTTGCGCCGGTTGCCGTGGACGAAGAACCTGCATACGGAGATTCCCTTGTGGAAGGTTCCATTGGCGAGCCAACGGTGCTGATCCCGATGCTTGCCGGAGACAATGCCTCACATGCTGTTGCCGGTCTTATCTTTAACGGCCTGGTGAAATACGGAACCGACCTCAGCGTGATCGGAGACCTCGCCGAATCCTGGGATATCTCGAAAAACGGACTCATAATCACCTTCCATTTGCGAAAGGGCGTGAAGTGGGCCGACGGCGTTGAGTTTACAGCTCATGACGTGATGTTCGGATACAAGACGATCATCGACGAGAAGACTCCCACCGCATACAGCGAGGATTTCAAGCAGGTCAAGAAGGCTGAGGTCCTTGACAAATACACCTTCAGGGTCATCTATGAAAAACCCTTTGCTCCGGCCCTCACCTCATGGGGAGGGCTGGTAGTGCTTCCGGCGCACCTTCTTGAGGGAAAAGATATCGCCAAGACCGAGTTTGCGCGGAACCCCATCGGCCTCGGCCCGTTCAGACTCGTAAAGTGGTCGCCGGGACAGGAACTGATCCTCGACTCCTACAAGGACTACTTTGACGGCAGACCACGCCTCGATCATTACATCTTCCGGATAATACCTGACCGCGCCACCATGTTCCTTGAACTCCAGGCAGGCGGAGTGGACATGATGGACCTTACGCCTGTCCAATACACCAAGCAGACGGAGACCGAATTTTTTCGCAATAATTTTCGGAAATTCCGCTATCCCCAGTTCGTGTACACCTATATGGGCTTTAATCTCAAACACCCCTTTTTCAAAGACAGGCGCGTGAGACAGGCGATCGCCTGCGCCATAGACAAGAGCGAATTGGTGGACGTGGTGCTTTTCGGCCTGGGAAGCCCCGCGACCGGGCCTTATGTCCCGAATACCTGGCCGTACAATCCCGGCGTGAAAAAGTACGAATACAACCCCGCGATGGCGAGGCAGCTTCTGAAGGAGGCTGGATGGGAAGATGCCGACGGAGATGGTATTCTGGAAAAAGACGGCAGGCCCTTTGAGTTCACGATTCGCACCAATATGGGAAATTCCCTTCGGATGAATACGGCGACCATTATCCAGTGGCGGCTCGCCAAGGTTGGAATAAAGGTAAAGATAGAGGCGATAGAGTGGTCCACCTTCGTGAATGAGTTCATCGACAAACGGCGATTCGAGGCGGTGATCCTCGGCTGGTCCATAGGCCTCGATCCCGATCAATACGACATTTGGCATTCTTCAAAGACAAAAGAAAAGGAGTTCAATTTCGTCAGCTATGGAAATCCCGAGGTCGATGATCTCCTTGAAAAAGGCAGGCGGACCTTTGCCGTTGAGGAAAGAAAGAAGGCATATTTCCGTATCCAGGAGATCCTCGCCGATGAGCTGCCCTATATATTTCTGTACGTGCCCGACGCTACGCCCATAGTAAACAACAGGTTCAAGGGGATACAACCCTCGCCTATCGGGATAGCGTATAATCTGCCCAAGTGGTATGTGCCTGCCGGGTTGCAGCGCCACAGGATGGAACCATAGATGTCGGCCTACCTGCTGAAGCGTCTGCTGGAAATGATCCCCACCCTGCTCGGCATCACCCTCATTTCGTTCTTCATCATCCATCTCGCGCCCGGCAAGCCCACGGACATTTTCACTGAATTGAACCCGAAAATCACACCCGAGGCGCGGGAGAAGCTCGAAAAATATTACGGCCTCGACAAACCGGTCATCGTCCAGTACGGAAGCTGGCTGAAGAGGATCGTCAGGCTCGACTTCGGCGAGTCTTTCTCTTCTGACCACCGGCCGGTCATGAACAAGATCTGGGACGCAAAGAAGCCTCTGATAGAGCGGAGACTCTTCGTCACCTTCATGATCAATCTTCTTTCGATGATCGTCATCCTGCTTGTCGCCCTGCCGCTCGGGATCTTTTCAGCCACGCATCAGAACACTGTCTATGACAAGATATCAACAACAGCCGTTTTTATCGGTTTTGCGATGCCGTCTTTCTGGCTCGCCCTGCTTCTTATGATACTATTCGGCGTACACCTTCACTGGCTTCCGATATCACAACTCAAGTCGATGAACTACTGGTCCCTCTCAGGCCCGGGGCAGCTCTGGGACCTGACCAGGCACCTCATACTCCCGATCTTTGTTTCAGCCTTCACCGGGCTTGCGGCTGACTCCCGGTTCATGCGGAGCAGCATGCTCGAGGTGATCAGGCAGGATTTCGTCACCGTGGCAAGGGCAAAGGGCCTGCCGGAGAGACTGGTGATATACCGTCATGCCTTCAGAAACGCCCTGCTTCCCATAATCACCCTCGCGGGCCTGAGCGTCGGAGGCCTGGTGGGCGGGAGCGTGATCTTCGAAAACATCTTCGGCATACCGGGCATGGGGCAGCTGTTTTACATGAGCGTCATGACGCGGGACTATCCGACGGTCATGGGGATACTGACGATCGGAGCGATATTGACGCTCCTGGGAAACCTGCTGGCTGACGTGGGATACATGCTGGCTGACCCAAGGATCAGGGCGAGGTAGCTGTGGGAAATCAGACCCTGCGGGGCATATTCTGGAGAAGGTTCAGCAATAACAGTCTGGCGGTCGCCGGCGGGGTGATCGTGCTGTCGTTGTTCATTATCGCCGTCCTTGCCCCTGTGGTGTCCCCCTATGACCCGAACGCCATCGACCGGAGCCACGTGCTCATGCCTCCGGGCATCCATCATCCCCTCGGCACCGACGACCTCGGCAGGGACGTACTGAGCAGGATGATATGGGGGGCCCGCATCTCTCTTGCCGTCGGGTTCGTGGCTGTGGGCATCGCAACGGCGATCGGCATGATGCTGGGCGCACTCTCAGGTTATTACGGCAGCTGGACCGACAGGGTGATCATGAGGTTCATCGATATAATGCTGTCGATCCCCACTTTTTTTCTCATCCTCGCGGTCATCGCCTTCATCGGTTCGAGCATCTGGAATATAATGATCGTGATCGGCCTTACGCACTGGATGGGCGTTGCCCGGCTGGTGCGGGCCGAGTTTCTGTCTCTAAAGGAGCGTGAGTTCGTGCTGGCCGCCAGGGCGATCGGCGCAAGCGACCTGCGGATCATCTTCAGGCACGTTATGATAAACAGCCTGGCGCCGGTGCTCATCTCCGCTGTCCTCGGCATAGCGGGGGCGGTGCTTGTGGAATCGTCCCTGAGTTTTCTCGGCATAGGGGTGCAGCCGCCGACGCCCAGCTGGGGCAACATTCTGACGCTCGGCAAAGATAATATGGAAATCGCCTGGTGGCTGTCCGTCTTCCCGGGCCTCGCCATCCTCATTACGGTCCTTGGGTATAATCTGTTGGGCGAGGGCATCAGGGATTCCATCGACCCGAGGCTCTGGGACCGGGAGAGGGCGTAGGGAATTCGCCTTTCATGGATGCAGCTTTTCGGCCTTTTGTGTATCATTGTAGGTGATGACGGACAAACAGATCAAGGCTGTCGCGGAGACGACGCCTGACCCCGAGAGGGCCGAACACAACCTTGTTTCTTTTCTCGAAGACAACCCCTCCAGGGCCGACGAGATCGCAGTTCACGCCAGAAGCGCCGCCCTTCTCTTCAGCAACAGCCAGTTTCTCGCGAACTTCAGCAGGATGCGTCCTGATATCCTCTTTCAGGCGCTCCGGAACCTGGATACCCCCCTGGAGAGGGAACAGCTCGCCCTCCGCCTGAGACAAAGGCTGGCTGCGCCGGGAGAGCCGTCGGACAGGTCAGCGGCTGCATCTGCCCATCACGCGCAGATGACCGCTGTGCGGATGTTCAGGATGGAAGAGATCCTGAAAATAGCCCTCAGGGACATCCTCAGGAAGGCCGACCTCGTTGATGTGATGCTCGAACTCAGCATGTTGGCTGATGTTATCATCGGGCAGTCCCTCTCCTTCATCCGGGAGTCGATGAACGAGATCTACGGCGCGCCCGG